>NZ_OZ217340.1:1240237-1596150 GCF_965111685.1 Streptococcus oralis
TGTCCTGAAAGACGAAGGGCAGCTGGTTGGTTGTGGTGGCTTTGCACCTGTGTCTGATAAGATTGCTGAATTACAAAAACTGTATGTCACTAAAAATAGCCGTGGCAAAGGTTATTCCAGCAGGTTGATAAAGCGGATATTCCAGGAAGCCCGTCTGGCTGGTTATGAACAGCTTTATCTAGAAACCTCTACTGAACTGGCTACTGCTGTGGCCATCTATCAGCACTATGGTTTTACAGCATTGCAAGAACCACTTTCTAACGCCGCCGGCCACCCAGCTATGAATATCTGGATGATAAAATCTCTCTCATCAGGTGAATAGATGGCAGTATACTAATGTAGCCTATGCTATGATAGTAAAGGTATTGTTTAAAATTCATTTGTTCAATCCTCAATCGCTCTGATTGGGGATTTTTGTATTAGTTTTAAAAAAGCCCACTATTTCTAATAATAGGCTTAAAAATCAACATTCACTTTACTTCTACTAAGGCAAAAGACAGGCATTCAACAATTTCGTTTACTGCTTCATCTATGTTCATATCTTCCTTATCATTTAGCATCATTGGAAGAGCATAAGAAAGACTCAAAGCTAGAATATAACGAACAATTCTTTCATTTGACCACTCTCGGATAACACCTTTTTCTTTAAACTGATTCAGAAATGGACTAATCGGCTTAATGATAGAGTGAACAATAACATTCCCTAACTGATCAGAAATAGTTTTATCAATAAAAGAACGACTCAAGAGAATTTTAACTTGCATTTGATTCTCCTGAATAAAGACTAGTCTATCTCGAACAATGCTTCTCAAAAACAATGGAAAACTCTCTTGGTTTGTCGTTAATTGCGTCTCAGAAAAATCAGCAATTACATCTGGAATAACCTGTTCGAGGAAAGTTGACAGAATAGCTTCTAAGATACCTTCCTTGCTCTTAAAGTAACTAAAAACTGTCCCTTCTGAAACTCCAGCCTCCTTAGCAATAAAGCTGGCTGTTGTATTTTCAAAGCCAATTTCTGAAAATAACTTTAGACTTGATAATAATACTTGACGTTGTTTTAAACTCAAGTTGCTATTTTCTAATGTCTGAGCATACTTTTCTTCTAAACTATCCATTGCTAGCACCTCTCTGCTACTCTCTTACTTTTACTACTTTCTTACCTCGAGTGTGTCCCAACTTCAGACTACGATATGCCTCTCTAACAGACTTTAGAGAAAAATCATAAACCTGATCAATATTCAGCCGAACCTTCCCATCTGAGACCATTTCCGCTAGAGTGTTCAAATCATCATATGTGGAATGTCTAGGACCTGTGAACTGGGCACCTTTTATCATAACATATGGTGAAGGTACTAGCGTTCCAATGGCCGTGCCCTTCAATCCCAAACTGAAAGCCAATTTAACATAATCACTTCCAAAGCAATCCAAGAATTTTGTAATTGGCTTTGCACTTGCTGATAGAAGAGCATTCTGGATGTTCTCTTCGTAGGCTACCGGTATAGCACCTAAAGACTTCAGATAATCTGAATTTTTCTTACTCGCAATTCCAATAACTGTCGCACCTTTAGCAACCGCATACTGTACTGCGATACTTCCAATACCTCCTGCTGCTGCTGAAATAACTACAACATCTTTAGAGTTTAGCTCAATCTTTCTAAAAGCACCTCCCACGGTTAGAGAGGCTACACCCATAGTAGCTGCATGGTTCATATCAATCATCTCTGGCTTCAACACAATTTCTGATTCATTGACACAAATTTCTGTTGCCAAAGCTCCCCTCTTGGTGCCTAATCCAGGGTCACTGATCATTGTTCCAAAAACCTTATCACCTACTGCAAACCGACTTACTCCTTCACCAACTTCTGTGATAACTCCAGCAAAATCCCGACCAATACCTCTTGGAAAAAGAGATGACTTTGACTCAAACCAACGACTTGGCTTCCTTAGTTTCGTCATAAAAGATAGAAAACGAAGTGGCTTTGCACCTTCAAAAGTCTTATAATCAATAGGATTTAAACCAACTGCATAAACTTCTATTCTCACTTGATTCACTTTCAAAGAATCAGATTTAATGTTCACTAAATCTAACACTTCTTCATCACCGAAACGACTATATTGTATTGCTTGAACAACCATTTCATGAACTCCTTTGTTTATCTATATATTGAGTGAGCACTCAATCATTTTTCTCTGATTATACGCTTATTCTTCATAGATTTCAACTATACTGTTTCCAAAACTTCTAACTAAGTTAGCTGTTCATGATAAAAATAGATCTATTTTCTCTTATGAAAGATTATCAAACTATAAATTAGAGAAATCCGACTGCTTTTATAAACAGCCGGATTTTTATATATCTAATTTTTCAAAAAATTTGCCTGCAGACTGCTTTTCTTTTAGCTTCTCCAGCAGCTCATTTTCCAGAAAAGGATTTAGTTCATCAAAATCTTGGCAAACCTTAAAGACAGTTTCTCCGTCCAACTGGCCATAAGCTAGTTCGTAATAGTCCTTATTATGAT
The DNA here is from genome assembly GCF_965111685.1 of Streptococcus oralis. Lineage (GTDB taxonomy): Bacteria > Bacillota > Bacilli > Lactobacillales > Streptococcaceae > Streptococcus > Streptococcus oralis_B. The sequence continues at coordinate 1,242,757 of NZ_OZ217340.1, forward strand.
GCCAGTTCTGGTCATAGTTGACGTCTGTACGTTGATAGTAAACAATGTTTTGCTTCGGAGTCAGGTAAAGCTTCTGTGTTAGAATGCTTTTCTGATCTTTGGATAGTTTGCTACGACTGAAAATCTTAACACCTTGAAAAATCTTGTGCTCATGAATACCTTGATTTTTGACTTTCAATTCAACTCTTTTATAGTACATATAGTCACCTCCGGAAATTACCTACATTATATCAGATTCTGGCAGATTATCAAGCAAAAGTGTCATTTCCAAAAATCTTTCGTAGCCTCTAAAATTTCTTCTGTCGGTGTTACTGTGGCCTCAATAATGCTCTTACCTGTCCTTTTCAGATAGTCTTGTATCAGATGATAACCATAAGCATAGCCCGCAGCATAAGGCATTCCAACCGGTATTTGACCTTGAATCTCAGCAATTTCATCACCGTAAAGATAAGGAGCCATTTCCGCCATACCTTTTAGCTAAAGCTGACTTGAGATGATGGGCTTAATCTCTTCTAACTGCTCTGGACTGGTTGAAGTAACCCAAGGCCCAATGAGATCCTTACCATAGAGCTCAGCCGCAAAACACTCTGCCAATCCCTCACTGATTATCCAGTCTGCTAGTGTCGTCTGCTGGTTCCATTTGATAAATTGGAAGCGGACATTGTGGTTGCACTCATGAGCTAACGCCGCCTGCACACGTGGCAAAGTATAGTCATTTGGTAGTAGACTAAGCATGAGGTAACCAGGAATTCCACCATCTCCACTGTAGCCCTTATTGAGCTGGAGCATAGGCTTTTCTGGATTGCCCAATAAAATAGTAAAATGGTAATCCTCAACCTCTAAGTTATAGCCAGCCTGCTCAAAAAGACCAATACTCCTCTTGATGGTATTCTGGCAGTCTTGCCAGAGTTGGTCAGAGCTCAGAGCGTCGATAGCTGGTCTATCCTTTTCTGAGAGAGTTGAGGGTAGCTGATTCATAAAACCAAGTAGTAACAAAGCATCAAATCCTCCAGGATACTTGGCTTTCAGAGGAATATGTTGAGTTTGGTATTTCGTAGCAAAAGGTGCCAACATGCCTAGCGACCTTGATGCGATTAAAGTCTACAAAGAAAACGGAATCCTTTATGGACCTGCCAAAGCTGCCAACGCTGGTGGTGTAGCTGTATCTGCACTTGAAATGAGCCATAACAGCCTTCGCCTTTCATGGACACGTGAAGAAGTTGACGGCCGTCTCAAAGACATCATGACCAATATCTTCAACACAGCTAAAACAACCGCTGAAACTTACGGTCTTGGTACTGACTACCTTGCAGGAGCAAATATCGCTTCCTTCGAAAACGTAGCCAATGCTATGATTGCACAAGGTATTGTTTAAGAAATATGCTAAAAACCTCAATCAAAACGATCGAGGTTTTTTTGAAGCTTCATCTTCTATCAAAACTTCTTCTTCCATAGCATTTTTTATTTTTTTGCCCAAAGATAATAACATTTCTACATCAGAGGGTTTGCTTGTCCCGAGAGGATTCCAAGTAGAAGATGATAAATTTTCATATTCCTTAGACCGAACTCGAAATTTAATATTATCCCCCTTGGTGTCTATGTCTACATTTAAAGCTCTCGCCCCCAGTTTAGGCTCCTTATTTTTTATCCTACAGAAAATAACTTCTCCTGATACAATCTCCTTTCCATCACACCAAATCCTAATATTTCTTCCAGATAATTCTACGACAAAATTCTTCACTAGACTACCTTGTATTTTTTTAATTAAAAGAAAACTAATACCAAAAAATACTAATACTATCGTATAAAGAAAAAGAGGTTGTGATTTAAAAAAATCATTCAGTTTTAAATAGAATATAGCCAACTGTATTCCCAATACAGGAAGCATGAGGAACATGGGAAAAAGGATACCAATTATTATATCTGATTTTGCTGTTGTCGCTGTAAATTCATATCTTTCCATCAATATCACCTTTATGACATTTCCTTTTTATAGGACATTAATCCCATACTAAGACGGATGCATCAGGGAGTTCAATCTCCCTTTCCCCTAGCAAAGATAAATTTTGAACTATTCTAAGGATATTGTACCACTATTTCTGCAAAAAATACCTTAGCAAACATAATCTCCTTCCACAGATACATCATCGCTTTATCGAGCGTTGGAGTTTGATTGACATGGTTCTCTAATCAAACTCCAGAACTTTATGATGAAAATCTTATGGAACAACTGGAGACACTTTATAAATTTTCTCTTTTCAATTATAAAGAAAAACCGCTAATCCTAAGAATAGCGGTTTAATCATGTTTTTAAGCTACTAAAGTAGTTGCTCTATTATTTAAGAGTAACTGAAGCTCCAGCTTCTTCCAATTTAGCTTTGATTTCTTCAGCTTCTGCAGTTGCAACGCCTTCTTTAACAAGTGCTGGTGCACCGTCAACAAGTTCTTTAGCTTCTTTAAGCCCAAGACCAGTGATTTCACGTACAGCTTTGATAACGCCAACTTTTTTGTCACCAGCAGCTGTCAATTCAACGTCAAATGAGTCTTTAGCAGCACCAGCGTCAGCAGCACCAGCTGCAGCTACAGCTACAGGAGCAGCTGCAGTTACACCAAATTCTTCTTCGATAGCTTTTACAAGGTCGTTCAATTCAAGGATTGAAGCTTCTTTAATTTCAGCAATAATGTTTTCAATGTTCAATGCCATTGTTATTTCCTCCAAATAAGTTTTTAATTTTATAATCGTTTTTCCGTAGCTAGGCTACGCTGCGTAGCTTAAGATTAAGCTGCGTCTTCTTTGTTGTCTGCAACCGCTTTGACTGCAAGAGCAACGTTGCGCACTGGCGCTTGAAGTACAGAAAGGAGCATAGAAAGAAGTCCTTCGCGGTTTGGAAGAGTTGCAAGAGCAACGATTTCTTCTTTAGATGCGACAGCGCCTTCGATTGCACCACCTTTGATTTCAAGTGCTTCAGCGTTTTTAGCAAAGTCGTTCAAGATTTTCGCTGGTGCGATAACATCTTCGTTAGAAAATGCTACTGCAGATGGTCCAACAAATACTGATGCAAGATCTTCAAGACCAGCTTTTTCAGCTGCACGACGCAAGATTGAGTTTTTAATGACTTTATACTCAACTTCGCTTCCACGAAGCTCACGACGAAGAACTGTATCTTGCTCAACTGTCAAACCACGAGCGTCTACAACGACGATAGATGCAGCAGCTTTCATTTTTTCAGCTACTACGTCAACTAGTTCCGCTTTTTTAGCAATAATTGCTTCACTCATTAGTGTGTTCACCTCCGTAATTATTTTGCTTGGGGAATTTTTCCAAAAGAAAAACGCGCCCAAACCTAGACACGAAAGTACAATACGCTTCTTTTTACATGATACGTTTTGTCCTCGGTAGGATATTTATGAGTCGAGCTCCCCTACTGTCTTAGGCAGTTTTTTCAAACCGTATATAAGTATAGCATAGACAAAAAAAGAATGCAAGATTTTTGCAAACTTTTTTTAAATTTTTTTAAATCTCTACTGTCAAAACTTTGCCTTGCTTAACCACCTGTTCTCCAGCGATATAAACATCATCGACATCACTGGATTTGACAGCATAAACCAGATGAGAGAGCATATTTTTCTGAGGTTGAAGATGGATTTTTCCTTGTGCTTGAATGACCAGAAAATCCGCTTGCTTGCCAACTTCTAGGCTTCCTATCTGCTTTTCCATTCCTAGAACCTTAGCTCCTTCGATCGTCAGTGCCTTAAGGGCTGTTTCGATAGGGAATTGGCTGGCATCTCCACTCTTCATTTTCTGAAGAAGGGCTGCGGTCCGTCCTTCCTCAAACATATCTAGATTATTATTGGAAGCAACTGAGTCAGTCGCAATTCCGACTGCTACTCCTGCTTTTTGCAGTTGGATGATGGGAGCGATCCCTGAGGCCAGTTTGAGGTTACTAATAGGATTATGGGCGATAGCCACATGAGAAGTTGCCAAGCGTTCAATTTCTCTCTCGTTTAATTCGACCCCGTGAGCAAAGACAGACGGATGATCTAAGTAACCTAGTTCTTCTAGAAAGGCGAGGGAGCGTTTGCCGTATCGTTTCAGGATAATTCCTGATTCTTCCTTGGTCTCTGCCACATGGATATGGATGGGAATGTCCAGTTCTTTTGCCATTTCTAAGCTTTCTTCTAGTAAATCTTTACTACAGCTATAGGTGGAATGTGGAGCTACCATAACCTTGAAATTTGGATTTTCATATCCTAAGATTTCCTCAATGATGGCACGTGTTCTGTTTATGGTCTCAGCAGTTGTTTCACCTTCTGAAGAAAAGAGGGTCGGTGAGAAATAACAACGCATCTTGGAAGCCTTAACTGCCTGATAAATTTGCTGGATATCCACACCATTGGGATTATACATATCGTTGAAGGTTGTTGTCCCTGACTGGAGCATCTCCGTCAGAGCTTCTTGGACTGCCTTAGTAGTCATGTCAGGAGTAAATCCTGCTTCTGCTGGCCAGATATAGTCATTGAGCCATTCATGGAGATTGCTGTCATCTCGGATCCCTCGCAAGCCTGTCATAGCAGAGTGGGTATGGCAATTGACCAAACCAGGCATAATCCAGGCTCCTTGATAGTCCATAATCTGCTCAGCTTGCTCTAAAATCTCTGGCTTCTCTTGACCGACATAGATAATTTGGGAGTCTTTAACGGCTAAGATACCATCCAAATAAACATGGAAATCTTGGTCACAAGTCACGATATTTACATGCTGATAGACTTTCATTCTTTTCTCCTTCTAAGACCATGATTTTTTCTAGCTATTGTAACAAAAAAGTCACCCGAAGGCAACTTTTTTTGTCCATAAGATTTCAAAATAGAAAGGATTATTCAGAGCTAAAAGCTGCAGCTTTCTGCATTTGGTAATACTTGCCCTTTCTAGCCATGAGGTCATGATGGTTACCTTGCTCAACAATATCACCATCTACCAAGACAAGAATCAAATCCGCATCCTGAATAGTTGACAAACGGTGAGCAATGATAAAACTTGTGCGCCCCTTCATGAGTTTGGCAAAAGCATCCTGAACTAGCACTTCTGTCCGTGTATCGATGGAGGAAGTCGCCTCGTCTAAGATAAGAATCTTAGGGATAGTTAGAAAGACTCGGGCGATGGTTAAGAGCTGGGCTTGGCCGACAGAGAGAGATTCTCCTGCATTTTCCAACTTAGTATCGTATCCCTGCGGCAACTGTTGGATGAAAAAGTCTGTATTGGCTGCTTTGGCAGCAGCAATCACCTGCTCCCGACTGGCTTCAGGATTTCCAAAGGCAATATTGTCATGAATGGTCCCTTGCTTGAGCCAGGTTTCCTGTAGCACCATACCAAACTGCTGTCTCAATGATGCTCGGGTATAGTCATAAATCGAGTGACCGTCTAGCAAGATATCTCCCGAGTTAATAGGGTAAAAACGCATGAGGAGATTGATGAGGGTTGATTTGCCAGCACCTGTAGGACCAACGATGGCCACCTTGCTACCAGCAGGAATATCAATGGATAAATCCTTAATCAAAACCTTCTCAGGATGGTAGCCAAAAGAAACATGTTTAAAGGAAATAGCTCCCTTGACTTGGTCACTGGTCAAAACTTCCTTACCTGTTTCAGCAACCTCAGGACTTTCTAAGACAGCATAGACGCGCTCTGCACAAGCGAGAGCACTTTGCAACTCAGCTAGAACTGAAGAAATATCGTTAAAGGGCTTGGTGTACTGCTGAACATAGTTCAAAAAGGTCACTAAACGTCCGATAGTCAAGGTTGAGCCCATCATGATACGATAAGCTCCCACTCCAGCTAAAAGCGCGTAAATGAGCGCATTGACAAAGCGAGTCGAAGGATTGACTGTTGAAGAATAAAAGATGGCTGACTGAGAATAGCCTGCGTAGTTGGCATTCGCCTCATGCAATCTTTGGATAAACTCTCCTTGAGCATTAAAGGACTGGATAATGGTCTGTTGGCTAAGCGATTCTTCAATCAACTGAGTCTGAATTCCCCTGGTCTCTGTTTGTTTCTGGAAGAGATGATAGGAGCGTTTGGCAATAAAGCGTGAAATCATCATAGACAGCGGCGTCAACAGCAAGACCAAGAGGGTCATAAGGAGGTGGATTTGAAGCATAGCTAGAATACTAACCAAAATCATCAAGACACCAATGAAAAATTGGTTAAAAATCATGGTCAAGCCAGCTGCCAACTGTTCGATGTCTGTGGTTACCCGACTAACCATCTCTCCACTGCCCTGTCGATCCACAAAAGCAATTGGTAAACGGTGGAATTTATGGATGATTCGCTCTCGCAAGTCTTTGGTATAAGAAAAGATTAGGCGATTATAGAGGAGAGGATTGGCCCATTGTACCAGAGTATTTCCTATGACTACCAAGATCATCTGGATAAAAATCTGCCAAAAAACTGGTGATGAACCAGCCACCAGGACTTGGTCAATGACCTGCCCAATCAAAATAGGAAGATAAATTGATAAACCAACTTGGGCAATCGTTCCTAGAAAGGCTAGGAAAAGGAGGAAGGGATGGCTTGCTAAATCCACGGCTAAACGTTTGAGCGTCTGGTTTGCAGTTTGTCGTCTCATGCTAGTCCTCCTTTCCATGTTGGGATGCATTGATTTCGCGATAGACTTGGCTAGTCTTCATCAAGTCATCGTGCTTGCCAACAGCTAGCAACTCACCTTTTTCCAAAAGGAGAATCTGGTCAGCCATCTGAAGTGTCGAAGTCCGTTGAGAAATCAAGATTAAGCTCGTATTTGGCAAATTTTCTCGGATAGCCTTCAATAGCTTGGACTCAGTGATGGTGTCGAGGGCCGAGGTCGCATCATCTAGGATGAGAAATGGTGCTTGTCGCAAGACTGCTCGTGCGATAGACAGACGTTGTTTTTGCCCACCTGAAAAATTTCGACCTCCTGCTTCAACTAGGGAATCCAAAAGTCCTTCCTTTTCACTGACAAAATCCTTAGCTTGCGCAATCTCCAAGGCCTGCCAGAGTTGCTGGTCAGATATTTCTTGATTTAAACCCAAAGTCAAGTTGGAACGAATAGTTCCTTTAAAGAGTTCGACTTTTTGGGGCACATAGGCTATCCAAGACCGCCACTGCTCCAAATTAAGAGGACTACGTCCATCTCGATAAAGGTCAATGCTTCCCTTGTCTACCGGATAAAGACTAAGTAAGACTTGCACCAAGCTTGATTTTCCAGAACCCGTTCCCCCAATGATACCAAGGATTTGTCCTTGAGTCATATCAAAGGAAATGTCTCTCAGAGAAGGCTGGGCCGCATCAGGATAAGTAAAGGTCAATTCTTGGACTTGTAAAACCTGATTACTGGTAGCTTGCTTTTGTTCTAACTCTGAATAGATGTCTTCTGGAGTCTCAGCAAAGACTTCCTCGATTCGCTTAGCTGAGATATAGGATTGGTTGAGAGAATTTATCAGAATAGCTAGCTTGACCAATTCCACCAAAATCTGCAAGAGATAGTTGATAAGGGCAATGAGAGCACCTTGGCTGAGTAAATCTCCTTGTATAGAAATATATCCCTGCCAGATGATGACGAGAAGAGTTCCATTAACAATCAGATAGGTCAGAGGTGTTAGTAAACTGGACCAGAAACCCGTCTTTTCTTGTAACCTAGCATAGACTTGGTTAAGGGTTTGAAAAATCTGTAATTCTCGTTTTTCTTGCCCAAAGGCACGAATAACCCGCATGCCTTGTAATTGCTGGCGTGTTTCCTGAACCAGTTGGTCCGTTTTCTTTCTCAGACCGCTGTAGAGAGGATTGACCAGACGAGAGAGCCCTACAATAACGACTGTCAAAAAAACAACCATGACCAAAAACCAAAAAGTCAGCTCAGCTGAGATGCGATAGGCCATAAAGATTGCACCAAAAACGATAATAGGTGCTCGCAAAAAGAGACGCAGGAATTGATTGATGCCAGTCTGTATCTGGTAGGTATCCGAAGTCAAGCGGGTCACCAAGCTAGAAGTTGTCAAACGGTCTCTGCTGTCCTTAGATAAAGAAAGAATATGCCGATAGAGGTCGTTTGTCAATTCCTTGGCAAAACCTACCGCTGCCTTGGCTGAATAGAATTGAGCAATCAAGGCTACTAAAACGCCAATCACTGCAAAGATAAGGAGTAAGCCAATCTGCATCCAGAGATGACCTTGATCTCCCTGAGGTAAAGATTCGTCAACAATCCCAGCAATCACCATGGGAACCAAGAGCTCAAAAACAGCTTCTAGTAACTTGAATAAGGGAGCTAAAATGGATTCTTTGATATAGGGTTTGAAGTAAGATAGTAAGTGTTTCATAGATCTCTTCTATTCTTATTCTGGAAATGAAGAAAGTGGGAAGCGCCCACCCTCTCTGTTTTATTTGTTTAAGTATGGCAATAAATAGCCATATCCTGCTTTTTCCATCTCATCCTTGGCTACAAAACGCAAGGAAGCCGAATTGATACAGTAACGGAGGCCACCTAACTCACGAGGTCCATCTGTGAAAATATGACCCAAATGAGCATTGCCTGAGCGAGAACGAACCTCGATTCGCTCCATCCCATGGCTCAAGTCCTTGTAATAATGAATCAATTCCTTGGAAATCGGACGGCTAAAACTTGGCCAACCACAACCTGAAGCAAACTTATCCTTGGCAAAAAAGAGTGGCTCGCCAGTCGTGATATCTACATAAATCCCTTCTTCAAAAGTTTGGTCATAGGCATTACTAAATGGAACCTCTGTAGCAGCTTCTTGGGTGACACGGTAGGATTCCTCAGTTAAGCTTTCCTTCAACACCTCTTGACTAGGCTTTTCATAGTTAGATGCGTCAATCAATGGATTCTCAGCATCGGTCACATCGATATGACAGTAACCTGAAGGATTTTTCTTGAGATAGTCTTGGTGATAGTCTTCAGCCAGAATATAGTGGCGAAGTTTCTCCACTTCTACTGCAATCTTTCGACCTAGCATGCGTTCCTGCTCCTGCACCACAGTGTAGATAGCTGGCAAGTCTGCTTCATCTTGGAAATAAATCCCAGTACGATATTGACGACCACGGTCATTCCCCTGCTGGTTAATAGACAAGGGATCGATAACTCGGAAATAATAGAGCAAAATCTCTCTGAGTGACACAGCTTTCTCATCATAAATCACTTGAACAGTCTCTGCATGGTCTGTTTCCTTGAGCAACTGGTAATTGGTCGTTTCGACTTGCCCATTAGCGTAGCCGACACTGGTTGCCAGCACTCCAGAAATACGGGAAAAATATTCCTCTAACCCCCAAAAACAACCACCTGCTAGATAAATTTCTGCCATCTTTATTTCTCCTTTATCAAGTTTTTAACTAGACTTCTTTTCAAAAAAAGGACAGGAAGCCCCCTAGTCGAGACTTTCCCCATCCTATCCTCTATTTCTTTACTTTGTTTCGACACGGACACCTTGGGTATCAACTTTTAAGTCATGCAATTTCCCTTTAAAAGACTGCTTTTGCAATTCTGCCTTAATCGTTGGCATCTTGTCATGAGAAGCCAGAACCATAACTGTTGGTCCAGCACCAGAGAGGTAGGTCGCATAGGCACCATTCTCTTTGGCTACTTGCTTAATCGTCGCAAATTCTCTCACTAGTTCCTGACGATAGCGTTCGTGGAAGAGGTCTCCCTCAATCGCTTGGCCAGCTATCACCATATCTCCTGCTAACAAGGCTGCAACAGCAACATTGGCGATGGAACTAGCCGCAACTGCTTCCTTGTAAGACAATTTCTTAGGCAAGACACCGCGGCTATCTCGGGTACGCAATTCATAGTTTGGAATGTAGGCTAGGAAATCACATTCTGGGAAGTCTGCTACGATAGCAGAGACTTTCCCTTCAACAGAACTCGCAACAACGAGATTACCATAGATAGCTGGAGCCACATTGTCAGGATGTCCTTCAATCTTGGTCGCCAACTGCAATTTGTCATGTTCAGATAAGTTGAGCTTGCCCAGTTGATTAGCCAGTTCAATCCCAGCAACGATAACCGAGCTAGAAGAACCCAAACCACGCGCCAAGGGAACATCGCTGGTCATTTTCAAACGTCTCGGTTGCAAGTCAGGTGCAATTTGCAAAGCAATCTTGAGCAAAAGATTACGCTCGTCGTGTGGTATCCATTTGCCAATCTGATGTTCAATCAGCCACTCATCCCGTTCTTCACATACCTCAATTTGAAGATACTTGGTTACAGCTACACCGACCGAGTCAAAACCTGGCCCAATATTGGCACTGGTTGCAGGTACAATAATCTTCATCCTATTCTCCTAGCACCTTGAAGGTATTCAAGAGGTCGAATTCTGAAACCTTCTTCAATTCAGCTGAGACATTCTCAAGCTGGGCTTTATTAATCTTGTGTGTGATGATGACGACACGCGCCTTGTCACCCTCTTTGCCATCTTGGAGGATTTGCTTGAAGGAAATATCTTGGGCATTAAAGATTTCAGCCAACTTTAAGACCTGACCTTTTGAGTCTGGAGCCAAGATTGAGAAGTAGTAATTTGCTTTGATATCTTCAGGATTGGCCAAGACCAATTCACGACTATATTCGTTGAAGTCTTTACCAATGGTACCATCATTCAAGCGACGAACAATACGGACAATATCTGCTACGACACTTGTTGCAGTTGGTTTTTGACCCGCACCTGGTCCGTAGTACATAGACTCACCGATGCCGATAGATTCTACAAAGACAGCATTCATCACGCCATTCACACTGGCAAGTGGATGCGCTTTAGGTAGGAAGGTTGGAGTTACTTCTGCAGCAATTCCTGAAGGAGTTTCCTCGATAGAACCAACCAATTTCACTACATAGCCCAAGTCTTGGGCTACAGCTACGTCTTCTGGTGTGATGTTACGGATTCCCTTGTGGGCTACATCGTCAAAGGCAACCTTCATACCAAAAGCAAACTGGCTCAAAATCACCATCTTGTAGGCTGCATCAATCCCATCAACGTCATTTGTAGGGTCGCTTTCTGCAAATCCTAGTCTTTGCGCTTCAGCCAGAGCATCATCATAAGACCAGCCTTCTTCGACCATCTTGGTCATCATAAAGTTAGAAGTTCCGTTAACGACACCAAGAACGCGCGTGATTTTATCAGAAGCAAGCGAATTTGCCAAGGTACGAAGAATTGGAATCCCACCAGCAACTGCAGCTTCGTAGTATAGTGCTACATTATGCTCTTTAGCGATTTCTAACAATTCTGCACCATGAACAGCCAAAAGGTCCTTGTTAGCAGTAACAACGTGTTTCCCAGCTTCTAAGGCACGAGTGATAAAGGTCTTAGCTGGTTCGATACGCCCCATCAATTCCACTACGATAGTAATGTCCTTGTCTGCTAAAATATCATCTACATTGGTTACAAAGTTAAAGTCATTTCCTGCTGCAAGCAAGCGGTTCTTTTCATCTTCATCCTTGACCAATACCTTTGCTACTTCAATCTCAGAATGAGCTGACTGAACGATTTTTTCTCCATTTTCCTTTAGTAGGAATGGCACACCACTTGCAACGGTACCAAATCCAAATAAAGCAATTTTAACTGTCATGTTTGTCTCCTAGAAATTTTCTGATATAGCCATTATAACAGAATTTTGTGAAAATTCCTATTATAGTAAATCACTATTTCAGTCTGATAAAGAAAAAACGAATCCCATGATTCGTCTTTCTTGATAAATGAAAATTGATTTTAAAAATTATGAACGAATCTTTTGCAGACCGAGAACTGCATCGTGATTGATCAAGATTTGCCCATACTCTTGCAAGACTGAACGACTGATATCACTGTCGTCTGCGAACTCACGCATACGAGCCAAGAGCCAGGCTGGATATGGACTTGGATGATTTTCTACATCGACTAAGATTGTCAAATAATAGTGTCCATTCATCTTATAGAGTTCAGAGGTTTCCATCTGATAGTTAACCGTCTTTGCAAAAGCAACTAAGTCAGCAAGGCTTGCAAAGCGCAGGATATAGTATATATAAGGTTCTTTCTTACTCTCAGTCTCCTTGTCTGCCTGCTCTTGCTCTTCTTCCTTTGCTTCGACCTGCTCTAGAGATTGGATGGCCTCAATATCGTCCTTGGTTTTATCTGCAATACTCTTTTCCAAGGTTTTGAGAAATTCATCCGGCGACATTTGGGCTAATTCTTCCATGTCTGGTAGATCCGCCAAATCTTCAAAATCCAAATTTTGGTCAATCTTGGACTTGGTCACAAAGACGTCGACCTTATCAGGTTTTGGCGTCACGCGGAAACTCAGCATGCCACTATCCAAGAAATTGTCTGGCATCTCTAACTCATCTAAAATCGCATAGAAAAACTCTTCGGTTTTTTCCTGAGGAACGAGAAAGTCTGCAATCTCCATTCCCCGATCCATCAAATCATCTAAAGTCATCGTGATTTTCAGTGTTGTATCACTGATTTGTTTCATCTTCATATCTAGTAACCTCATACTTTCAGTCTATCTATTATACTAGATTTTTACGATTTTATCAAAAGAATGAAGCGAGAATGTGATATAATACTAGATATGATTTTAGATTTAAGAAAGAAAGTTCAATGAAAAATATAAAAGTAAATGCCTTGGCCAGCTTGCTGGTCAATATTCTCAATATCGTTTTTCCGCTGATAACTAATCCTTATCTGACGCGGATTCTCAGCAAATCCAATTACGGTTATTTCAATACAGCCAATACCTGGGCAAGTTTCGTTATTCCACTAGCTGCCTTTGGAATATACAACTACGGGATTCGAGCTATCAGTAAGGTCAAGGATGATAAGAATAAAATCAACTACGTCTTTTCTAAGTTGTTTTATATCTCGGTTTTCACCTCTCTCCTGACCACTGGTATCTACTTCCTCATTATCTTCTTTGACACTAGTATTGAGAATCTGAAAGTCCTCTACTACATCCTAGGGGCTCAAGCACTCTTCCAATTTCTCAATATCGAATGGATGAACGAAGCTTATGAAAACTATGCCTTCATCCTCTATAAAACATTAATTATTCGAATTACCATGCTGGTCGCTATCTTCGCCTTCGTTAAAACGGCAGATGATATCGTTCCTTATGCTATCGTTATGACAGCGACCACTATCCTCAACTACCTGCTCAGTTTTCTTTGGATTAAGAGAGAAGTTTCTTTTGTTAAGATTGGTTTCGTCGAATTAGCTAAAGCTTCTAAACCGCTCTTCACTATGCTTCTCTTAGCAAACGCTAATATGCTTTATACCTTGCTAGATAGAATGTTTATCACCAAGGGACCAGATGAAAACTACATTTCTTATTATACAATTGCCTATAGTATTGTCATGTTGATTGCCAGTGTCTTAAGTGGAGCTATCAACGTCAGTATTCCGCGCCTTGGCTACTATCTCGGTAAAAAGGATTACAAGTCCTATAATTATCTCGTGAATCAAGCGGCATCCTTATTCTATTTCCTTATGGTTCCAACTAGTATCGGGATTATGATATTGGGACGGTACGCAACTGTTATTTATTCTTCTGAAAAATATCTTGAAGCGGGTATCGTAACTAGCGTCTTCGCTTTTCGTACCATCATTTGGGCTATTGAGTTGATTCTTGGTAAACAGATTATCTTTATCAACGACCATGAAAATCGCTTAACTGCCTTCTACTTCCTTGGTGGTGGTGCCAATATACTATTAAATAGCATCTTGTATTTCAATAATATTTTTGCACCTGAGTATTACATCGCTACGACCATTATCGCAGAAACTATCGTTGTTTTACTTGAAATTCATTTTATTAAGAAACACCAACTGATTAGTTTAAAAGAAATTTTTATAACCTTAACACGTTATAGCCTCATATCCCTTGGTTTTATCCCAATCTTCTATATTTTCAAGATGATTTTCCAAATCAATTCCTACACAATAAACTTCAATATGATTCTCATGGTTCTTTCTACCGTAGCAACTTGTGGTATCTATTACCTCTTGACCCTCTTTATCACCAAAGACAAAACACTCAACTATGCACTGAACCTTGTACTTGCTAAATTAAAACGAAATTAAAAAATCCCCTACTGATAAATTAGTTGCCAGTAGGGGATTTCTTCTTTATTCTTTTTCTTTCTTATCAGAAGCGTTGGCTTCTAGATTTGAATCTTGTTTAGGTTGTTCAACAATAGAGGAATTAGCTTCTTGTTTCTGTTCTGGCTTGACTGCATCGCTATTTACAGCAGCAACAGCCTGTTTCCAGATACCTTCTTCGTTTACTTTGTAACCATCAGGTGTTATTGCGTTCTTCAACAAAGAACCATCAGCTTGGAAATAGTACCAATTACCATCAAGCTGTTCCCAACCCGTTTGCATAGCTCCTGATTCATCAAAGTAATAATGATCACCATTTACTTTATGAAGGCCAACCAACATGATGCCATCTTCAGGATTTAGATAATACCAGACGCCTTTGTCTTTTATCCAACCAATTTTCATGGCTCCATTTGATTCAAAGAAACGATAATGATTATCAAACCATTTCCAGCCAGTTTGCATGGCACCAGATTTGCTAAAGTAATATTGCTTACCATCGACTTGATGGAGGCCGACTAACATAACGCCTTCCTTACCTTCAAGATAATACCAGGCATCACCATCTTTCAACCAACCAGTTTGGAGTGCACCAGATGTAGCATAATAATGCCAAGAATCATTTGACCACTGCCATCCAACTTGCATAGTACCTGCTGAGCTGAAGAAATAGTTCTTACCGTCAATTTCTTTAGAGCTGACTGCCATGATACCTGTTTCTTGATCCAAATAATACCATGTTTCTTGATCTTTCAACCATCCAGTTTTCATAGCACCTGAGGTCGTATAGTAGTACCAGCTATTGTCTTGCCACTTCCAGCCAGTCTGCATGGCACCACTAGCATTCAAATAGTAACGAACACCATTTATATCTTGTCTGCCAGTTAACATGATGCCATCTTTATCCAGATAATACCATGTTTCTTGATCCTTGATCCAGCCAGTTTTCATAGCTCCAGAACTTGCAAAATAGTTCCAGTGACCATCAACAAAGGCCCAGCCAGTTTGCATGACACCTTCTTGATTAAAGTAGTACGTGCTTCCATTGATATTCTTTTTACCGACGGTCTTTAGCCCATCCTTATCATAGAAATACCAATCTGAATCAATCTTTTGCCAAGTTGAAGGCTTACCTGCTGTTTGGAGTGCACCACTTTCGGTAAAGAACAGCTTCTCGCCATTATAGACTTGATGTCCTGTTAGCATCTTCCCATCTGCCGCAAAGAGATACTTTTTCCCTCCAATTTCAGAGAGCTCGCTAAATCGTCTAGCACCATTTGATTGGATATAATACCAAGAGTCATCTAGTTTGAACCAACCACCGGTTTGCATTTTACCATTTTGGTTCAAATAGTAATCGTTCCCTTTGGCGTTTTCTCCCCAATCGTCGTTAAGGTGAAGCCAGCGGCCTGCTTGCATTTGTCCTTTTCCATTAAAGAAGTAAGTGGCTCCGCCAATCTCTCTCCAGCCGATAGCCATTTCTCCGTCAGTCAAACGATATTTCCAATAGCCATCTTCTTGATACCATTTTTCGTCAACTACAGGGATATCAGGGAAGGTATTTGAAACATTAGCAAATCCTTTATCGCTAATATCAAAAACGGTAGCATCTTGAGTTTGGCTAGCAGCATGAAGAACCTGAATATTTTTCTTCTGAAGGTATTCTCTGGTTGAAGCAACATTAATATCACCACCAGTTGTCTGAATAATCATTTTTGGTGATAAGTTTTCAAGGAAATTAATCGTATTTGAAATTGTCGCATCATAATGGTGGTTCCATTTCATCATATCAACCTTGCCGATAACTGGACCTAACTTATCTTCTGCTCCTTCAGCATTATCCAAATCTCCACCAAGATAGATTCTCTTTCCTGCCACAGTCACTACTGAAACAATGGAGTTGGAGTTATCATCTCGAACTTTTTTCAGATTCCCGTCAGTATCATATTCATTCTTATAGTTGTAGAGCTGGATATCCATATCACCTAATTTTAGATGGCTATCCTCATCTGAAATATTCTGGATAAGAGTAACTCCTCGTTTTTGAGCTGCTCTCAAAGCATTATCATAATTGAAAAGATTATCCCATAGTCCCCAGTTTGCTGTAATCCGATCATCTGAATATTTTTTCAAATAAAACTTACCGACCTGATATCGATTGAGTATTTCGTCCGCTCCACCAATATGGTCACTATGGACATGAGTTCCTATAATAAAATCTAATTTTTTTACACCTATTTGATCCAAGTGGCGAATCAATCGATCCTCCAATACTTGATAATTTCTCATGGAAATTCCCCAGCGACTTGGATAGCGTGGGTCACTCCCATCAGGGAAATCATAGTCTTCTCCCATATCAATCAAAGCATAGTGACCATTACTTTCCAGAAGGATGGCGTCACTCCCAGATTTTGCTTTAGTATTTATGAAATGGATACGATTGCCAGAATCTGCAGAGATGGTATCTGCATCTACTCCTTGCGATAACTGAATCAGTAATAGAAAGGATGCGAGAACGCTATATCTAACTGATTTTAATAACCATTTATTTTTCACCTTGAAAACTCCTTTATCTTAACAATAAGCAACTTTTACTAATCTAATCAATCCAGTAATTTTTATCCCCTCCTGGGACTTGCTGCTCAATAGGGGGTGGAGTCATATAGTTTTCTCCAAATTCGTAGACAAGTACTTCATGGTATTTTTTAGGAACCTTGACTACAATGTCTTCATAAGGAATATCAATCAAATCATAGAGCCATTCTTTTTTTATGCCATTTGGATAATAAGGATCATAGATAGTACAAGTAAGATCTGTTGCTTGATCTACTCTATACTTCAAAGCAAGGCTCTCTAATTTTTGATTCCATAGCTGTGGGGAAGTTAAGCGGAAAATAGCTGACCCCATATAACGAGGGAGGTTTTTAAGTCCACCATTCTCAGACTTGATCCCTTTAAAATTCAAAGAAGAAAGGCGAACGAAATATTTGTAGAGTTTCATTTTCTTACGGTCACTTTCCTGTGTTACAACACCATCATATGGAAAAATGTCAACGCAAGTTCCCAATACTACCGTTGGGTCCACGAGGTTAGCATCTCGACGTGTCCTTACATCATAGACTCTCATATAACTGTATGGATATCCCTTTGTTTCTCTGAATGAAATCAATTTATAGTAGGGATGATTTTCATTTTGTAATACCTTGTACAGTTTTTCAAATTCATCACGCGCTAAGGAAATATCTGTATCATCATCCCAAGGAATAAATCCTTTATGGCGTACAGCTCCTAGTAAGGTTCCAAAATCAATAAAGTATTTGATTTGATGTTGTTCACAAAGCTCATGTAGATACTTTAAAATATCCAATTCTACTTGCTTGATTTCTTCAAGAGTTAAAGTTCTTTCAGACATAGGTTCTATTCTCCTAAATTTGACTATATTTTTAAACGTTTCTTAATCCCAATCCCGTTTGTTATTTAGACCTTTTAACAATCTTCCATAATTTAAAATTATGATGAGATACTCTTTGTTCAACCGGTGGCAATTGCATATAGTCTCCGTAGTCTGAGGTCAAAATTTCATGATAATTTTTCGGAATGGTAAATTCCTTACCTTCAAATCTTCCAGTAGTAACTTGTTCCAGCCATTCACGTCTCCACACTGGTTTGTTCATATCCTTGTAGATAAGATAATCCACTTGCTCATAATCTGAGACTTTACGGGATTTTGCAAGCTCTTCAATCTGGGCAACGTATTTGTTTGTATTGGTGAAATAGAAAATAATAACTGATACATAGCGTAGTAGTGAATTCAATATACTTTTTGTATTGGTAATGCCTTTAAAGGTGTAGCAACTCAATTGACGTTTCTTTATCAGTTTTGTCATCTTATTTTTAAATTCTACGTCATCCTCGTAGCCATCCACAGGGAAAATATCTACATAGATTCCCATATTCGAATCGATGCGAACATCTTCTTCCAACAAGTAAGTATAGTTATCCTGCACTTTCATGAAGGGATAGACATAGTTGAGATTATTTTTATAAGACATGACCTCGTAACGTTCATCAGGGTTAGCGATAAGGTAGTCTTGCAACTTTTCATAATCTTCTCGTAACATGCAGATATCCATGTCATCATCCCAAGGGATAAATCCTTGATGGCGAACAGAACCAATTAAACTTCCATATGCTAAGAAATACTTAGCCCCAATTCTGTGACAAACTTCATGAATATACTCCATGATTCCAAGTTCCATCTGTTGAATTTCACTGACATCTGTTACTTCTTGATACCGAACTCCTTCATTCTGTTTGCAGACTACGAGTCCAAAGCCAATCACTAGCCAGAAAATGATATTAATAAAGTTGGTTGAATACATAATCTGACTTTCAAATAACTGACCAAACAAGATACCGAAGAAAAGGATCATAATCAATTTATCAGTATTTTTCTTGGAAACAATCAAATAAGTTAAAAAGCGCTTGATGACATAAGCCAGTATAAGAAGGAAGGATACCAAGCCTAGAACTCCTGAACTGACAAATATGGTCACAAAAATGTTATGGAAATTCCCACCGATAAGAGAGTTTTGAATCTCAAATTTACTGAAATATTCTGTATAGTAATCTGGAACATTTCGTACACCATAACCAAAAATTGGTTTGGCACTTCCCATCTTGATGGCATTTTTCCAGATATAGGTTCTACCACTTGGTGTTGTTTCAATCAGATGGAGCTCACCATTCTTCTTAGTGACAGACGAATCTGTTTCAGCATAGGATTGTCCTTTGTTTAAATCTAAGACAGTCGCAGTTTCAGATGAAATATAGATTGAAGTTATATAGCTTAATCCAATATTAGTTGCAGTAATCAGCAAACCAGCAACTATAAAAGTGAGGAATCGTTTAACGATACTTCCTCTAGTAGCAAAGAAACTATAGAGTCCAATCATGAGAAGCAAAGAAAGTAAGGCTCCTCGACTTTGCATCGTTGCGAAGTAAACTAATTGAATCACATTGTTCAGTTTAAGATAAACAGAATATTTACTTCCTTTATGGATCAAATACATAGCCAAAATAATGCTAATGTATGAAAATATCGCACTAGCATTTGGATTGACAATCCCCCACAGACGTCCATTCACAACACCATAGTAATACGATTGTTCGCCAATTTTAAATAGGATAAGGACTCGACTTATTAATAAACCAAACGCAAAAATTGCTGAAGAAAAAGATACAATTTGAACCGTATAGGCAATCCAATCAAATAATTTTTTAAGTTGCCCTGATTGTAACATGGTAAATAATAAAACATAGGTTACCATGAAGAGGATTTCAATCACATTTCCAATCAGATGTCCAGAGCGATTGAAAATAGCTGATAGCAGATGACTTCCAGCCAAGAGTCCAAATAAGGATAGAAATTTGCGATCTACTGTGATTTCTTTCCACTTAAACAATAAGGTATAGCAAATATAAAGCACTACAATCGCTGATAATCCCTTGTAGAGGGGATTTGCTATCTTATAAACCAGTGAACTCATACTTAAAATCGAAATAAAAACAAATAGATATGCAATCCATAGTTTTGATTTTTCAAAGTATTCATCCAATTTTGAAAAATTCATTTTCAACTCCTTCTCATGATATTAGTTTTTTAATCCAACAATTTTCTTATATAGCCATGGAGAAATGACAAGTGAAAGGATCGCTACCTTGCGAAAAGTAGTGAAATAAGCATCCTTCCATATTTCGCGTCGATGTTGAACAATCCAAGTCCTCAGCTCGGCTTTCTCCTTTTGATACTCTTCACGTGAAGTAAAGATAATTTTATCGTAAACTGTGATGTACGACCAACATTCTCTATTTATTAATTCGTATTTTAAATTAGGGAAGGCTTGTGAAACTTGAGCAATTATTTGCTGGTAAACTTCTATTGTGTCAAATACATATCGATTAACAGATGTAGTTGCACTTCCCTCACGATGATCATAATAATAAACAGGTTTATCAATAAATACGCAACTGCATCTTGTCTTTAGTAGCAATTCAGTTAAAAATAGGGCATCTTCAGCTAGGTGATAATTTGTATTAAACTTTTCATCCGCAATCAGGTCTCTCTTAAACAGTTTTGCGACTGGAAAAAATGACGTTCTGGTAGTCATCAGTAGTTCCTTCATGGTTTCTTCTGTTGACCAGAGTTCTGTTTTTCCAGAATGTGGAGGTAGGTCTATTACAATGCCATTTTTGATATGGTGTAGAGGAGCAATTACAAAGCCTACATTCAACCCTTCAACTGCACTTAATAAAGTAGCTAGGTAATCTTGGGTAACGAAATCATCGCTATCAATAAAGGTAACCCAAGAACCCGTCGCTAGCTGAATTCCCATATTTCTAGCATTTGAAACACCAGCATTTTCGATATGATAAACCTTGATATTCTCATACTGAGATGCCAAGTGGTCACAGATCTGTCCGCTGGAATCAGTAGAACCATCATTGATTAGGATTAACTCAAAATGGGCATAAGTCTGTTGAAGAATTGACTCCACACATCGCTCCAGATAGGTTTCTACATTGTAGACCGGAACGATAACGCTTATTTTTTCTCCCATCATGCTCCATATTCTCCCTTGTATTCTGTATAAGACTTATCCATATCAGCTATGACAGCATCATGATGCGGTACTTGCTTGTCCGCTGGCGGCGGTGTCATATAATCCCCAAAAGCAGTGCTGAGATAGGCATCATAGCCGACTGGGATGGGCATCTCAGTTCCATCAAATGGCAAGAAAAGATTGTCTTCAAAGGATGCGATTGGGTACTTGTTTCGCATGTAGCCGGGACCTGAGCATAATTCTGTGATTCCATCGCTCTCAGCTAGACTGTACTTGGTCATTTCTTTCTCAGCTTTTTTCCAAATGCGATAACGGAGAGATTTGGGCGTCAAACCGAGTAAAATGCGACTCCCCCATTTCATCACTGCCCCATGCTTTTCTGGGATAGTTTGGGCACAAAAAAGGGAATAGATCAAGGCCCAGCGAACTTGTTTCTTACGCTCAGCTGGATTTTTAGGATAATAATCTAAAGGTAAAACATCCAAGGCTAAACCGTGTGGCAAATCCAAATCCTTCTGATAAGGCTTGATACAAGTGGTTTCCTTGTCACGAATGGTAATAAAAAGGTTACGGTCTACAAAATCCTTGTGACTCTTTGACAAGAAATAACGCTCATCTGCATAACGAGGCCACAGTTCAACTAATTTTTCATAGTCCTTGCGAGGCATGAAAAAGTCTAGGTCATCATCCCAAGGAATAAAGCCCTTGTTACGAAGGGCGCCAATGGCTCCTCCACCACAGAGATAGCACAATAAATCATGTTCTTTACAAAATGCGACGAAATATTCAGCCATTTCCAGACTACGAGCCTGAATCGCTTTCAAATCACTCATGTCTCTCCTCTTCTGTACAATAACGAGTTATATCGTTTTATTATACCATAAAAATGCCCTAAAAATCCATCAGATACTAAGAAAAATCAAAGCCTAAACCACTTTTTCACTAGTGATTCAAACTTTGATTTTCATTTATCGCCTCTTATCTCATCCCCATTTGAGCGAGTTTGGTCTGGTATTTATTTTGATCGACTAGAAGACCTTGCCCGCCATAGACATCATAAGCGTCTACCCAATCACCAAGTTCGGGAACAGTTAATCTTTCGATACCATTCTGAGCGCCTTCTATGACAGATAAACCATTGGTCAACAAGAAGCTATATGGTAGATTTGTTGAAGTCATCGCAAAGACTTTTCCAAGTGCCTCTGATCCTGTAAAGAGCTTGGTTGGATCTTTGATCTGCTCAAGAACAGCTGACATGACTTGTTGCTGACGTTTGGTACGACCGTAGTCCCCTTCATCATCATCACGGAAGCGAGCGTAGTTGAGCAAGGTGGATCCATTCATCTGCTGTTTTCCAACTTTGATGGTTTGGGTTGGCGACTCAGTCTCTGTTGCATGAAGGTCGTCTCCAACTGTGGCTTCTGTCAAAGGTTGACCATTCAATGTTGAGAATTGAGCATCAATCGTTACCCCGTCAGGGAAAAGGGTATCAATAGCTGTTGCAAAGGCTTGGAAGTCAACTAGAGCATAGTACTTAATATCCAAATCAAAGTTGTCTTTTAGAACCTTGCGGACCATTTCAGCCCCTTTTTGCCCTTCTTGTTCCCCAAGTTCATAAGCAACATTGAGTTTGTTATCCATCTGTTTCTGGCCATTTACAATCTTACTGTAGCCGTCGATATAAACTAAGTTGTCACGCATAAAGCTGACTAGTTTAATCTTCTTATCCGATCCACTGACATTCAGTACCATGATTGTGTCGGTACGGGTTTCTGCACTATTTTGACCGATACGGCCATCTGTCCCCATGACTAGGATATTCACACCATCTTTGGTATCCTGACCGTTAAAGACCTCTACTTGAGCTGCCTTGGCGTCAGCTGGCTTATTTGTTGGATTGGCTGCTGACTGGAACCCTCGAAGAAACATAAAAATCATACCTGCAACTACACAGGTAATCAACAGCAAGAACCAAGTCAGTATTCGTTTGAAGCGAATTCTTCTCTTTTTCTTTTTGACTTTAGGTTGAGGAGCTACCTTTTCCCGTTTCTTAGACCGGCTTCTACTGCCATAAGTCGGAAGATCAATATCTCTACCCCAGGTTTCTTCTTTTTCTTCTTGTTGGAAATGGTGAACTTCAGACTTGGGACCTGCCATTTTCTGTTGCAGATAGTCAAACTCCCTCCGTTCACGTTCGTTGAGGTAATGAATATTTTTGAAGAGATAGTCATAACGTAACTGCTCGTGATGACTTAAAGGATTTTCTTTGCTCATTGACTCTCCTTTTCTATATCAGTTATGGTAAAAATCGGGTAGGTTCCCAGTGTCTTGTGCTGAATTCCAATGGCTTCTAGTTCTTGTCTGGCAAAATGAACCAGTTCTTTGTCACTATAGTCTACATCGATAATGAAAAAGTATTCTCCCAAGGCTGTTTTAAGGGGGCGACTTTCAATCTTTGTTAAGTCAATCCCTCTCCAAGCAAAGGTCGAAAGTGCCTTGTAAAGAGCACCAGGTAGATTGTCTGGTAAGGTCAAGGCCAAACTCATTTTTTCAGCTTGCGAGTTCAAAGGAATCATTGGTATCTCTGCCCCTAACACCCAAAAACGTGTGAAATTGGCTTCCATCTCCTGAATATCCTCTGCAATCAATTCCAAGCCATATTCTTCAGCTGAACTTTTAGGAGCAATGGCTGCGTATGGCTGGGCTGGATGTTCCGAAATAAAGCGAGCTGCATAGGCTGTGCTTGCCGTCACTTCAAGCTGGGCTTCTGGATAATGCTCCTCTATGAATTTTTTTCCTTGAGCCAAAGCTTGAGGGTGTGAAAAAATCTTTTCAATCTTAGTATGACCAGGAACTACCATCAGTTGCTGATGAATGGGCTGGACGATTTCTGCAACTGCTTGGATGCGAGCCTGATGAAAAAGATAATCCAAACTTTCATGGACACTACCTTCAATGGAGTTTTCAACAGGTACCACAGAATAATCCACCAAGTCTTGCTCATAAGCCTTGATAACATCTGTGATATTGGCAAAAGCCTGCAATTTCTCTTTGGGAAATGCTGTCTGCACAACATGATGCGAAAAAGATCCCTTGGGACCTAGATAGGCAATTTTCATCTCAGTTCCTCTATAATTTCCTCTGGGCTTAACTTGGTCACATCCAAAACCCGACTGGCTACTTCCTCATACCAAGCTTGTCTTTCATGGAAAATAGCTGCCAGTTCTTCCTTGCTTTTGTTAAGAAAAAGCGGGCGCTGATTGTCCTTATCAGCTGCGATACGTTGGTAGAGGGTTTCAAAATCGGCTTTTAGATAAATATTATCAGGATTAATCTTTAACAAGTCACGATTTCTCTGAGAAATGACAACTCCTCCGCCAGTTGACACAACGTGATCCGTTTTTAGTAAGTCAGCTAGCACTTCTGACTCTACTTGACGAAAGGCCTCTTCTCCCTTTTCAGCGAAAAAATCCGCAATGGACATGCCCAAACGTTCCTTGATCAAAGCATCCATATCGATGTAGTCTGGGTCCAATCCTCTAGCGATTGTAGATTTGCCCGCCCCCATAAATCCGAGTAATACCTTAGCCATGAATCAAGCTCTCCAAATCACCAAAGAAGTTAGGATAGCTGGTATTGATGGCTTCAGCACGGTCAAGCTCCACTTCTCCGCCCCTTACTAGAAGGCCCGCAATAGCAGTCATCATTCCGATACGATGGTCACCAAACGTGTTGACTCTAGCGCCATGAAGGGATGATTTTCCTTTGATAATCATCCCTTCTGCTGTAGGAGTGATATCCGCTCCCATGCTATTTAAGGCGTCAGCCACCACCTGAATGCGGTCAGTTTCCTTGACCTTGAGTTCCTCAGCATCCTTAATAACTGTTACACCTTGGGCTTGCGTCGCTAGAAGGGCAATAATAGGCAATTCATCAATCAAGCGTGGAATCAAGGCTCCACCAATCTCTGTTCCTTTCAAGTCTGAAGACTCAACAGTCAGGGTTGCAGATTTTGCGACTGGATCGATTTCAGTTATTTCCAATTTTCCACTCATAGCACGAATGACATCAATAATACCGGTACGTGTTTCGTTGATGCCCACATTCTGCAGCACCACACGAGAATCTGGCACAATCAAACCAGCAACTAACCAAAAGGCTGCACTGGAAATATCTCCTGGAACGATAACCTTTTGTCCGGTCAATTTTTGTGGTCCTGTGACGGTAATCGTTTTACCATTCACACTTAAATTGCCACCAAATTGCTGAAGCATATCTTCGGTGTGGTTACGAGTACATTCTTTCTCGATAATAACTGACTCCCCCTGAGTCTGCAAAGCCGCAAAAATCAAGGCAGACTTGACTTGGGCAGAGGCGATTGGCAACTCATAGTGAATTGGTGTTAGGTTTTTAGTGCCTTTCAAGTGCAGAGGAGGCAAGTCCCGCTCTGTTTGACCAGAAATGCTGACTCCCATTTTTTTCAAGGGAAGGGTCACACGGTCCATAGGACGTTTGGATAGACTGTCGTCACCGAACATCTCTACTTCAAAATCTGCCCCAGCAAGTACACCTGAAATCAGACGAATCGAGGTTCCAGAATTCCCCATGTCTAAAGCATTTTTAGGAGCTTTTAAACCATCCATTCCCACACCTTGAATGGTAATGACCCCATCTTTATCCTCAATTTCAACGCCAAGGTCACGAAAAACCTGCATAGTCGAGAGCACGTCCTCACCACGCAGAATATCATAAATCTTGGTTTCTCCCTCAGCCAAACTTCCAAAAATAATCGAACGGTGGCTGATAGACTTATCACCTGGCACTCGGATACTGCCATGTAAGTGGCGAATGTTTGTTTTTAGTTTCATAGTTGACCTCATACTTGCAATACTTTTCTTATTTTATCACAAAAAAGCCAGAAATTCCTGAAATTTCTGGCTTTTATACAGATAAAATACTATTTCAATAATTCCGAAACAGGTTCAAAGACAATTTTTTCAATGTCTGAAAGGTAAATGGACAATTGTTGCTGTTTGGCAAAGAAATCTGACAAAAGAGCGTTCTCTTGGAGTTGTTTGCTGAAAGACTGCATCTTTTCTTGGAAAGAAGCATCTGGCATTTGTCCAGTTTGCGCCATGACTTGGATTTCTTGCTGGAAGGCAAGGTAATCTGCAAAAATCTTGCTGGCTTCCGTATCAGCTTGAATGGCATCTTTAGCTGCCTTAACCGCCTTGTATTCTGGTAATTCGCGTAACCCGCGACTAAGTTCATTTGCACTATCGTAAATATTTGACATGATTTTCTCCTTATTTGATGACGACTGTGTAGTCCGTATTTTCTGTAATTAAGCGCTCAGCTCGTTCTAAATCTTGAGCATTTTTAAATGAAATTTGTAGAATCCCGTGAACATCTTCACGGTTTTCTTCGTTGATGTGGATATTAACCAAAGAAGTCCCACGAAGTAATTCCAGAATCCGCAAGATAACATCTTCTTCATCGGGAACATCGACATAGAGGTCATAAGAACTATCCACACCACCACGTTTATGGATTTCCATAGCCTGACGTTGCTCACGCGCTTGGTTGAAAAAGTTCCAAATCTGCTCTTCTTCCCCCTTGCTAATAGCCTGACCAATCTCATCTAAACGGTCCTTGAAATCCTCAATCCGCTCTAGGATGGTCTCGCGATTGGACAAGAGAATGGAAGTCCACATACCTGGTTCACTCTCTGCAATCCGGGTCATATCTCGAAAACCACCCGCCGCAAAGCGCCTTGTCATCTCATGTTCTTGAGCATAGACTGCCGTCTGCTCCATGAGACCGGCTGCCAAGATATGGGGAAAATGGCTAATCTGTGAAGTTACACGATCGTGCTCCTTGGCGTCAATTTCAATGAAACGAGCATGGAGACCAGAAAGTAGGTCCTTCATTTCCTCAAGCGTGTCTGAACTAGTCAAACTAGATGGAGTAAAGATATAGTAGGCATTTTCAAAGAGATTAACATCGGCAGAGGCAGCCCCTGTCTTGTGGCTACCAGCCATGGGATGGGCCCCGACAAAGCGAACAGGCTTGCCAGCCAAATATTCCTCCGCTGCATCCACAATGGCTGACTTGGTTGAGCCCGCATCCGAGATAATGACGCCTTCTTTCAAATTCAAACCTGCCAACTCCTGAATAAAAGCAATGGTCTGCTTGATTGGCAAGGTCAAGATGATGACATCTGCCAGAGGAGCAAAACTGGCAAAATCATCCGTCGCACGGTCAATCATCCCCCGCTCCAAGGCAATATCTCTAGAAGCCTGACTGCGATTGTAACCTAAAATTTCATAATCAGGATGATCACGCTTGATACCTAGGGCCATAGAGGCTCCAATCAATCCAAGACCTGCTATATAGACTGTTTTTGCCATAGGAACTCCTTAATAGTTCTTTGTATAGTCTCGGTGTTTGGCTACCGCTTCTTTTAATTCCTCAAGATTATCTGATGAGAATTTTTCAAGGATTTCTTGTGCCAGAACCGTTGCCACAACGGCTTCCATGACTACCCCAGCTGCTGGCAGAGCGGTCGGATCACTTCTCTCAACAGTTGCCTTATAGGGTTCGTGAGTCTCGATATCCACACTCATCAATGGTTTATAGAGAGTGGGAATGGGTTTCATGACACCTCGAATAACAATTGGTTGCCCATTGGTCATACCACCTTCGAAACCACCTAGATTATTGGTGCGACGGGTATAGCCGTCTTCTTTAGACCAGAGAATTTCATCCATAACCTGGCTTCCTTTAAGGTAACCTGCCTCAAACCCAAGACCAAATTCCACCCCTTTAAAGGCATTGATGGAAACAACTGCTTGGGCTAGTTTGGCATCCAATTTTCTGTCCCATTGGACATAGGAACCGAGACCAACTGGAACACCTCCGACGACTGTTTCCACAACCCCTCCGATGGTATCACCGTCACGCTTGATTTGGTCAATATAGTCCTTGATTTCTTGTTCTCGTTCTTGGTTGACAATAGAAACTTCAGACTGGGCTGCTCGTTCCTTAATCTCAGCGACTGTTAGATTTTCAGGAACATCGATTTCCTTACCACCAAAGACCACGACATGGTTGGCAATCTCCATATCTAGCTCAGCTAATAGACGTTTGGCTACTGCCCCAACGGCTACTCGCATGGTTGTTTCACGGGCGGATGAACGCTCCAAGGAATTACGCAAATCATCAAAACGGTACTTGATGCCACCTACCAAGTCGGCATGACCTGGCCGAGGATGAGTGATTTTCCGTTTGCTTTTTAGGCGGTCTTCAATGTCCTCAGCAGACATAATATCCAACCATTTTTGGTGGTCTTTATTGACGACATTCATGGTAATAGGAGCCCCAGTCGTCTTCCCGTGACGAACGCCCGAAGTAAAGACAACCTGGTCACTCTCAATTTTCATACGACCACCACGACCATATCCACCCTGACGACGTTTCAAATCCTCATCGATGGCCTCTGCTGTCAAAGGCAGACCTGCTGGAATTCCCTCGATGATAGCCGTCAGACGGGGACCGTGTGATTCTCCTGCAGTTAAATATCTCATACGTTCTCCTTATTTTACCAAGTAGTCTTTCATCTCTTCCAGAGAAACTGGGTGGATGGTTGCAGAACCAAGCTCTGGCACCAAGACCAATTTCAAGGTGTTGCCACGTGCCTTCTTGTCATGAGTCAAAGCCTGATAAAGCTTGTCAACATCCCATTTTTCATAGTCAACAGGCAAGCCAAATTTCTGACACATTTCTGTGATGGACTGAGTAATGCCAGCTGGCATGAGGCCTTTTTCCTCAGCAACCTTGGAAATCTGCACCATGCCCATGGCCACAGCTTCTCCATGCATGACCTTGCCATAACCGGCAGTCGCTTCAATGGCATGGCCAATAGTGTGCCCAAAATTGAGGTAAAGGCGAACACCGTTATCCAACTCATCCTCAACCACCATCTTGCGCTTAACCTGACAAGAATGTTCAATCAAAGTCTCTGCATGTTCCAGAATGCTCTCTACAGAACCATCTAGTTCCGTTAAGAGAGCCCAAAGTTCTGGATCCTCGATCAAGCCATACTTGATGACCTCACCCATCCCTTCAATCAGCTCTCTTTTCCCAAGCGTTTCTAGGACAAGCGGGTCAATCAGAACCCCATCAGGTTGGGCAAAGGTCCCCACCATATTTTTAGCAAATGGAGTGTTGACGCCTGTCTTACCACCGATAGAAGAATCAACCTGGGCTGTCAAACTAGTCGGAATCTGAACAAAGTGAATACCCCGCATATAGGTAGAGGCTACGAAACCAGCCAGATCCCCTACGACACCACCACCAAGAGCCACGATTCCATCGCTACGAGTCAACCCCTGCTTAACTAGAAACTCATAGACTTTCTGAACAGTGGTTAAATTTTTTCGTTCTTCGCCTTCTAAAAAGTCAAAAACAGCTACCTGAAAACCAGCATCTTCTAGGCTGAGTTTAACCTTCTCTGCATAGAGAGAAGCTACATGGTTATCTGTCACAATGACTAACTTTTGAGGTTGCCAGAGTTCTTTCAACCACTGACCTGCTTGCGATAGACAACCTTTTTCAATCTGAATATCATAAGGATGATGCGGAATATCGATTCTGATTTTCATAGTAGGGTCTCCTTTTCTTTATTGGTATTTTTCTGTTAAAGACTGCCAAATCTCGTCTGTCGGCATTTCTTTACCTGTCCACAATTGAAAAGCTTCAGCAGCTTGATAGAGCAACATTCCCAGACCATTGACGGCTGGATTGTCCTGGCTTCTAGCCCATTTCAAAAATGGTGTTTCAAAGGGTTGGTAAATGATATCTGCGACCAAGAGAGCCTCTGGCAAATTGATGCTTTCTGGAACTGGGGACGACTGACCATCCATCCCCACACTAGTCGCATTGACGAGCAGGTCCGACTTGGCAATCTTTTCTTGCAGTTCAGAAAGATCTTCTAAAGCATACAAGTCCACTTTAAAACTTGTTTGCTCCTGCAACTTGTCTAGGTAAGGTCTTGTTTTTTCCATAGAAGCTGAACGCACAAAGATAGAAATCTGACTGACGCCATCCAAAATAGCCTGTGCCAAAATGGATTTGGCCGCACCACCTGCCCCCAGAATGGTCATTCTCTTATCCGAGATTGTAAAAGAAGGCAAGCTCTTAAAGAATCCCTTGCCATCTGTATTATATCCAATTAACGTTCCGTCTTGATTAACAACTGTATTGACTGCCCCAATCAAACGAGCCTCATCACTCAACTCATCCAGATAAGGAATCACTTGCTCCTTGTAAGGCATGGAGAGATTGATCCCAAACATCTGGTAACGGCGAATATTGGCGACTGTTTCTGCCAAGTCACCCGCTTCAATCTCCCAAGCCACATAGACACCATTGGTAGCTGTCGCCTCAAAGGCCCTATTGTGGATGAAGGGTGAAATAGAGTGTTTGATGGGATTTGCAACAACTGCAGCTAAACGCGTATTGCCATCAAGCTTCATCCAAAATCTCCCTGATTTTCTTCATGTTTGATAGAGAAATCTGACCTGGGGCACTCGCTTCATCAAGACTAGCAAATGACCAACTCGAACCCGTCACATCTGAAGTAATGCGTGATACTTTGCCCATTTTCCCCATGGAAATGGTCACGTACTCTTGCTCAGGGTTGAGTGTTTTAAATCCTCGAGTGTAGTTCATCAGGTCTAAAACATCCTGCTCCGTATGGGCCATAACTGATACCTTGACCACTTTCGGAGAGAGACTGGTCAACTCAGACAGGATTTCCATCATGTTTTCAGGTGTCTCTTGGAAATTATGATAGCTCAATACGAGATTTGGAAAATCCAACATTTCCTCAAAAACGTCCTTGTAGCTGAAATACTCAAAATCTACATAATCCGGCTGATAGAGTTGAGTAACTTCCTTGATAATTTGAACATACTCTTCTGAGGAAAGTTCGATTTCTCCTCCCTCAGCGCGAGTCCGAAGGGTAAAGACAAGTTCGCGTCCTGCAAATTTCTCAAAGATAGCGGGTGCTACCTGTAAAATAGCGTCCTTTGTAAGAAAGTCCGCACGCCACTCAATGATATCGGCATCTTCATACCTAGTGGCATCCAGTTCTTGCGCTTCTTCTAAACTTCTTGGCATTACTGAAACGATTAATTTCATCTACTAACCTTCATACTAATCACCTTGAGGTAATTACTGCTTTCATCTTTTTTATTATAGGCAAAGTCTGCTGGAAGACCATATTGGTTTAAGATCTGATATTTTCTTCCTGCAAAACCTTTATCAATTTGTTCTGTAAATTTCTGGCGGGAAACATTTGCAGCATTGGTACTTGCAATGATAATGCCTCCCGGATTTAAAATCTCTAGACCCTGGGAAATCAACTTGTGATAGTCCTTAGCTACAGAGAAAGTTTGTTTTTTATTGCGGGCAAAGCTCGGCGGATCAAGCACAATCACATCATAGGTCAAGCCTTTTCGCTTGGCATACTTGAAGTACTCAAAGACATCCATGACGATAAAACGGTGATTGTCCGTGCTGAGTCCATTTGCATGAAAATGAGCTTCTGACAGCTCTCTAGACCGTTTGGCCAAATCGACAGAAGTCGTCTCACTGGCGCCTCCCATAGCTGCAGCAACTGAAAAGGCAGCTGTATAGGAAAACATATTGAGCAAGGATTTGCCCACGGCTAGACCGTCAACCAAACTCCCACGAACCTCATGCTGGTCTAGGAAAATTCCTGTCATCAAGCCATCATTCATAAAGACCTGATAGAGCACGCCATTCTCAAGAACAGTAAAGTAGTCTGGCGCTTTCTCACCATAAACATGAGCAGACTCGTAATCTAGACCTTTAAAACGAATCTTTTCATATGCTCCCAAAATCTCAGGAAAGACTTCCTTAAAAGCCTTTACGATCAGCTCACTAATCTGGTAAACAAAGGAGTTGTACCAAGAAAAGACAGCATAATCTCCATAGAGATCAACAGTCAGACCACCAAAACCATCCCCCTCTTGGTTAAAAAGGCGAAAGGCAGTAGTCAAGTCATCTTGAAAATAAGGCTTTCTAGCTTCCTTGGCCTTACGAAACAGAATATCAAAAAAGGATTGATTGAAACGAACCCTTTCCTTGCTGATGAACCAACCTATGCCCTTGTTCTGCTGAGAAAGATAGGCACTCCCTAAAAACTTTCCGTCTTGACTAAGAACTTCTACTTCCTGATCCATCAGTTCAATATCTGTTAAATCACTCGCTTCCAAAAGAACTAGACCCTTAGCTAGCTTTTTTTCAACACGTCTGCTGACCCTAATTCTATTCATAGCTACTATTATAGCAAATTTTTTGACAATTCTCAAAAAAGAAACCGTTTAACCATATGTACTTTAGTTTACTGAGTGTCATTTTTGTTAAAATAAGTATATGCCATTTACTTTTCCACCAAAACATCCTTTCCCTTATAATGGAAAGAGAGATTGTAATCGATAAAAATAGACAATTTCAGAAATGAGTATAGAATCTTGCGCAAACGTTTGCCTAGTTCTAAACTTTATGGTAGAATAAAACACAACATTGATAAGCAAGAGGAAAAACAATGCAAAATCAGACACTTATGCAATACTTTGAATGGTATTTGCCTCATGACGGCCAACACTGGGCTCGACTGACAAATGACGCAGAGCACCTAGCAAACCTTGGCATCAGCCATGTCTGGATGCCACCTGCCTTCAAGGCAACCAACGAAAAAGATGTCGGCTATGGGGTCTATGACTTATTCGACTTAGGCGAGTTTAACCAAAAAGGGACTGTCCGCACCAAGTATGGGTTTAAAGAAGACTATCTTCAAGCCATTCAAGCCCTAAAAGCACAGGGAATTCAACCTATGGCCGATGTGGTGCTCAATCACAAGGCTGCTGCCGATCATATGGAAGCCTTTCAGGTTATTGAAGTGAACCCTGAGGATCGTACCGTTCAACTAAGCGAGCCCTTTACTATCAATGGCTGGACTCACTTTACTTTCGATGGTCGCCAAGATACTTACAATGACTTCCACTGGCACTGGTACCACTTCACAGGTACAGACTACGATGCCAAACGCCGTAAGTCTGGTATTTACCTGATCCAAGGAGACAATAAAGGTTGGGCCAACGAGGAATTGGTCGATAACGAAAACGGTAACTACGACTACCTCATGTATGCCGACCTGGACTTTAAGCACCCTGAAGTCATCCAAAACATCTATGACTGGGCTGACTGGTTCATGGAAACGACTGGTGTAGCTGGTTTCCGTTTGGATGCCGTTAAGCACATCGACTCCTTCTTTATGGGCAATTTCATCCGTGATATGAAGGAAAAATACGGAGAAGATTTCTATGTTTTTGGGGAATTTTGGAATCCAGACAAGGAAGCCAATCTAGACTATCTTGAAAAAATTGAGGAGCGCTTTGACCTTGTCGATGTTCGTCTCCACCAAAATTTCTTTGAAGCCAGTCAAGCTGGATCAAGCTACGACCTTCGTAGTATTTTTACCGATAGTTTAGTGGAAATTAAAGCTGATAAGGCTGTCACTTTCGTGGACAACCATGATACTCAACGAGGACAAGCCCTTGAGTCTACTGTTGAAGAATGGTTCAAGCCAGCAGCCTATGCCCTTATTCTATTACGCCAAGATGGACTTCCATGTGTCTTTTACGGAGATTATTACGGTATTTCAGGGCAATTTGCTCAACAAGATTTCAGAGAAGTTCTTGACCGTCTCCTAGCCATCCGAAAAGACTTGGCCTATGGAGAGCAAACAGACTACTTTGACGATGCCAACTGTATTGGATGGGTTCGTTCAGGCGCTGAACATCAATCCCCAATCGCAGTCTTGATTTCAAATGACCAAGAAAACGGCAAGGCTATGTTTGTCGGGCAAGAATGGGCTAACCAAACCTTTGTAGATTTACTTGGAAATCACCAAGACCAAGTCACAATTGATGCTGACGGTTATGGAGAATTTCCGGTAGCAGCGGGTTCAGTCAGTGTCTGGGCAACAAAATAAACCTATCAGTTACAAGCCAAATCCGACTGGATTTGGCTTTTTTGTATGCACAAAAAGACCTACCCAAATGGATAGATCTTTATTGTCTTACAATTTACCTGCTACTGCATCCAAAAGTTCTTGGATTTTCGCTTGGTTGCTTCCTCCTGCCATGGCCATGTCTGGTTTACCACCACCACGTCCATCGACGATTGGAGCCAATTCTTTGACAAGGTTTCCTGCATGCACATCTTTTGTCTTGCTTGCTACAAGGACATTGACTTTGTCACCGATAGCGGCAACTAGGACAAGCACGCCAGAGTAGTCTTTTTGTTTCCAGTTATCCGCAAAGGTACGAAGGGCACCTGCATCTGATACAGAAACTTGGCTTGCAATGTAACGGTGTCCGTTTGCTTCTTGAACATTCTTGAAGACATCACCTGCGGCTGCTGCTGCTGCTTTTTCCTTCAACTCTGCATTTTCTTTTTGAAGTTGACGGAGTTGCTCTTGAAGACCTTCAACCTTGTGAGGTACTTCTTTGAGTTGAGGTGCTTTAAGAGTTACTGCGACAGCTTTCAAAGCGTCTTCTTGCTCACGGTAAGCTTCAAAGGCTTCCTTACCAGTTACCGCTAAGATACGGCGAGTTCCTGATCCGATTCCTTCTTCTTTGACAATCTTGAAGAGACCAATCTCAGAAGTGTTGCCAACGTGGGTACCACCACAAAGTTCCACTGAGTAGTCACCAATTGTAACAACGCGGACTTCCTTACCGTATTTCTCACCAAAGAGGGCCATAGCTCCCATTTCTTTAGCGGTATCAATATCTGTCTCAACAGTTTCTACAGCAATTGCTTCCCAAATTTTCTCATTGACTTGCTGTTCAATGGCGCGCAACTCTTCGGGAGTTACGGCTTGGAAGTGCGTGAAGTCAAAGCGAAGGAATTCGACTTCGTTCAGAGATCCTGCTTGTGTCGCATGGTGACCAAGGATATTGTGGAGGGCCGCATGGAGCAAGTGAGTCGCTGTGTGGTTTTTCATGACACGGTGACGACGATTGGTATCAATTGCCAAGATGTATTCTTGGTTCAAAGCAAGAGGAGCAAGAACTTCAACGGTATGGAGTGGTTGTCCATTTGGTGCTTTTTGAACATCTGTCACAGTAGCCACAAGGTTTCCTGCAGCATCCAAGATTTGACCATGGTCAGCTACTTGTCCACCCATTTCAGCGTAGAATGGAGTCTCTGCAAAGATAAGAGAGGCAGTTCCTTCAGATACAGCTTCTACTTCAGCATTGTCCGCTACGATAGCCACCAACTTAGAAGGCAATTGGCTGGCATTGTAGTTGAAGACACTTTCCACTGTAATGTTTTGAAGGGTTTCATTTTGCATACCCATTGAGCCGCCTTTGACAGCTGACGCACGCGCACGTTCTTGCTGTTCTTTCATGGCTGCTTCAAAACCTTCACGGTCGACAGTCATCCCAGCTTCTTCAGCGATTTCTTCTGTCAATTCAACTGGGAATCCATATGTGTCGTAGAGTTTGAAGACATCTTGCCCCGCGATAACGTTTTGACCTTTCGCTTTCAAATCAGCTACAATGGTTTCTGCAAAGTGTTGACCTGAATGAAGGGTACGGGCAAATGACTCTTCCTCGTTCTTCACAATTTTTTCAATAAAGTCCCGTTTTTCAAGCACTTCTGGGTAGTAGCTTTCCATGATTTTTCCAACAGTTGGAACGAGTTTGTAAAGGAAAGGCTCATTGATACCCAATTTTTGGCCGTGCATAGAAGCACGACGGAGAAGACGACGAAGGACATAACCACGACCTTCATTTCCTGGAAGGGCACCATCACCGATGGCAAATGACAAAGAACGAATATGGTCCGCAATGACCTTAAAGCTCATGTTATCGCCATCTTGGTCGTAAACCTTACCAGACAATTTCTCTACTTCACGGATAATCGGCATGAAGAGGTCTGTTTCAAAGTTTGTCTTAGCACCTTGGATAACCGCCACCAAACGCTCCAAACCAGCGCCTGTATCAATGTTTTTG
This sequence comes from Streptococcus oralis, assembly GCF_965111685.1. GTDB lineage: Bacteria > Bacillota > Bacilli > Lactobacillales > Streptococcaceae > Streptococcus > Streptococcus oralis_B. The sequence continues at coordinate 1,278,608 of NZ_OZ217340.1, forward strand.
TGTGGCAATTCCTTGTATTCGCTACGAGGAACAGCAGGATCCGCGTTAAATTGTGACAAAACGATATTCCAGATTTCGATATAACGGTCGTTTTCGATATCTTCTGCTAGAAGGCGAATACCGATATTTTCTGGGTCAAATGCTTCTCCTCGGTCAAAGAAAATCTCTGTGTCTGGTCCAGAAGGTCCCGCACCGATTTCCCAGAAGTTGTCCTCGATCGGGATCAAGTGGCTAGGATCTACTCCCACTTCAATCCAACGGTTGTATGAATTTTTATCATCTGGATAGTAGGTCATATAGAGTTTCTCAGCTGGGAAATCAAACCATTCTGGGCTTGTCAAAAGCTCATAAGCCCAAGTAATCGCTTCATCACGGAAGTAATCCCCGATAGAGAAGTTCCCCAACATTTCAAACATGGTATGGTGACGTGCAGTCTTCCCTACGTTTTCGATGTCGTTGGTACGGATGGCTTTTTGCGCATTGGTAATACGTGGATTTTCAGGAATGATGGTTCCGTCAAAGTATTTCTTTAAAGTTGCTACCCCAGAGTTGATCCACAAAAGAGTTGGGTCATTTACAGGAACCAAGCTGACTGATGGTTCTACAGAGTGGCCTTTACTTGCCCAGAAATCCAGCCACATTTGGCGAACTTGAGCACTAGATAGTTGTTTCATAATATCTCCTTATTTACTTGTTTAATTTGATTGGCTTTCTAGCATCTCCACATAGTCAATCGCGACACAAAGGGAAATGACCAAATCTGCATAAGGGTCTTCATAGACAGTTACGTTGTAGGTTGAGGTTAAATGGAAAAGTTCTTTCCCTATCTCAGCTATCACTTGGTCACGGTCATCAAGAAGTTTAAAATTTAAATCCCATATATTCCCTTCGATACGAAGACCAAGATTATCAAATTCATATTTATCTCTAAAGAAAGTAAATTTCTTGCGGATATAAAAGCTATCTCCATTAGTCAGTTGAATTTCAAAACGAGGCAAGAAGGTTAAGACCTCTTTTCGAATCTCACTGACCTTTTGGTTATCAGCATCATAGATAGTAAAGGTTTTGGGAATCTTAAAAAAAGAACCCTCTACCTGATAGGCGATTTCTCCCCTATCATCCTTGATATCAAAACGTTCACCACCAAGGCGAAATTTTTGTTTGACATGAAATGTTCTCATAAACACCTCCAAAAATCAAAAGACAAGCTCACATCACGAAGGGCGAAAAACCGCGGTACCACCTTCATTCAATGAACTTGTCATTCTCTTATTCTTATGCAATTGTTAGATTGAGTAGCATGACTTCCTAGCTTAGATGGCTCGCAGCACCGCCAATTCTCTGGGCTAAGACAAGTGAAAATCAATTCTCAACTTTCTTATTATATCGTTTTTTTGAGTTTGAGTCAACTAGGAAAGCTGACAAGAAAGCATATCTCCTACTTTCGATACATTTTAAACTGTAGGAAGAGGTCGCTGTATTTGCCTGTCCATTTATGGTCAAATTTCTCATAAACTTCTAGGTGTTTCATGGTATCAGCGTCTGGATAGAAGGATTTGTCCTCACGAGTCTCCTCTGGGAGCATTTCCTTGGCTGGTAGGTTTGGTGTTGAGTAGCCCACATACTCCGCATTTTTGAGAGCATTTTCGGGTTTTAACATAAAGTTGATAAAGGCATAGGCTGCATCTTGGTTTTTCACAGTTTTTGGAATGACCATGTTATCAAACCAGAGATTGCTGGCCTCAGTCGGAACGACATACTTGAGGTTAGGATTTTTCTCCAACATCTGCCTAGCTTCCCCAGAGAAAGTCACACCGATAGCAGCGTTGTTCTGAATCATGTAACCCTTCATCTCGTCTGCCACAATGGCCTTGATATTTGGAGTCAATTTGTAGAGCTTATCCACTGTCTCTTCCAACTGCTGAGGATCCTTGGAGTTGAGACTGTAACCAAGTGAGTTAAGCCCGAGTCCCAGCACCTCACGCGCCCCATCAAAGAGCATGATGGAATCCTTGTATTCTGGTTTCCAGAGGTCATCCCAATGCTCAGGCGCCTCATCTATCATGGTTTCATTGTAGACAATTCCCAAGGTCCCCCAGAAGTATGGGATGGAGAATTTATTGCTCGGGTCAAAAGACTGGTTGAGAAACTCTGGTCCGATATTTTCGATTCCTTCAATTTTTGAATAATCAAGAGGAACCAAGAGGTCTTCGTCCTTCATCTTATTGATCATGTACTCACTCGGGATAGCAATATCATAGGTTGTTCCACCCTGCTTGATTTTGGTATACATGGCTTCGTTAGAATCAAAGGTCTCGTACTGAACTTGGATCCCTGTTTCTTCTGTGAATTTCTCCAAGAGTTCGGGATCGATATAGTCCCCCCAGTTATAGATAACCAATTTCTGACTGTCTCGACTGTTGATTTTACTGTCTAAATGAGTCGCAATCCCCCACAAGACAAGGATAATTGCTGCAATTCCTGCTAAAAATGAATAGAGTTTTTTCATGCTTGCTCCTCCTTCTCACGTGAGATAAAGTAATAACCTACAACTAGGATAATACTAAAGAGAAAGACAAGTGCAGACAGGGCATTGATCTCTAACGAAATCCCCTTACGAGCACGAGAGTAAATCTCAACCGAGAGGGTTGAAAAGCCATTTCCCGTTACGAAGAAGGTCACGGCAAAGTCATCCAGCGAGTAGGTAAAAGCCATGAAATAACCTGCAATGATAGACGGTGTCAGGTAAGGAAGCATGATTTCCTTAAACATCTGAAACTGACTGGCACCAAGGTCATAAGCCGCATGAATCATATCATCATTCATCTCCTTGAGACGAGGCAAGACCATCAAGACCACGATAGGGATGGAAAAGGCCACGTGACTAGATAGAACTGTCAAAAAGCCAAGTGAAAACTTAAGCTGGGTAAAGAGAATCAAGAAGCTAGCACCAATCATAACGTCAGGCGCAACCATGAGGATATTATTGAGTGATAAAAAGGCTTCTTGGTATTTCTTACGAGACTGATAGATGTAAATAGCACCGAAAGTCCCGATAATGGTCGCTATCAAGGCTGATAGAAAGGCCAAGAAAAAGGTTTGAGTGAGGATCAACATGAGACGACCATCACCAAACATGGTTTGAAAATGGCTCAAGCTAAAACCAGTAAAGCTGTTCATATCATCGCCAGCATTAAAGGCATAGCCAATCAAGTAAAAGATTGGCAAATATAGGATGATAAAGACAAAGGCTAGGTAGAGATTGGCAAATTTTTTCATCGTTCTCTCCTTTCCTTGGTCACCCACATGGTGATGAACATGGTCAGGATGAGAATCACACCGATGGTTGAACCCATACCGTAGTTGTCATTTGTCAGGAAGTTTTGCTCAATGGCCGTCCCCAGGGTGATAACGCGGTTCCCACCGATTAAACGTGTCAGCATGAAGAGACTCAAACTTGGGATAAAGACCGACTGAACCCCACTTCGCACACCATTCATAGATAAAGGGAAGATGACATGGCGGAAGGTTTCCCACTTGGTCGCACCGAGGTCATAGCTGGCATTGATGAGATTGTTATCCATATCATCCAAGACATTGAAGATTGGCAAAATCATAAAGGGAAGCTCGATATAGCTTGCGACAAAAATAAAGGAGAAATCAGTAAAGAGCAACTGCTGTGAACCGATTCCGATAAATTCCAAGAATTGGTTAATGGAGCCATTCTGACCAAAAATACCGATAAAGGCATAAGCCTTAAGGAGCAAATTAATCCATGTCGGCAGGATAATCAGCATGAGCCAGAGTTGACGGTGCTTGAGACGAGTCAAAAAGAGGGCTGTCGGATAGCTGATGAAAAGCGTTACTATGGTCACAATCCCCGCATAGAGCACTGAGTTAAAACTCATTTTAAGATAGGTCAAGTTTTGTGACGCAAAGTAAGATTTATAGTTTTCTAAACTAAACTGGCCTTCAATGTTGAAAAAGGATTGTCCAAAAATCAAGACCAAGGGTGCGAGAACAAAGAGGGCAATCCAAAGCATATAGGGCACTACAAAGAGTTTAGAGGTTGTTTTCTTCATCTCTTTCCTCCTCGATCGCATTAATCAGACCTGCTTCTTGCTCTTCGATTTCTACGTATTCTTCGATACGAGCATCGAACTCTTCTTCGGTTTCGTTGAGACGCATGATATGGATGTCTTCTGGTTCAAAGTCCAGACCGATTTCCTCACCCACAATAGCCTTGCGAGTTGAGTGAATCATCCATTCATTACCAAGTTCGTCGTAGGCGATAATCTCGTAGTGAACCCCACGGAAAAGCTGAGTATCTACCTTAACTTGGAGCTTACCTTCTTCAGGAAGAGTGATGTGCAAGTCCTCTGGACGAATAACAACTTCCACAGGTTCGTTTGGCTTCATCCCACCATCGACCGCTTCAAAACGTTTGCCGTTAAACTCAACCAAGTAGTCCTCAATCATGGTTCCTGGCAGGATGTTGGACTCACCGATAAAGGTAGCTACAAAGTGGTTAATCGGCTCATCATAGATGTCCACTGGTGTTCCTGATTGAACAATCTCGCCATCGTTCATAACGAAAATCCAGTCACTCATGGCCAAGGCTTCCTCCTGATCGTGAGTGACAAAGACAAAGGTAATTCCCAATCGTTGTTGCAGTTCACGCAGTTCGTACTGCATGTCTGTTCGCAATTTCAAGTCCAGCGCTGACAAAGGCTCATCCAACAAGACCACACGAGGTTGGTTGATGATGGCACGGGCAATGGCTACACGCTGACGTTGTCCTCCAGAGAGTTTACGGATGGAACGTTTTTCATAACCTTCCAACTGAACCATCTTGAGAACTTCCGTTACGCGTTGCTCGATTTCTTTCTTGTCAATCTTACGCAAGCGGAGTGGAAAGGCAACATTTTCAAACACATTCATATGTGGAAACAAGGCATAGGATTGGAAGACGGTATGGACATCTCGTTTATTAGTTGGGATATCATTGATACGCACCCCATCTAGTAAAATATCCCCTGTCGTCGCATCCAGTAAACCTGCAATGATGTTTAGAATGGTTGATTTTCCTGAACCGGATGCGCCTAAAAGAGTGTAAAATTTCCCTTCTTCCAACTCAAAGTTAATGTCTTTGAGAACCTTGGTGTTGCTGTCTTCAAAAACTTTAGAGACGTTTTTGAATTCAATAATTGGTTTTTTCAATTCCTCTAAATTCCTTCTTCTTCGTAAATTAACAGATTGGGACCTTGTTAGAATGCTAGACACAAGCGTAGGAAATAAAATGACCTAAACCTCATTTAGCGATAAAATCCCAATCTTTGAATGCTATGTAAAAATAATGTTATTCGTGTTCACCCAAGATACGAACTTCTCGCTCTAAGGTAACACCTGAATGTTCTTTAACTTTTTCAATGACAGACTCAATTAAGTCTTCATAATCTCTTGCAGTCCCATCGGCTACATTAATCATAAAGCCTGCATGCTTTTCTGAGACTTCAACACCACCGATACGATAGCCCTTCAAACCAGCCTCTGAAATCAACTGACCTGCAAAATGCCCCACTGGACGCTTAAAGACTGAACCACAAGATGGGTATTCTAGAGGTTGTTTGAGTTCGCGAAGGTGCGTCAAGCGGTCCATTTCTTGCTTGATAACCTGGTGATTTCCTGGAGCTAGGGCAAATTTAGCTGACAAAACAACAGCCCCAGAATCCTGAATAGCTGAATGGCGGTAACCAAAAGCCAAGTCCTTGACTGACAAGGTCTCGATTTCCCCTTCTTTGGTCAAAACTTGACAAGACTGCAAGATATGGGCAATCTCTCCTCCATAGGCACCCGCATTCATAAAGACTGCACCGCCGATGCTTCCAGGAATCCCACAAGCAAACTCAAAACCAGTCAAACTATGACGAAGGGCAATACGTGTCGTTTCGATCAAGTTGGCTCCTGCTTCTGCTTCGATGGTATAGCCATCAACCGAAACGTTATTAAGCTTATCACACAAGATGACAAAACCACGGATTCCACCTTCACGAACAATGATATTGCTGGCATTTCCTAGCACCATCCAGGGAATATTCTCTTGATTGGCAAATTGGACGACACGGGCCATCTCATAGCGATTGCGTGGCAAAACTAGATAATCCGCTCGACCTCCTACCTTGGTATAGGTATAGGTCTTCAAAGGTTCCTTAAAACGAATATCGATTCCTTCTAAGACTTCAAGCATTTTTTCTTTTACTGACATGTCACTCTTCCTTTTTCAAAATTCATTCCATTATACCATTTTTAGAGACATTTGACGACCATAAAAAGAGCTTGTTTTATCTTTACATAAAAAAAGAGGTCACCCCTCTTTTTATGATTTTTTCCAAAATGTAGATTTGGTTAGCCAGATAAAGACTAAAAGTTCTACGAGAAGAATAAACTCAACTAGAAGCGGATTTGCAATCCAGCCTACCTGAGATAAGGCTGGAGCCAAGTCAAACAAGGCATGCAAACCATAGGCAGCAAGGAGGTAGATCCATTTCTTTTGACGAACACTTTGATAGACCCAGATAGAGAGACCAATTTGCAGAACCAGAGCAAGCACACGCTCAACTCCTAGTAAATAAACCTGCCATACAGAAAGTGATTGGACCGTTTCGAGTGTAGTCTTTGGAAGGAGATTGGCTACATCAGTATTTGAAGACTGAATGAGTGAAAAGAGAATCAACAAACTGATCAAGCTTCCCATTCCGAGATAGAGCATCTCCAAACCCCCATGACCCAAACCATAAGCCAAAGCATCTCGATCTTCTAGCCTTCTCTTTTTCTCCAACCATTTAAAAAAGATAAGACGAGCTGTTTCCTCAAAGAGGGCTGCCATGGCGATTCCATAAAGGACATATAAGAAAGGCTGCTCCTGCATGAGCGGAATGGTTCCATCTTTTTGCGGATGGAGTACCAGAAGGTGAACCATCTTCTCTAACACTTGAGAAGAAACAAAAAATGCGATTGCCCCCAAGCCCATCACTGCAAGAGAGATTTTAAACCGTTTTTTGGCATACCAAGTTACACATACTAGAATGAGAACTAAAGCGATCATGGTGAGGATAATATGTACTGTCATTTTTTTCTCCTATTCTGACTTATCAATATCTTTTTTCATCTCGTCAACATTAAATTTGGCAAATAAATACTGGCGATCTTGGACTGGAAAACGTTGGTCCAACTGGTCGACTGCCCCAACCTCGATCATGCCTTCCTTGATAACAAAGTCCATCACATGCCCGCCAAAGGTCAAATCATCTGAGATAAAATGCAAATGGTAGCCTGCAACACTTACTCCATGGAAAATCTCCGGTGTCCAAAACCCAACGATGGTTCCCGATACATTTTCACGACTATATTCAGGCTGATGGGTAGCAACCTCCGCAAACTTGGTGTCTGTTGTTGATTTGGGAATCATCCGCACATGCATTTGTGAAAATTCGCCATGAATCTTGATGGAACGAAAAAGATTTTCCCCATCATAGTAGGACTCAATTCGCTTTTCCAATTCCTTGTCCGTCATCTCAAAGCGCTGACGAAAAATCACTTCTGCCTGATGAGGAACCACTGCTGCATAGGGAATAAGAGCATCCGCTGCCACCTCAACGATTTCAGGCGTTTGACCAGACCCCTTGGCTTGATAAGCCTTGCCATCAAGGACGATCAACTCCCCGTCAATCGAATCCAAAGTCCCCAAACCAAGATCACCATGTTCCAGCAATTCTCCCACTGTCATGGTTCCGCCATAGAGACCTGCCATTAGGGCACCTAGAGTATTGTATTGAAATAATTTTACCGGTTCCTGCACTTTTCTATCCATTCTCTTTCTTATCTTCTGTTCAATGAATCATTATACTTTCTAAGTATACCACATTTGCTCCTAGTTGTGAAAGGGAGAAATGCTTTTCCCATTGCCAAGCAGGCAAAAAAAAGGTACAATGTAACAAAATCAACGGAGGTCTGGAATGAAGAAAGAAAGTAAATACCAAGCAGTCGTTTCCTTTCTAAAAAAGGGGATAGAATCAGGAAAATTCCCAACAGGTAGCCGGCTTCCCTCCATCCGTCAATTAAGTCTGGATTTTCATTGTAGCAAGGACACTATCCAACGAGCCCTACTGGAATTACGCCATGAACAATACCTCTATGCCAAACCCCAAAGTGGCTACTATGTTCTAGAACAGGGACAGCATCAGGACTTGGAAATCGAAGTCACTGACGAACATGCCAGTGCCTATGACGACTTCCGACTCTGTGTCAACGAAACCCTGATAGGCCGAGAAAACTACCTCTTCAACTACTATGACAACCAAGAAGGCCTTAAGGAACTCAGACAATCTGTTCATCAACTTCTTTTCAACCAAGCCCTCTACTGTAAACCCGACCAACTGGTTCTAACATCTGGCACCCAGCAAGCTCTTTTTATCCTTTCTCAGATTAACTTTCCGAGCGAGGGAGCTGAGATTTTGGTTGAACAGCCGACTTACCACCGGATGAACCGCCTCTTGGTCGCTCAGGGATTGGCCTACAGGACCATTGAACGCCGTATTGATGGCATTGACCTTGAAGAACTGGAAAAACAATTCAAATCTGGGAAGATCAAGTTTTTCTACACTATTCCTCGCTTCCACTATCCCCTAGGTCATTCCTATTCTGATCAGGAAAAAAGGGATATTTTGGATCTAGCAAATCAGTATGGTGTATATATCGTCGAGGATGACTATTTAGGGGACCTAGATCCTAGAAAGGGCCAAACCTTCCACTATCTGGATACTGAAGATCGGGTCATTTATATCAAGTCCTTCTCAACCAGTCTCTTTCCAGCCCTTCGTATTACCGCTCTCATTCTCCCAAATGCCCTAAAAGAGGCCTTTGTTGCCTACAAAAATATCCTGGACTATGACAGCAATCTCATCATGCAAAAGGCTCTGTCTCTTTACATCGATAGCCAGTTATTTGAAAAAAATCGACTGGCTCGATTGACCCTTCAAGAGAACTATCAAGCTCAGATTAAGGAGCTACTTGAAAAAAACACCTGTCCCTTACCCCACTATCCTCTACATGATGGGCTTCTCCTTGATTTGAGACACTATCCTAAAATTGCCAGTTTGAAACACAGCTCACTCAAACTAGACTTTTTTGAGAAGGCTTATTTGGACGCCTGTCCTTATCAGTTCGCCAAAGTTCCTCTTGAAAATCTAGAAGAGCTATTAGAATACATAAAAGCAGAATTGGATTAAAGTCCAACTCTGCTTTTTCTTATTGTTCAACTTCTGTTAGTTTCGCTGCTTTTTCTAGATAGGTTTGATAAGTTCCGTCATCTTTCAGTTTTTGGATAACCTTATCTACTACTGCTTTCAAGTCTGATTGATCCTTCTTGATAGCAACGGCATTGGCTTCGCCATCTTTCATCGTCAAGTTAACAGATGCAACAACAAGGTCTGAGTTTTTGCCTGCGTAGCTAAGAGCCACTGGTTCATCCATATGAACAGCATCCACTTTTCCAGCCTGCAATTCATTGACTGCTTCACCCATATTGGTCAAGGATGTCAATTGGGCATTTGGTAATTGTTCCTTGACCATGGTTTCTGGAACAGTTCCCTTTTGAGCTGCGATATTGGCACTTGCGAGACTTGAAAGATCCTTGTACTTGTCTAAATCGGTTTTTCTAACCAAGAAACTCATCTTATTTTCATAGTAAGGAATTGAAAAGTCAAAGACTTCCTTTCTCTCATCAGTGGCACTAATTCCTGCAATGGCCAAGTCAGCCTTTCCAGTTTGAAGACTGGTCAAGACATTGTCAAAACTCATGCTAGAGATTTCAAGCTTAACTCCAAGTTCATCCGCAATCGCTTGAGCCATATCAATATCTGCCCCAACCACTTGGTTTTTACCATCTACCAAGGCTTGGAATTCAAACGGTGCATAGTCTGGACTGGTCGCAACGACTAGCTTTCCTTTTTGTTTAATAGCGTCCACAGCAGACTGGGAACTATCCGTTCCTGACTGGCAAGCTACTAAAACCATGCTGGCAAGCATGCTACACACAACTATTATCCATTTCTTAAATTTCATAAATAAACGACCTTTCTGTTAATTCTGAATAATTATAACTCTTTTAAAAATAGTTGTCAACCCTTTTAGAGATTTTGATTGCAAAACAATTCTTTTCATAAAAAAGAAGACTGATTTATTTTAATCAGCCTTTTCTTCTGTATATTTAAACCGTTTCTTATAGTTCGACAATCTTACCTGTTTCAAAGTAAACAACCCATTCACAGATATTTTTTGCGTAGTCTCCGATACGTTCCAAGAAAGAAATGACCTGGAAGTAATCACGGCCTGTAACGATAGCTTCAGGATTTTTCCTAATTTCTTCTGTAGCCAAATCACGGATGCTATCAAAGTAATGGTTGATTTTTTCATCCATAGCCGCTACTTCGTAGGCTTGATCCACAGAACCGTTGAGATAAAGATCTAGAGCTGCTTCGACGAAGTTTTTCACGTCGCGTCCCATCTTTTTGATTTCTTCTTCAACAGAAGGGATACGTTGCTCCCCCTTCATACGAATAGTCGCCTCAGCGATAGACACTGCATGATCTCCCATGCGTTCCACGTCTGACACTGCCTTGAGAACGGTCAAGACGGTACGAAGGTCTTGCGAAACAGGTTGTTGAAGGGCGATCATTTCAAATGATTTCTTTTCCAACTTCACTTCATATTCATTTACTTCTGCATCGTCTTCGATGACTTCTTTTGCCAAATCACGGTCATGCGTGACAAAGGCACGCACTGTACGATTGATCTGCGAGAGCACTTCTTGTCCCATAGCATAGAACTGGTTGTGCAATTTCTCCAAATCTTCTTCAAATTGAGATCGTAACATCATTCAACTCCTTATCCAAATTTTCCTGTAATATAATCTTCTGTTTCCTTGTTTTGTGGGTCTAGGAACATCTTCTTCGTATCGTTAAACTCGATTAAATCCCCATCTAGGAAAAATCCTGTTTTATCAGAGATACGTGAGGCTTGTTGCATCGAACGCGTCACCAAGAGCATGGTGTATTTATCTTTCAGACCATACAAGGTTTCCTCAATCTTACCTGCAGAAATAGGATCCAAAGCTGAAGTTGGTTCATCTAAGAGGATAATTTTCGGACTGGTTGCTAAGACACGAGCAACACAAACACGTTGTTGTTGTCCACCAGAGAGACCAATGGCCGAATCATGCAAACGATCCTTTACTTCATCCCAGATAGAAGCACGTTGCAAGGCCTTTTCTACTGCTTCATCCAAAACATGTTTATCCTTAACCCCATTGATACGCAGCCCATAGACAACATTTTCGTAGATAGACATAGGGAAGGGATTGGGCTGTTGAAAGACCATACCAATTTCCTTACGCAATTCAACCGTATCGGTGCGGGGACTGTAGATATTGTGACCATTATAGACTACTGATCCTGTTGTTGTCACCTCAGGATTTAAATCGCCCATGCGGTTGATGGCTTTGAGAAGAGTGGACTTTCCTGATCCAGAAGGACCAATCAAGGCCGTTATTTCCTTAGGTTGGAAAGAAAGGGAAACACTGTTCAAGGCCTTCTTTTTATTGTAATAAACGGACAGGTCTGACACCTGTAAAATCGCTTCTGACATACCGTTTCCTTTCTAACCAAAGTGTCCCGTTACATAGTCATTGGTTGACTGTAACTTAGCATTTTGGAAAATATTGGATGTCTTATCATACTCAATCAAATCACCCAGGTAGAAAAATCCTGTGTAGTCACTTGCACGCGCAGCCTGCTGCATACTGTGGGTAACGATGATGATGGTAAAGTCCTTCTTCAATTCCAACATGGTTTCTTCTAGTTGGGCTGTCGCAATCGGATCCAAGGCTGAAGCCGGTTCATCCATCAAGAGGATATCTGGCTTAACAGAGATGGCGCGAGCGATACAGAGACGTTGTTGCTGACCTCCAGAAAGCATCAAGGCTGATTTGTGGAGGTCGTCTTTGACCTGATCCCAAAGGGCAGCCTGTCTCAGAGAGGTTTCTACAATTTCATTAAGGACTTTCTTGTCCTTAACACCTGCACGTTCATGAGCAAAAGTAATGTTGCGATAAATAGACTTAGCAAATGGATTTGGACGTTGAAAGACCATTCCGATATGCTTGCGCATCTCATAGACATTGATTTCTGGGCGGTTGACGTCAATCCCTCGGTAGCGGATTTGACCTGTGACCTTGGCAATATCAATGGTATCATTCATCCGATTGAGACTGCGAAGATAAGTAGATTTCCCTGATCCAGAAGGACCAATCAATGCTGTAATTTTATTTTTTTCAAATTGCATATCGATGCCCTTGATGGATTCATTTTTACCATAGTAAACATGTAAATCCTTGGTAGAGAGGGCCACTTTTTCTTCAGGGAAGGTAATGATATGCTTTTCATCCCAGTTATATTTTGACATGGCTTCTCCTTTAGGCAGCGGTTAATTTCTTGTGTAAATAGCTTCCGAGTTTGCGAGCTCCAAAGTTAAAAATCAAGATAAAGATGAGGAGCACTGCGGCAGAACCAGCAGATACAATGGTAGCATCAGGAATGGTTCCTTCACTGTTGACCTTCCAGATGTGGACAGCCAAGGTTTCTGCTTGACGGAAGATTGAAATAGGACTGGTAACACTGAGGATATTCCAGTTAGACCAGTCAAGGGCTGGAGCGGATTGTCCTGCCGTATAGATAAGAGCAGCGGCCTCACCAAAGATACGACCAGATGCCAAGACAACACCCGTTACGATACCTGGAAGGGCTTCTGGAATGACGACATGGACTACAGTCTCCCAACGAGAAATTCCAAGAGCTAAGCCAGCCTCACGTTGTGTATGGTGAACGTGTTTTAAACTGTCCTCAACATTTCGAGTCATCTGAGGGAGATTAAAGACCGTCAAGGCCAAGGCACCTGAAATGATTGAAAATCCATACTCAAACTGGACTACAAAGATCAAGTAACCAAAGAGACCCACAACGACTGATGGTAGAGAAGACAAAATCTCAATACAGGTACGAATAAAATTGGTCACAGGTCCTTTTTTGGCATACTCAGCGAGGAAAACACCAGCTCCCATAGATAGCGGAACAGAAATGATCAAGGTAATGACCAAAAGGAAGAAGGAATTGTAGAGCTGAATCCCGATACCCCCACCTGCTTGGTAAGAGGAGGATTTCCCTGTCAAGAAGGACCAAGAGATGTGGGGCAAACCTCTCACCAAGATATAGAGAATCAAGGATGCCAAGATGGCAACGATGATACCCGCGATGGTATAGAGGACAGCTGTTGCAAGTTTATCTAATTTCTTAGCGTGCATAGTTTTTCTTTCCTCTTTCTTTCGTAATCAATTTAATCACACTGTTAAAGGCCAAACTCATCAAGAGCAAGACTAAGGCCAGTGACCAGAGAACGTTATTATCAACCGTTCCCATGACGGTATTTCCGATACCCATAGTCAGTACAGATGTCAAGGTCGCAGCTGGTGTTGTTAACGAGGTTGGGATAACTGCTGAGTTTCCGACCACCATCTGAATAGCAAGGGCTTCACCGAAGGCACGCGCCATCCCAAAGACCACTGCAGTAAAAATACCTGAACGTGCTGCTTTCAAGGTCACACGCCAGATGGTTTGCCAACGAGTGGCTCCCATAGCCAAACTGGCTTCACGGTAATGACGAGGAACAGCACGCAAGCTGTCTGTTGTCATAAAGGTTACAGTTGGTAGGATCATGACAAAGAGAACGAAAATCCCTGACAAGATCCCAAAACCAGTTCCACCAAAGATGCTACGAACAAAAGGCACCACAACTTGCAAACCGATAAATCCATAGACGACTGAAGGAATACCGACGAGAAGTTCAATGGCTGGTTGCAAAATCTTTGCACCCTTTGGTGATACTTCTGTCATAAAGACTGCAGCTCCGATAGCAAAGGGTGTTGCGATGAGGGCTGATAAAATCGTCACAATAAAGGAGCCCAAAATCATTGGAAGAGCACCAAATTGTTTTCCAGAAGGATTCCAAGTTTGTCCAAAGAGGAAATCAAAGATGTTGACCCCATTAACAAAGAAGGTCGATAAGCCTTTTTGGGCTACAAAAATCAAAATCATGGCCACAATGATGACAATCAAAGAAAGGCAGGTGAAGGTCAAACCTTTACCAAACTTCTCAAGGCGAGAGTTCTTTGAAGGAGAGAGTAATTTTTTAGATAATTCTTCTTGATTCATTATTGACCTCCTTCTACTACTGTAACTGTACCTGAAGCATCCTTTTGGACTTTCATTTCATTGATAGAGATATAGCCCATGCCCTTAACAATTCCATTTTGGGCTTCATCTGAGAGGACGAAATTCAGGAATTCAGCAGCTAACTCATTTGGCTGACCAAGTGTGTACATATGTTCATAAGACCACAAAGGCCAGTTGTTGGTCGTTACATTTTCAGACGTAGGTTCATACCCATTCAGTTTCATGCTTTTCACAGAATCATCTACATAGGCAAAGGCTAGATAAGAAATGGCTCCAGGCGTTTGGGATACAATCGACTTGACCATCCCGTTAGAATCCTGTTCTTGGCTCTGTATTGCTGCTTGGCCATTCATAACCACCGTATCAAACGTCGCTCGTGAACCAGAACTTGCTGCTCGGTTGATGATCGAAATTGCCAGGTCTTTACCCCCAACTTCTTTCCAGTTGGTCACTTCACCTGTAAAGATTTGGCGAAGTTGCTCGGTTGTGAGATTTTCAACATCCACTTCCTTGTTTACAATCACTGCAAGACCAGCCACTGCAACCTTGTGGTCTACTAGAGCTGAAGCATCGATTCCTTCTTTTTCCTCTGCAAAGACGTCAGAGTTCCCGATGTCAACTGCTCCAGACTGGACTTGGGAAAGTCCTGTACCCGATCCTCCACCTTGAACATTGACTGTTTTTCCGATGTTTCTAGAACCAAATTCATCTGCTGCCGCTTCGACAAGAGGCTGAAGAGCAGTTGAACCAACGGCTGTCATGGATTCTCCACGATCAATCCAGCTAGCACATCCTGCTAGAGAACCTGCCATCAAAAGAGCTACAAGAGACATGACGAGCTTTTTTCTTTTTTTCACTGTTATTCTCCTTGAACATAATGATAAATGTTCTGATTTCTTCCGTTTGTCCTGATCATCCAATTATCATCAATGGTTGTCCCGCTTTATTTTATATAGACATTCTTAGGAGTGGGAAATTCCATCGTATAATATAAGTAATAATGAAAGACTATCAGAAAAAACTCATACTTCCACTATAACATAGAATAGGCTCTTTGACTAGCTTTTTCACCTGAATCTGAGTCCTTTTGGATAATAATTTTTCAAAACATTTCCCGTTACCTTGGCAAAGCCTAATCCGTTTCCTTGAACCACAACTTGGTACCAGCCATTTGGTCGATCTTCAGACAATTGAACAGTCTCACCAGCCACATATTTTACAAAATCCTCATCATTGATTTCGACACTGTGTTTTACTTGACTTGGTTTCAAGGCTAATCCCAGAGCAAAGCTTGGTTCGAAGCGTTTCTTCTTAAACGTCCCCAGATGGAGCCCATTTCGGGCAATTTTGAGCTTCCCTAGATCAGGTAGCATCTCTGGCAAGAGATAGAGCTGATCTCCAAAAGTCTGCAAGATACCAGTTAGATTGACTTGTAAGTGTTTTTGGGCAAATTCTTGCCACAAAGCCAGTTGCTCACGACTGAGATTGCTCTTGCTAGCCTTGAATTTAGGTGTGGGATTTTGTCCCTTAAACTGCAGGTGGGCAACAAACTGACCTTCTCCCTTGAAATGATGAGGATACATCCGTGCCGTTTCAGGAAGGCCAATTCCTTCTACCATACCATTCAAATGCTCAACTGGAAGCAGTTCAAAATCATAAGTATCCAGCAACCAGTGGACGATCTCTTCGTTTTCCTCTGGCGACCAGGTACAGGTCGAATAAACCAGACGGCCACCTTCTGCCAACATGGTCACTGCATCTTCTAAAATCTCTCTTTGGAGACTGGCACATTGATTCGGATAGTCGATGTTCCAATAATCCATGGCATCTGGTTGTTTACGGAACATCCCTTCACCCGAGCAAGGTGCATCAAGGACAATCACATCAAAGTAACCTTTAAAAACCTTGGCCAAGCGGTCAGCAGATTCATTAGTCACAACAACATTTGTCGCTCCAAATCGCTCCATATTTTCCACTAAAATTTTAGCACGCTTGCTTGAAATTTCGTTGGAGACAAGGACTCCTTGATTAGCTAGATAAGCTGCTAGTTGAGTGGATTTTCCCCCTGGTGCTGCAGCCAAGTCCAAGACCTTCATGCCAGGTCTTGGTTGAGCTACCTGAGCCACCATTTGGGCTGCAGGCTCTTGCGAATAAACGAGACCGGTCACATGCTCTGGTGACTTCCCTGAGACCTTGCCATAATGTCCCCAAGGTGTATTTGGAATAGCATCCGCAAACGACAATTGACTTTCTTTTAAGGGATTAACCCGAAAAGCCGAAACCGCTCCCTGCTTAAAAGAGGCAAGAAAATCTCTTGCCTCATCTTCTAGTATCGCTTCATATTTTTCAACAAATCCTTCTGGAAATTGCATTTAGTTTTCTTTCCTTTCGTAGATATAAGACTGAATCTCTTCTTGCATCTCGATTGGCACCATCATGACCGGCTGGCGTGTTTGAAAATCAACAGGCTCACCTGATACCGTAAGAAGATGATAACCCAGACTTTTCCCTAAGATACTAGCCGCAGCATAATCCCATGGCTGCAGGTAGGTAATATAAGTCAGCAGACGACCTGATAAAACCTTGGCAAAACTAATGGCCGCACTGCCGTAGACACGGACTCCCAACGCTGCTCGACCCAAATCACCCAAGCCCCACTCATTGGTTTCAAACATACCTGAGTTACCGGCAACTAAAAATTCTTGAAGAGGTTTCTTTTTAAAAGTTGGTAAGGTCTCATTATTACGACATGGAGGAAAGGCACCACCACCATGGTAACAATCCCCTTTCATGACATCATAAATGATACCAAATTTCCCAACCCCATTCTCAAAGTAGGCCAACATCACGGCAAAATCTTCCTGCTGAGCGACAAAGTTATTGGTACCGTCAATGGGATCAATCACCCAAACAGAACCTTGACCGACTGCAGCACGTAAACAACCCTCTTCCGCGCAAATCAAATCCTCAGGATAGGTGGACTTGATCCGATCAACCAAGAGTTCCTGGACCTCCTTGTCCAAACGCGTCACCAAGTCGGTAGGTGAAGACTTGCGCTCAACCTGCAAATCTTCTTTCATGTGAGCCAAAATATAGTCAGCAGCTTCCTGCACAATCTGTTTGGCAAATTCAAATTTAGTTTCCAAGAGAAATCTTCCCTTCTCTTTTTTCTTTTGCTAATTGAACTGCATGATAGAAGGAATAACCGCTAGCCGTTTCAAATTCGCGACCTAGGCGCTTTTCTTCACTTTTGCTCGGAACGACAGACTTAAATTCCTTGTAAGACTCTAGAAGTTTTTTTGCTTCTACCTTATCTTCATAAGCAGCTTCGACATCATTAAAAAAAGAAAGCACTGAAGCAAGTTCTTCAGTGCTCCACGACAAATCTAGTGGGTAACTATACTGTTTGTTCATCTATCTAATACCAGCTCTCAATGTTGCTTCTTTCAATTCTTGTTTACGGTAACTACGAGGGAGAAAAGCACGAATCTCATCTTCATTAAAACCAATCTGCATGCGTTTGGTATCTGTAATAATTGGGCGACGCAAAAGACTAGGATATTGCTCAATCAACTGAAGCAACTCCAATACCGAGATACTCTCTACATCAATATCTAATTTTTGGAAGATTTTTGAACGAGTTGAAATGATGTCATCAGTACCATTTTCGGTCAAGGAAAGAATATGTTGTAATTCTTTTCTTGTTAAAGGACTAGTCATAATATTATGCTCTTGAAAGGGCACTTTATGCGTCTCTAACCAAGCCTTTGCCTTACGACATGATGTACAACTCGGTGATAAAAATAGTGTAATCATGCTTTTCTCTTCTTTTATCTATACTTGCTATTTCTATTATACAAAAAAATAAAGCGCTTGACTAGGTGTTTTTAGAAAAAAAGCCTATTTTTTCATAGAAAATAAACTGTTTTCTGTAAAAATTACCTATTTTACAAGTTTATCTTTAGGATAACCTAACAATATATAGGGAGCAGAGCAACTTCTCTCGTTTTTTATTAAAAATACAGAATTTTATCTACTTTTTCCTTGAAGCCTCGACAAGAAGGAAACTGAATATTCCTTCATACAAAACAAAGAAAAGTACAAAGGCATGGAGGAAGAAAATCTCTGGTAAAATCAGAATAACTCGATCCTTTGCTGGATCAAAAAGCCAAGTATCATCTCCCCAAAAGAGAATCTGATGGAAAAGCGTAAAAAATTGCTCGAACCCAATCAACACTCCTACAAGCCCAATGGCGAGAGGCAATAGCACTAGGGTCAGGATACTTTTACGATATAGTGTTAAAAAGCCTTTTTTGACAATCTTTTTAACAAAGAAATAGAAACTTGGAAGTGTCACCAAAGTAACCAGCTGAACCAAGTGGAAGAGATTCTTCACCACCGCAAAGTGGTGTAAACCAGCCGCTGACGAACGGAAATCTGGCATCTCTAAGACCTGACTAAAGGGATTGGTCAGGTAATTCATCAAGATATGAAAATTGTACTGAATGGTTTCGGGCTTTAGATAGACTCGATCCGCTAAGTTCAGCCACTGAATCTCCATGGGATAGAAAATCCATGCCAGATAAATGGTTAAGAGAATAGAAATGGAAAGGAGAAAGAGCATACTTCCCCAAAAAGTCAGTTTAGTTCTCATCAAAATTCCACTCCGCAAGGCTAGACACCACATGAGTCGGTGCGATTGGCAGGTCAGCCACTTCTTCTGCCTTGGTGAAACCTGTCGTCACCAAGAGCGTTGGAATGCCATTATCAATCCCTGCTCGAATATCAGTCAGATAGTTGTCACCAACCATGAGCAAGTCTTCTCGATCCAAACCCAAGTGCTCAACTGCCTTAGCCATGATGATGGCATTCGGTTTTCCGATATAAACCGGTTTTACCCGTGTTGCTGCTTCAAGAAGTGTAATTAGTGAACCAGCACCAGGCAAGAGACCACGTTCCGTCGGAATATTGAGGTCTGGATTGGTTCCAATAAAGTGAGCTCCCTTTTGAATGGCTAGAGTCGCCGTCGCAAATTTTTCATAGTCGACTTGCCAGTCCAGTCCAACTACCACATAGGCAGGATTTTGCTTATCTTCGACATAACCAGCCGCCTGAATTGCATCCTTGAGTCCTGCTTCTCCGATGACATAGACTGTCTTTTCTAGTCCTAAGTCATTCATATAGTCGATGGTTGCCAAAGTCGCTGTGTAAACCGTTGATAGAGGCGTGTTGATATTAAAATTCTGAACCAACATCTCTTGAACGCTCTCTGGGGTTCGGGTTGTATTGTTGGTCACAAAGAGATAGGGGATCTCTCGCTTTTGCAACTCATGGACAAAGTCCTCTCCTGTCGGAATTCGGTCTTTCCCCTTATAAATGGTTCCGTCTAAATCAATTAAATAACCTTTATAAGCCATATCACCCTTTCTAATTGCCTTCAATTTCTTGCCAAGTAATCATAGCTTGGGCATTGATTTCGCCATCACTGATAATCTGATGCTTGCTTTCTAGTCCCTTGAGTTCATAAGCTGAGGCAATCATGCCACCTGGCCGCACTTCTTTGACATATTTGAGATTGATTTTTTTGGGAATATACTTGGTCAAAAAGTCTGCTCCCATGACCTCAAAAATCCAATCCAGATATTTGCTATTATTGACATGACCATTCATATCCAAGTCGTAAAAACGAACATGGTAGTCTTTACTGATCTGATCTTCTAGATTTGCATACTTTGGCCCACGGATGAGTTTTTTATCAAACTCAGACTGGTAAGGCGCAACAATTTTCGGTTCGACAGCATGAACCTTACGACTATCTCTGTCCATGAGAACAAAGGTTGCTACCATGCGAATGATTTCTTGACCTGCTTCATCGTAGAGAGTGAAGCGACGATAACAAAAGAGACGATTATAGCTCAAAGCTTCCGTTTCAATCGTAATCTCCTCAGCAAAGCGAGGCAAACGTACCACGTCAATCTCATAATCTGTGATAATCCAGACCAGATTGTAGCGTTCCAAGACGTCCTTGTCGCTAACTCCCAGCTCAATCGATTGCATACCTGATACTTGCAGGGACAGCAAAATCACATCTGGCAGCTTGATATGACCGTTCATGTCCGCCATATCAAAAGGAATTTTCATTTTCATTTGATAAGTTAAGCCCATTGTTCTACTCCAAAATAAATCGTTCTGCTACAGTGTCTCCTAAAAAGAGACCCCTCTTTGTCATTCGGACACGATCACCATCGATCTGCATGAGTCCTTGTTGAACCAAGTCTCTGATGATTTCGCCATAAAGCCCATCAAAGGATCGTCCAAATTTTTCCTCAAATCGCGCCATGGAAACCCCGGATTTTTTCCGGAGGCCTAGGAACATTTCTTCTTCCATCTGCTCCCTTTGACTCAGGTGTTCTTCTGTAATCCGAGCATTTTCTGCCTCTACCGCATTGAGATAGTGGCGGATAGGACCGTGGTTTTTATAGCGCACCCCGTTCACATAACCCGAAGCACCCGCACCGATACCATAATACTCGGCATTATCCCAGTACATGAGATTGTGGCGACTTTCAAATCCGGGTTTAGAGAAATTCGAAATCTCATAATGCTCAAAGCCAGCTCGCTCAAGCTCTGCGATGATATACTCAAACATCTCTGCTTCTAACTCTTCCTTGGGCAGGGGCAATTTCCCACGTCTCATGCGGTTCATAAAGACCGTATGATTCTCCAAAATCAAGCTATAAAGACTCATATGAGGAATATCAAGCGAGATAGCCTTAGCTACATTGTCCTTGACCTGATCCATTGTTTGACCGGGTAGAGCATAAATCAAGTCGATGGAGATATTGTCAAAACCAGCCAGTTTGAGGCGGTCGATATTTTCATAAATATCCTTCTCCAAATGACTTCTCCCAATCTTTTTCAGCATTTTGTTATCAAAGGTTTGTACGCCTAGTGAAACACGATTGACTGGCGACTGTTTCAAAACCGCAATCTTCTCCGCGTCCAGATCTCCTGGGTTGGCCTCAATGGTCAACTCTTCTAAGACTGACAAATCCAAGTTTTTAGTCAAGCCATTCAAGAGCACTTCTAGTTGCGGAGCGGACAAAGCCGTTGGTGTCCCACCTCCAATGTAGAGGGTTCGCAATTTGGGGATATCATAAGAACGAAACTCTTCTAGCAGATGCTCCAGGTAACTATCTACTGGTTGATTCTTAATAAATACTTTTGAAAAGTCACAATAATAACAAATCTGTGTGCAAAAGGGAATATGCACATAGGCGGACATTGGTTTTTTCTGCATAGTATTTATTATACCACAAAGACAGGCTTGCAGATAAAAATCACCATCTCCAAAAATCAGAGATGGTAATATCTTATACTTCAGTAATATCGATGATGATTTCTTCTTGGTCTTCAGCAACGTCTGGAGTTGTTGACTGTTCTTGCCACTGCTCCTTGAGATTGTTAAAGGTTTCTTTCGATGCTTCCGTCGCTTGTCGAGCACGGTTTTTAGCATGGCCAAGGACACTATCAAAAGTGATTTCACCAGATTCTACTTGTTCCTTTGTTTTCAGCACAAAGTCAGTTGCCTGCTCCTTCACTTCAGTTAGTTTCTCACAAACTTGCTCTTTGGCATATTCTGGATCTTCTCTCAAATCATCTAGAAAATCCTGAGCTTGACTACAAACTTGCTTGCCCTTGTCACTCGTCAAAAACAAAGCAAGAGCTGCACCTGAAACTGTTCCTAAAAGGATAGAGGATAGTTTTCCCATAAGATTTCTCCTTTTTTATCTTTTGAAAAATTTACTTGCGACACGGAGTGCAGATAATCCAGCACCCGTCTTAAGTGTTTTAGATCCAGCTGATGAAGCTTTCTTGCTCAAGACACGTGCTTGACTATTGATATCAGATACTGACTCAGACAAGTCCGCCACCGCTGTAAAAAGTGGATCAATCGTCGCAACTTTGATATTGATATCGTCTGCTAACACATTGACCTTAGCCAACAATTCATTAGTCTGATGCAAGGTAACGTTCACATCTGAACTCAACGATTTGATGGTTTTCTCTGTCTCATCAATCATACGACCTGCTTTTTGAATCGTAATTGTCAAATAGACTAAACAGACAATCAAAGCAATCGCAACAAGTATATATGCAACTTCTAACATTTATTTTTCCTCCTCTGTATAATAGAAAGGGGCTTTCTTTCTATTTTGATAAAGTATGATAAAAATACCGAGTCCGATAAGGACAACTGATAACCATTGGGAAACTCGAAGGCCAAGGAACATGAGGCTGTCTGTCCGCATGCCTTCGATGATCATACGTCCAAAGCCATACCAAATCAAGTAGAAAGCAGTGATATGACCACGTCTGATTCCCTTTAATTTTCGTCTAAAAATCAAAATCAAAGCAAAACCGATCAGATTCCAAACCGACTCATATAAGAAGGTTGGTTGACGATAGCTCCCCTCAATGTACATCTGGTCACGGATAAAGCCTGGCAAATAATCCAGATTATCTACCGCTGCACCATAGGCTTCTTGGTTAAAGAAGTTCCCCCAACGCCCTAAACTCTGGGCAACCAAGACGCTTGGTGCTGCAATATCTAAGAAATCCCAAGTATTAATCAACTTTCTATCTGCAAAGATATAAAGAACAATAGCGCCCGCTATCAAACCTCCGTAAATGGCCAAACCACCATTCCAGATGGCAATGATTTCACCTGGATTTTGAAGATAATAATCTAAGCGAAAGAGTACGTAGTATAGTCTAGCACCTAAAATAGCTATCGGAAAAGCAATCAGGATAAAATCCAAAATATCATCTGATAGAATTTTCTTTTTAGGAGCTTCTTTCATGGCAAGGTAGACTGCCAGAACCAAACCAGCTACAATACACAAAGCATACCAACGAATAGCAAAGGGGCCAATTTCAAATGCGACTGGATTAATCATGTTTCACCTCATTTTGAGCGATTAGATTTGTCAAGCGTTCTTCAAATAAACGCGTCGCATCAAAGCCCATTTCTTTAGCACGGTAGTTCATGGCAGCTGCCTCAATAACAACGGAGATATTGCGTCCTGTTTTTACTGGGATGCGGATACGCGGAATCGTTACACCAGAAACTTCGAGTTCTTCGGCATTATTTCCTAAACGGTCAAAGGTCTTGTGCGTATCATAATTTTCCAAATAAACTACTAGCTGAACTTGTGAAGAATCTTTTACAGCACTCGCGCCATAGAGACTCATGATATTGATAATCCCAACTCCACGAATCTCAAGTAAATGCTTCAAGATTTCAGCAGGTTCCCCCCAAAGAGTCATCTCATCCTTAGAATAAATATCTACACGATCGTCTGCTACTAGACGGTGTCCACGCTTCACAAGCTCAAGACCTGTCTCGCTCTTACCGATACCACTATCCCCTTGGATCAAAACGCCCATGCCATAGATATCCATCAAGACACCATGCACACTGGTACGTTTAGCCAAACGGGAATCAAGATAGCTAGAAAGTTCTCCAGATAAACGACTGGTTGCTGTTCGACTGGTTAAAATCGCAATCTTGCATTCTCTAGCAGCCCTCAACATTTCCTCTGGCACTACCAGACCACGAGCCACGATAACTGCAGGTGTTTCAGGTAGAAACATTTTCTTCAAAACTTGATAACGGTTCTGTGCAGGCATGGCAACTAAATAGGACCACTCCTTCATCCCTAACAGCTGAATCCGTTCTGGTGTATAGTAATCAAAATAACCCGTCATTTCAAGACCAGGTCTCATAATGTCCGCAGTATTGATTTCTTTTTCAAGTAATTCGCCTTCACCATATACAATATCTAGTCTGAGTTTTTCAATGACATCTCTTACTAAAACCGACATAATTTCCTCCTTCAATAGAGTTCTTTCTACTATTATATCAGATTGTAGGTGGAAGTTTCCTTTTTTTTGCAGGATTTACAGTATTTATTTAAAAGAAAAAGACTAGACAACTCTAGCCTTTCATTTCAAATTAGAATTTTTTACGTTTACGAGCTGCTTCTGATTTACGTTTACGTTTTACAGAAGGTTTTTCATAGAATTCACGTTTGCGTGTTTCTTGAAGAGTACCAGCTTTAGTAACCGCACGTTTGAAACGACGAAGTGCATCGTCAAGAGATTCATTCTTACGTACTACTGTTTTAGACATTTTTTTCACTCCCTTCAAGTTCAAGATCTATTCCATTTTACACGCAAAATGAATAATTGTCAAGGGAAAACTGCCATAAACTTATATTATCTTCCCTTTTCTTTTTAAAAGGGACAACGTATTAGAATAGATGTCATAATAGCGAAAAAAATTATTTTAATCCTGTTCAGAAACAACTTTTATTTCTTTATCATTTACAATAACAGCTTGTAAATTGTTCATTCGCATTAAGTCGAGCTGATTTTTATAAGTTTCAAAGGTCTTCTGACTACTATCAGTAAAAGGTTCCTCACCATAATGTGGAAGTATGTAAAAATCCACTTCATCTAATCCCACTGTATCAGATAACTCTGTCGCTACCGTCTTATCGTCCATGAGTTTATTGTAGTCAATATCCTTGGCTGTAATGATAGCCCCTGCTGATTCTCCCACATAGACCAGCCCATCTCTTATTTGCTCTTTGATACGAGATAGGAGTTGTTTTTTCTTTAATTCTTGTAATAAATAAAAGGTATTCCCGCCTGAGATATAAAGAATCTTGCTTTGGAGAATCTTTGCCTGAGCAGTTTCTCTATCACAAGAAGCAATATCTAGAACCTCTATCTCAAATCCTAAATCCCTGAATGTTTGCTGAGCCTCATCGATATAGGCAGTATAGTCCTCTTTGTTCCCAGCGGTAGGAATAAATAAAACCTTATTTTCTAGATTCTTTTCCTTTGCATAATCGCTAAAAAGCTTTTTGACTCCAGCAAAGTATGAACATAAAAATAATTGTTTCATGATTGTACCTCCATTAATGTTTAATAATTTTATAAAAAATCCACGATCCCTTTCTTTGACTAGTTACGAGCTCAAACCCTATTAACAACAAGAATCGTCTAAATGTTTTTCGCTTTGAACCTCTGGCAAAAAGTAAGACAACTTGTTATATTCGCAACAAGCCAGTAAGAGCATCCCGTCTGATTTGAGTATTCTTCGAATTCCATAAAAGAAGCCTCTAGATTCTGCCAATGAAAATGAGGTTTGAAGGCTATGATTAAATCAAACTTAGAGCCTTCTCTAAATAACTTTATTATACCACTTTAGTAGAATTGTGAATAATTGATGCAAAATAATTAAACGATTTTCAAACCAATTACCAAAAAGAGAGAACCAATTGGTTCTCTCTTTCTGGTAGACTGACATCTTCTTAGATAGTAATGATTCAAGTATCTAAAACAACTTACTAAATGACTTTCGCCACTAATTATTCTTCCTCAGATTTTTTTCTTTGAGCTAGAGAAATTAATCCCATACCTGATAAAGCTGCCAATAGACCAGCTGTCAAGTGAGATGTCTCCTCAGAACCTGTATTTGGAAGAGTTTTAGTAGTTCTTTCCTCTGTAATACCTTGTTGTTCTGGATTTTCAACTACAGGAAGTTCTACTACGGTTGGAATATAGAATCCTGAAATGATATTTCCATTGCGATCTTTACGAATCACTTTCACACCTTTGGCTTGTCCTACAAAGTCTGTCTCAGGAGTAAAGGTGATGGTGCCATCTGGTGAGATTACATAAGTTCCTTCACCTGGAACGACTTTTTCAATTGTTCCATCTTCAAAGGTTGGCGGAACTGTCAGATCGACATCACCTGTAAAGTTTGGTTTACCAGTCTGAGTTTGACCTTTAAGACCTTCTGATGTCGTATCACTCACCTGTGTTTGTCCAAAGACCGTTGGTGTGTAGCGAGCAGTAACTACATTTCCATACATATCCAAACGTTTCACAACCAATCCTTTAGCTGTACCAACAAAGTCTGGTTCTGGAGTAAAGGTAATCTTACCATCTTTATCAATTGTATAGCTTCCTTCACCCGGAACAACCATAGTCGTGCTACCATCCTCAAATGTTGGTGGAACAGTCGAATCGATATGTCCTTCAAACACTGGTGTTGCCACTTGTGTTTGGCCTTTTGCTCCTGTAGAAGCCGTGTCATGACCAGTAGATGGATCTACAACTGTTGGACGATAGCTTGCAGTAACTGGGGTACCATTCTTATCCTTACGGACAATCGTTACGCCGGTTCCTTTTCCTACAAAATTAGCTTCTGGAGTGAATGTAACGGTGCCGTCTGGTGAGATTGCGTAAGTTCCTTCACCTGGAATCACTTTTTCAGTTGATCCATCTTCAAATGTTGCTGCCACTGTTTCATCGATTGGAACAAGCGGATTACCACCTTCAAATGTTGGCGTACCCGTTTGAACAAGCCCCTTAATGTTCACTGAAGAAGCATCTTTACCAGTTGGTGTTACTTTCGTAAACTCTGGGCTGTAGGTTGCAGTAACTGGGGTGCCATTCTTATCCACACGCTTAACAGTTACTGGAGCTGGAGTACCTACAAACTGCTTGTCTGGAGTGAAGGTCACACTTCCATCTGGCGCAATCGTGTAAGTTCCTTGGCCTGGAATATTCTTCTCTTTGCTTCCATCTTCAAAAGTTGGCTCGACTGTTTCATCGATTGGAACAAGTGGGTTGCCACCTTGGAAGCTTGGAGTACCAGTTTGTGGAAGTCCTTGAGGACCTGTGCTGGTTGCACCGGTTCCTGTAGGAGTCACCTTTGTAAACTCTGGACTGTAAGTCGCAGTGACTGGGGTACCGTTCTTATCTACACGTTTCACTGTGACTGGATCTGGGTTTCCGACAAACTGCTTGTCTGGAGTGAAGGTCACACTTCCATCTGGCGCAATCGTGTAAGTTCCTTGACCTGGAATAGATTTCTCTTTGCTGCCATCTTCGAAGGTTGGCTCAACTGTTTCATCAATTGGAACCAGTGGATCGCCACCTTGGAAGCTTGGAGTTCCTGTTTGTGGAAGTCCTTGAGGACCTGTGCTGGTTGCGCTAGTTCCTGTAGGAGTCACCTTTGTAAACTCTGGACTGTAAGTCGCAGTGACTGGGGTACCGTTCTTATCTACACGTTTCACTGTGACTGGATCTGGGCTTCCGACAAACTGTTTGTCTGGAGTGAAGGTCACTGTGCCGTCTGGGGTAATCGTGTAAGTTCCTTGACCTGGAATAGACTTCTCTTTGCTGCCATCTTCGAAGGTTGGCTCAACTGTTTCATCAATTGGAACCAGTGGATCGCCACCTTGGAAGCTTGGAGTTCCTGTTTGTGGGACACCCTGAGGACCTGTGCTGGTTGCGCCAGTTCCTGTAGGAGTGACCTTAGTGAACTCTGGGCTGTAAGTCGCAGTGACTGGGGTGCCATTCTTATCCACACGTTTGACAGTGACTGGATCTGGGTTTCCAACAAACTGTTTATCTGGAGTGAAAGTTACAGTTCCATCTGGTGCAATCGTGTAAGTTCCTTGACCTTGAATAGTCTTCTCCTTGCTTCCATCTTCGAAGGTTGGCTCGACTGTTTCATCAATTGGAACCAGTGGATCGCCACCTTGGAAGCTTGGAGTACCAGTTTGTGGAACACCCTGAGGACCCGTACTTGTTGCGTTAGTGCTGGTTGGAACTACTTCTTTCACTACTGCTTGGTACTTGACAGTAACAGGAGTTCCGTTGGCATCCATACGAGTCAATTCAAGCTCTGGTGTTTCACCCTTGAACTGTTTATCTGGAGTGAAGGTTACCTTACCGTCTGCGTCCACTTCGAACTTACCAACATTTGGCACTTCTTTCACAGTTGTACCATTGTCAAATAGTGGAGTTGAATCAGCTGGGAATGGTACTGAGTCATGGCCTGGCATGAAGCTGACTTTACCTTCTTGAACCTGACCTTGAAGACCTTCTGTCTTATCACCTGTACCAGTCGGTGTTACTTTCGTAAACTCTGGACTGTAAGTCGCAGTAACTGGGGTGCCATTCTTATCTACGCGTTTGACTGTGACTGGAGCTGGGTTTCCGACAAACTGTTTATCTGGAGTGAAAGTTACAGTTCCGTCTGGTGCAATCGTGTAAGTTCCTTGACCTGGAATAGATTTCTCTTTGCTTCCATCTTCGAAGGTTGGCTCGACTGTTTCATCGATTGGAACCAGTGGATCACCACCTTGGAAGCTTGGAGTACCAGTTTGTGGAACACCCTGAGGACCCGTACTTGTTGCGTTAGTGCTGGTTGGAACTACTTCTTTCACCACCGCTTGGTACTTGACAGTAACAGGAGTTCCGTTGGCATCCATACGAGTCAATTCAAGCTCTGGTGTTTCACCCTTGAACTGTTTATCTGGAGTAAAGGTCACCTTACCGTCTGCGTCCACTTCGAACTTACCAACATTTGGCACTTCTTTCACAGTTGTACCATTGTCAAATAGTGGAGTTGAATCAGCTGGGAATGGTACTGAGTCATGGCCTGGCATGAAGCTGACTTTACCTTCTTGAACCTGACCTTGAAGACCTTCTGTCTTATCACCTGTACCAGTCGGTGTTACTTTCGTAAACTCTGGACTGTAAGTCGCAGTGACTGGGGTGCCATTCTTATCCACACGTTTGACAGTGACTGGATCTGGGTTTCCAACAAACTGTTTATCTGGAGTGAAAGTTACAGTTCCGTCTGGTGCAATCGTGTAAGTTCCTTGACCTGGAATAGACTTCTCTTTGCTGCCATCTTCAAAAGTTGGCTCGACTGTTTCATCGATTGGAACCAGTGGATCGCCACCTTGGAAGGTTGGAGTACCAGTTTGTGGAAGTCCTTGAGGACCTGTGCTGGTTGCGCCAGTTCCTGTAGGAGTGACCTTAGTGAACTCTGGGCTGTAAGTCGCAGTGACTGGGGTGCCATTCTTATCCACACGTTTGACAGTGACTGGATCTGGGTTTCCAACAAACTGTTTATCTGGAGTGAAAGTTACAGTTCCATCTGGTGCAATCGTGTAAGTTCCTTGACCTTGAATAGTCTTCTCCTTGCTTCCATCTTCGAAGGTTGGCTCGACTGTTTCATCAATTGGAACCAGTGGATCGCCACCTTGGAAGGTTGGGGTGCCGGTTTGTGGAACACCCTGAGGACCTGTGCTGGTTGCGCCAGTTCCTGTAGGAGTCACCTTAGTCACTGTTGGTGTATAAGTCGCAGTGACTTCTGTACCGTTCTTATCCACGCGTTTAACCGTTACTGGATCTGGTGTTCCAACGTACTTCTTATCTGGCGTAAAGGTGATAGATCCATCTGTATTGATGCTATATTCACCTACACCTGGAACTGTTTTCGTTGATTGACCATCTTCGAAAGTCATTGGTTTCGTATCATCAATTGGAACCAATGGATTACCTTCTGTGAAGGTTGGGGTACCTTTTTGCGGTTGACCTTGGATACCATTTGAAGTGGCGTCCGTTGAAGTTGGGGTTACTTCTTTAACTACTGCTTGGTACTTAACGGTAACTGGAGTTCCGTTAGCATCCACACGAGTTAATTCAAGTTCTGGTGTTTCACCCTTGAACTGTTTATCAGGAGTAAAGGTCACCTTACCGTCTGCGTCCACTTCGAACTTACCAACATTTGGCACTTCTTTCACAGTTGTACCATTGTCAAATAGTGGAGTTGAATCAGCTGGGAATGGTACTGAGTCATGGCCTGGCATGAAGCTGACTTTACCTTCTTGAACCTGACCTTGAAGACCTTCTGTCTTATCACCTGAACCTGTTGGGGTTACCTTAGTCACTGTTGGGGTGTAGGTCGCAGTGACTGGGGTGCCGTTCTTATCAACACGTTTCACTGTAACTGGATCTGGAGTACCAACATATTGTTTGTCTGGCGTAAAGGTAATAGAACCATCAGGATTAATGCTATATTCACCTACACCTGGAACTGTTTTCGTTGACTGTCCATCTTCGAAAGTCACTGGTTTCGTTTCATCAATTGGAACTGCTGGATCACCTGCTGTAAAGGTTGGCTTACCACTTTGTGGCTGTCCTTGCAGACCAGTTGAGGTATCATTTGTACTTGTTGGAGTGACTTTAGTCACTGTAGGTTGATACACTGCTTCGGCAGTAGAAGAATTCTTATCTGTCACACGAAGGGTTGCTGGAGTTGGTGTACCATAGAAATCAGGTGCTGGTTGGAAGCTAATATCCCCATTCGGTTGAACAGTATAGGTTCCTTGAAGTTTACCGCTAGCATCATGTACTGGTAAGCTGTTACCTTGTTGAACTTGTCCATCAACCACAAACTGTGGACCTTCTGGTGCAAATGGTACACTCTCATTTTGTCCATTGATAGTTGCTTGACCAGGGGTAAAGGTAAGGTGGCTATCTTGTTTTTGACCTTGGAGTCCAGTAGTCTCTGCTCCTTGCCCTGTTGGAGTTGCAGCCTTAACATCCGCTTGGTAGGTAGCTGTTACTTCTGTTCCGTTCTTATCTACACGCTTAACAGTTTCTGCAGTTGGACGTCCAGAGTAGCCAGGAACTGGTTGGAAAGTAACGCGACCTGTACTGTCCACCTTATAAGTTCCAACGCCAGGAACCTCTTTCGTTGACTGACCGTTGTCAAAGGTTGGTGCAATTGATTCATCAATTGGAATACGGTTATCACCTGGAGTGAAGACCAAGTTCCCAGATTGCTCTGCACCTTGAATACCTTCAGAACTTGCATTTTGGGATGTTGGAACAACTCGGGTAACAGTTGGTTGATAGGTTGCAAAGTGATCATTACCACTTGCATCATTTACTTTTAATTTAATCGGATCAACAGTTCCTACAAATGATTTATTTGGGGTAAAGGTTACTCGACCCGTGGTTGGATCTAGGTTAAAGGTACCAACTTCTTTACCACCTGATGTTGCAGGAATACTAGTTCCTGAGATAGGATCTCCGTTTCCATCCAAGAAAGTAGCAGGATTACTTGGAGATGGTTGAACCGGTGTGTTAGCTGGATTCCCATCAGTAAATAAAATATCTTTTACTTGCGGTAAACCTTGAGCATCAGTTGAACGATGTTCAGTAAAATCAAATACTGTAGGAACATAACGAGCATCCATAGAATTTAGAGGTTGGTTGACAACAGGCTCTGAATTATTTTTTGCAGTCCATTCTGTGCTTGCTCCATTGTTGTCAAAGCGACGGATGTTAATACCTGATGTAGTCCCTACGTATCCAGCATTTGGAACGAAGACAACTTCAACATTGTCACCATTTGGCGTCACCTTGTAACGTCCTTCTGCTGTTGTATACCAACCTTCTGCATCTGCTGTTAATTCACGTCCGTTATTATCTAAAACGACAGGCGCCTTATTAGTATCAATCGTTGTTCTAGCATTCTCGTCTTCTTTAGAATAACCACGAGGTGTGAAACGTAAGCTTGTTTGTTGTTGTTGATCGCGTAAGCCCTTTGTTTCCTTCTTCTCCCCTTTTGGTGGATAAGTAAGGTTAACTTGTAAGTCTTCAACTTCACCACTAAAGGCTGTGCCAGTCGGTTTCTCGATATCACCTTGGTTCAAAGCAATACGAACACGCATTCCTAGCTTCTTAACGTTATCATCGTTCATAGGTGGGTGATTTCTGAAGGTAACGGTATAGTCGCCTTCATTCGTTACTTCTGTAAAATCACTAGCTTCATTCTCATCAAATTTTCCATTATTGTTGAAATCAATCCAAGCTCGAACATAGGATTTTTCATTTCCATTAGCTGAAGCATGGAAACGAAGCGAATAATCACCATCACGAAGACGATCTGCTTGGAATAACTCATGAGTCTTACCAACTAAGTCTGCTGGTAAAAGCTGATCAATCCCTTCATCAGCATGATCTGTACTATCATCATGGGTCCAATCATTACCTGACGTAGTATCAATATCAGCAGGTTTTCGACCAAGGTAAGGTTGTGGATTTTGTGCTCCCGTAGCGGCATTGTAACCAGAAATAGTATGAACTGCATTTCCATAACTTTGAGGCGCATCCCCAGTATCTACAACCATGAAACCAATCATAGCAGCTTGCTGACCAGAAGATGCAATATAAATTCCAACTTCTGAGGCTTCACGAGTCATCACAATTGGCACAGTATGGTCTTTAGAAGTATTTGGACCAAATACTTGTGAACCTAAGCCCCCTGTTTTTTGATCTGGGTTTGTGAATTTAGTCCAATCAATTGTTGGAATAGTTGCATTGTCACCAATATACTGACCAAGTCGATTAGGATTCATTGGTGCGTAGGTATCTGTAATCACTTTACCTTGTGGTGACACACGTTTCCATTCAGCTAAATGTTCCCATCCTTTACCATTGGTCGTAAAAATAGCATATTCACCTGGGTTTGCTTCTTCTCCATCCGCCATAACCACTGTGGCCTTAACAGGCTTGTTTAGATATGTTGCTTCAACCTTAAACTTCACACCATAACTTGCACCATTCTTAGGAACCTGCAATTGGGTTCTACGTCCATTAGTATCAATTCCCTGCTCACGAAGAGATGTCCATTGGTTCATAGGAGCACCAATGATTTTTGGTCGTGCAGAATCGCCCTCTTTAACTTGACGGTTATAATCTGCAGGGACATATCTAAACCAAGTGTTTTTGGCATCAGGATCATAGGTATTAGCATACTCAGTGCCTGCTACACGATCACGATAGACTTCAGTTGAATGGAATGGTTTTAGTTCTGTAACTGTTAATTTGACAACATAGCCTGGAGAGATTTCTTTCTCGTAAACACTGCCTACTTTAAGAGAACCGTCAGTATCAAGTCCTTTAAATGCCTGACTATCACCAAAATCTAACCAGTTAATTTGCTTAACTAGATCCCCAGGGCGTTTCTTTTCAGAATCTGCTAAAGTTGGTTTTTCAATTGTGTTGTTAGGATCTCCATCACGTAAACCAGTAGGTGTAGCATCTCGACGTGCTCGACGAGAACGTGTAGGTTGCGTAGCCTCCCTAGTCGCTACTGGTTGTTCTACAGCTCTTGAAGCGCTTACAGCTTCTGAGCTAGCTTCAGTTGAAGCTGAATTGGTACTCTCTGCAGGCTTCATTTCTGTAGAAGCAACCGGCTTCTCAACTGAAGGTTGAGGTGTTTCAGAAACAACTGGCTGTTCATTCTTTGGTTTCTCAATAGATTCTGAAACTGAGTTTGCAGGTTTACTATTTTCAGCGGATTGAGGAATCTCAGTAGCTGAAGCAACTACAGTAGTTTCTGCATTTTGTATTGTCTCAGATGTTGTTGGTGCTGTAGTAGTTGCTGATGGTTCAGCAAGATCCGTTCGAGAAATCTCATTTTGGACACCAGAAGTGCTTGTTTCATCAGCGCTAACCTGAGACGTCACTCCCAATAGAACCAAGGTAGACAAGAGCACAGAGCAAACACCCACGTTTAGTTTCCGAATAGAAAACTTACGAAGGTGTGGATTAAATAATTCTTTTCCCATTAGAATCTCCTAAAATTATTTTTTAAGATATTATACATTATTTTTAATGATTTAGCTACTAAATTATCCTAGAATAATAACTTTTTTCCTATTTAATTTAATAAGCAAAGTTTTTAAATATTATTATATTAAGTGTTCTTTATGTTTGTTTTTAGGAATATTTATACTAATGTTTTATCTTTCAAATAAATTATTTTACAAACTAAATTAACCTTTCTTAGAATATAATAAAAAATTCCTGCTATTTATAAAGAATCAAAAAACCACTCACTCCAAAGAGCAAGTGGTTCTTCTATTTTTACTTTTCAAGTAAGCTTAGTGCCTTAGCATCTGCAATGATGGTCACATCAGGGTGGTTTTGTAGGCTACTTGCTGGTAGACTTTCAGTCACTGGACCAGACACTGTTCCGGCAATGGCTTCTGCTTTCGACTCACCGTAAGCAAAGAGAATAATTGACTTGGCATCCAAGATGTTTTTAATTCCCATTGAAATAGCTTGAGTTGGGACGTCTTCAATCTTGTCAAAGAAGCGAGCATTCGCTTCGATGGTAGACTGGTCTAGTTCTACTAAATGCGTTTGACTGTCAAATGGAGTACCAGGCTCATTAAAGCCGATATGACCATTGCGACCAATCCCCAAGATTTGCAAATCAACAGGATGGTCAGCCAAAATTTGATTGTAGCGTTCAACTTCTTCTTCAGCATTATCCTTAACACCACGTGGCAAGAAGCTTTCTTTAAATGGCTTTTGGTTGAACAAGTTTTCTTGCATGAAGTAACGGTAAGACTGTGGATTTTCCCCATCAAGCCCTACATACTCATCGAGATTTACACTGGTTAGATTTGAAAAATCAAGGTCACTCTCAACAATTTCCTTGTAAAATTCAAGCGGACTACTTCCTGTCGCAAGTCCTAATGTTTGAGCACCATTGGCCAATTTTTCCTTCAAAATCTCAAAAGCTACTTTTCCACCTTCGACTTGATTTTCAACTTTAATAACTTTCATCTTTTCATCCTCCGTTTTAATCTATATTTATTATATGGTATAGACCAATTTTTGTCAAATGAAAACGATTTAATTTCTAAAAAAAGAGCGCCCAAACTTGAAACATGTTATAATGGATAAGATTAGAACTTAGAAAGAATGATGAAAAATGAATACAGCTGATTTTGATTTTCACTTGCCAGAGGAATTAATTGCCCAAACGCCCCTTGAAAAACGAGATTCCTCCAAACTCCTTATCGTTAATCGTGAGACGGGAAAAATGCAGGATAAACACTTCCACTCTATTATCGATATGCTGGAACCTGGTGATGCTCTTGTTATGAACGATACCCGTGTTCTCCCTGCCCGCCTCTATGGTCAAAAGGGAGAAACTGGAGGCCATGTGGAGCTTCTCCTACTAAAAAATACCAGTGGAGATGAGTGGGAAGTTCTGGCTAAACCTGCCAAACGCCTCAAGGTCGGGACTCGGGTCAACTTTGGTGATGGTCGCCTCAGCGCTGTCGTTACGGAAGAATTGACCCACGGGGGCCGCATTGTCCGCTTTGAATACCAAGGAATTTTCCTAGAAGTTCTGGAAAGTCTGGGTGAAATGCCACTACCACCTTATATC
Organism: Streptococcus oralis; assembly: GCF_965111685.1. Taxonomy (GTDB): domain Bacteria; phylum Bacillota; class Bacilli; order Lactobacillales; family Streptococcaceae; genus Streptococcus; species Streptococcus oralis_B. The sequence continues at coordinate 1,314,089 of NZ_OZ217340.1, forward strand.
CATGAAAAATTGGATGATCGTGAACGTTATCAAACGGTCTACGCTAAAGAGAGTGGCTCTGCTGCTGCACCGACTGCTGGATTGCACTTCACCAAAGAACTGTTAGCAGAAATCCAAGCCAAAGGTGTCCATCTGGTCTATCTCACTCTTCACGTCGGACTCGGAACCTTTAGACCTGTCTCTGTTGACAATCTGGACGAACATGAAATGCACTCCGAATTCTACCAGCTTTCTGATGAAGCAGCTGCCACCCTTCGCTCTGTTAAGGAAAATGGAGGTCGTGTTATTGCTGTTGGAACTACTTCGATCCGCACACTGGAAACAATCGGCTCTAAGTTTGACGGACAAATCCAGGCTGATTCTGGCTGGACCAATATCTTTATCAAACCTGGTTATGAGTGGAAGGTCGTGGATGCTTTTTCAACAAACTTCCACCTGCCAAAATCAACTCTCGTCATGTTGGTCTCTGCCTTTGCAGGTCGTGATTTAGTCCTAGATGCCTATCACCATGCCATCCAAGAACACTACCGTTTCTTCAGTTTTGGAGATGCCATGTTTATCTATTAAGAAAATCCCTATTAGGAAACCTAATAGGGATTTTTCTAATTATTCCATACTAAACTTTGGATCCTTCAAACTCTGCACACTGGCATTGATAACTGCTCCGATAATCAAAATCTTAGCGATGAGTATAAACCAGAACATCATGACCACTACGATAATGGAACTGAAAAATCGAACATCAATTAGGTGATTAACATAACTATTGACGTAGACAGAAAAGATATTCAATAAAAAGATAAGAGTTAGCAAGACAAAGATACTTCCTGGTAAAACATAGCGGATTCGTGGTGCTTTTACTTTTGGAAGGAAGTAATAAATCATGACTAGAATGGCAAAGATCAAGGCATAGACCAGAGGGCCTGTAAAATCTTGCAGGTAGGAAAATAGCGGACTGTCTGATTGCCAGTAAGTTTTGAGGAGATTGAGCAACATACGACCAAACATACTCAAAAACAAGGCCAAGGCAAAAAGGATCTGCAAGCCGAAACTAACAAGTAGACTCATCAACTGATGGGAGATAATTCCTCGACTCTTGTTCACTCCATAGGCTTTGTTAAAAGCTTTTTGGAGGAAATCCATTGATTTCGAAAAGGTCCAGAGTGCAGATAAAACGGCAAAACTCAGCAAACCAGTTGATGGTTGAGTCAGAACTTCTCGGACAATCTTGGCGACCACATCATACACAGTATCAGGCAAAAATTCCTTGATTATAAGTAAGAAATTTGAGACCGGAATCTGAAAATAAGGCAAAATATTGACCATTATCATTAGCAAAGGAAAGATTGAAATCAACCAATAGTAGGCAACCGCAACACTGGTCAATTCACTATCAGATGCTTGATAATAATGCAAAAAAGCTTTCAATAAGGGCCTGTCCATCAGCTCTTTCCACCACTTTTTCATGTTCCATCCTCCGTCATTTTCTTCATCATTTAAGTTCTTTTGATTAAATCTAGCATATCATAAGGCAAGGTATTTGCGGCCTCTTTCAGAGAATAATTCTCTAGATTATTAACATTTTGGCGTAGTTTTTTGGCATACTTGGCTGTCATCAGTTTAGCTTCTTCGTATTCAAAGATTGCCTTACGTTCGAGATAGTAGCCTCGTAGCATTTCATCGATATTGTTTGGCTTGATGCGATTGATAACCCTCTCAACAAAGGCACCACTTCCGATAATGGCCGTCTCACGTAGACGAGACTCTTGCATAAAACTAATCAGAGAACTCTTGTAAACCCCTTTTAGGTTTTCCAAACTCTCGATAATCAGCTCTGTATTTTCCAGATACAACTCTGAAATCTGATCATAGTCAACTGCTAGTAGTTTACGAGATTCTTCATTCATCCAACTACGGAAAGTTTTGCCAAAGGTAAACATTTCATGGAGTAGAAAGCGCAGTATCCGTAAGGAAACTAGGAAATAATAAGTCACTTTAGAAGCGAAATTCCGATTGATACCCTGCTCCATGTTTTTTAGGTAACGTTGGTAAACTCGATAGCCACGCTCACTGATTCTATTTTCTTCGTAGGCTTGCTCCAAACCGTCACTCTCAATACTCAAGATAAGAAGCTTGAGGGACTCCCAGTCCTCTTGGACTCTCTTATTTTCCAGACTAAGGATGAGGTTTTCAATCCGACCATGGTAATTATCAATAGCTGCATAAAGAGGGAGTTTGTTCTTGTGATGGTCCAGCTCTTTTTCTAATTCTGCAGCTACATCATTCAAAATCGCAATATGCATCAAATGGTCCTTGCTTTCCTCTTGTTCCTCAGATAAGTGAGGGAGGACCAATAAACCTGTTAGAAAGCTCAATAGTGTAACACCTGCTACTAGGAAGAGCAACAAAGGATATTCCTGCTCCAAATGACTTGGTATGAGGAGAATGGTCGCGATAGATACTGTTCCTTTGACACCAGAGAAGGTCAAAAGAAGCATATCTTTCATGTACTTATGAATTTGTTTCTTAAGTCGACGCGTCCTCACAAAGTAAAAACCAGCAATCATGACAAAGCGGATCGCAAAAAGCAAGAAGGTCAGAACGACAACTGAAATCAGTAAAAGAAGGGGATTGTAGAGAGAATTAGACAAAATCGGCTCTGCTATCAACTCTAATTCCATTCCCAAGAGAACAAAGACTGATCCATTTAGCATAAAGGTCACGGTGTGCCAGACGGTCTCCGTCACGGTGTCTACCTGAGCCTCAAGGAGCGTAATTTTCTTAAAGCGACTGGCCTTCAAAATACCTGCAACCACTACTGCGATAATCCCTGAAACATGAAACTCTTCTGCAATGAAAAAGGTCATGAGTGGCAAACTTAGCTCTAGCAATAGTTCACTGGCTATATCTATCGCTCGTACACTCAGCAAAAAGCTATGCAAGAAACGATTGACCATAGCCGTCACAAAACCGACTACAAAACCACCAAAGATAGAAAGTGCTAGGGAAGTTCCTGCTTGGCTGAATGAAAACGTTCCTGTTGTCCAAGCAGCAAGAGCCATCTGAAAGGCAACCAAACCAGAAGCATCATTTAAGAGTCCTTCCCCTTTTAGGATATTAGAAACCCGTTTGGGAAAACGAAAACGTTCAGAAAGAGATGCAAAGGCAACCAAATCTGTTGGCCCAAGTGCCGCTCCAACTGCTAAACAGGCCGCCAAAGGAAGAGTCATCCAAAGGAAGTGAGCCATGCCCCCCAAGCTTAAGGTCGAGATAAAAATCACAGGAAAGATCAGAAAGACGACAATCCGCCAATGCTTCAAAATGGACGTAATATCCGCTTCTTCTGCCTCCCGGAAAAGTAAGGGACCAATAACCATGGCTAGAAACAGCTCTGTATTGAGATGAAAGTCCGCATCGGGAACAAATAAACCAATCCCAATCCCCAAAAGAATTTGTACAAGAGGAAGGGGCAAAAAAGGGAGAAGTTTATTGGTCGTGGTTGAAATGATTAAGACAAATAAAAATAGAATCAAGTAAATGAGTAATTCCACACAATTCCTCCTTAATCTTTTTTACAACAAGATTCAAAAATCTCCTTTTGCTCTTGGATTTTCTGATCAATCTTAGAACAGTCTTTGTGTTCAATTTTTTTCTGGCATCGTTCCATTTCAAGAGCCACTAATTTTTTCTTGATTTTAAGCATTTTCTTGCTCATATGTGCTTCGTCGAGCACCCCGACTGCTCGCTCGTGATGCGTTGACTCGACAAAATTTTGGCGCATTGCCTCAAGCTTCTCACGAAGGTATTGTTTATCCATGTCTATACCTTTCTAATTTTTCAATCATAACTAAAAACGGTGGATTATTAACTTGGTTGAGAGTCCGATAAATGGCAACTGTATACTCTTGTTGGTTCAACTGGCTAACAAAATCCAATACAGCATCCCTCTCGGTGTCTCCTCCTTCATGACCATAGTAGATCATGATAGCAATCCGTCCCCCCTTGACAAGCAAATGACACAGCTTTTCTAAGGCTTTGATAGTAGTCTGAGGTTGGGTGATGACGGACTTGTCAGCAGAAGGTAAATAACCCAGATTAAAAATCCCTGCCTTAGCTTCTGTCACAAATTGGTCCAGTGTCTCGTGACCTTTCAAGATTAACTGGGCATTTTTCATTCCAGCCTGATCCAAACGCTCTTGCGTCTTCTCCAAAGCTTGCTCCTGGATATCAAAGGCATAGACTTGCTTGGCTAGCTTGGCTAAAAAAAGGGTATCGTGGCCATTACCCATGGTCGCATCCACTACAATATCCTCTTTTGTCACAACCTCAGCCAAAAAATCATGTGCCATCTCAAGTGGTCTTTTCATTTTAAAACTCCTGTTTTACAGCCTTGCATCCTTGCACACTTCCGCGGCGTCTCATTTCAGTTTCAATAGCATTTAGCACTTCCCATTTATTGAGGCTCCACATAGGACCAATCAGCATATCTCTCGGTGCATCTCCTGTAATTCGATGGATGACGATATGCTTGGGAATGATTTCCAACTGGTCACAAATGACCTTGACATACTCGTCCTGACTCATCAGTTGCAAACGTCCTTCGTGGTAATCTCGCTGCATCCGTGTATTGGTCATGAGGTGAAGCAAGTGCAGTTTAATTCCTTGAATATCATTATCCGTAACACAGCGACGGACATTTTCAACCATCATCTCATGGGTTTCCCCAGGAAGACCGTTGATCAGATGGGAAACAATTTCAATCTTGGGATACTTTCTCAAGCGTTTTACTGTTTCAACATACAATTCATAAGAATGGGCACGGTTAATCAAGTCAGAGGTTGCTTCAAAAGTAGTCTGTAAGCCCAATTCAACCGTCACATGCATACGTTCCGATAACTCAGCCAAATATTCGATTGTTTCATCAGGTAAGCAATCCGGGCGTGTTCCGATATTGATTCCCACTACACCAGGTTCGTTGATAGCCTGCTCATATCGCTCCCGAATCACTTCCACCTTTTCATGGGTGTTGGTAAAGTTTTGAAAATAAACCAGATACTTTTTAACTTCTGGCCACTTGCGGTGCATAAAGTCAATTTCCTTATAAAATTGCTCACGGATAGGGGCATCCGGTGCCACGATGGCATCTCCAGAACCTGAAACCGTACAAAAAGTACAACCACCATGAGCTACAGTTCCATCCCGATTTGGACAGTCAAACCCCGCATCAATAGGAACTTTGAAAGTCTTTTCTCCAAAAAGCTTTCGATAATAATCATTCAAGGTATTATAAGATTTCATAACTTTCATTATAACAAAAAACACCTACAATCTCAAAAGCCTGACTTTCCTACAAATTCCCTTGTTTCTCATTTCCTTTAGCGTTTTTTTATGATACAATATGGGTATGATTTTAATGAAAATAGCATCTATTTTATTATTGATATTAACCTTGGTGGTTTGTTTTATTGTCACCAAGCTTTTCGGACTTAGGAAAATAGGATTTAATTTCGCGGATCTAGCTTTTCCACTTTTGATATTTGAGTACTATCTGATTACTGCTAAAGCTTTTACCCACAACTTTCTACCGCGACTCGGTGTTGCTCTTTCTCTCCTAGCAATCCTCCTTGTAGTCTTTTTCCTTGTCAAAAAACGAAGTTTTTATTACCCTAAATTCATCAAATTCTTCTGGAGAGCCGGTTTTCTCCTGACCTTAATCATCTACATAGCTATGATTGTCGAATTGATGATGGTAAAATAATTACCAACCCAGTATTAAATGCTGGGTCTTTCTTTTACTCCTATATCTAAAAAAGGCCAGAGAAATCCTCTGGCCTTTTTATCACAGATTAAACCTAAGAAAAATAAATGGAAACTATCTTTCTCACGCTAGATTATTTATTTTTACGGCTTACAAAGTACAATCCACCAGTCACTGCCATCAAAGCAAGTCCTGCAACTACTGCTGCGTTAGATGCTTTTTCACCAGTGTTAGGAAGTTGAGGTTTTGGACCTGGTTTTCCTGGTTCATTTGGTTCACCTGGTGTTGGTTTTTCTGGAATGTATGTATTTGTGATATTGAAGTCTTCTACTTTAGATGTATAACCTTTAACCGGAACTTCTACTACATAGTATTCGATTGCTTGACCGTCTTTGTAACGATCAAGGTCTGTAAACTCATAAGTCCAACCACTTGCTTCTGAAGCTATTGCAGTTTTACCAGTATCTTTACCATTGGCAAATAGTTTAACTGTAATAGATGCTGGACGAGCGTCTTTATGGTTTTCATCACCTTTCCAGATCTTCTTACCTTTTACAGATGTTTTATCTGGTGTATGGGTGTTGGTCACATTCATACCAGTTTCAGTAGCTGTGTAACCTGTAGGAACACCAACTTCTTTGACTGTGTACTCGATTAGCTTACCATCTTGGTAACGGTCCAGATTAGTAAATTCATACTTCCAACCTGTTTCCGCTGTGGCTGTAGCTTCTTGGCCAGTTTCTTTACCATTCGCAAGAAGAGCGACAGTGATAGATGCTGGACGGATTCGATCTTGGTCGTTATTATCAATCCAAGTCTTTTGCCCACTTACAGCAATTTTTTCTGGTGTATATTCATTGGTAATGGTGTACTTACCTTCTTTTTCTGTTGTGATTGTTGAAGTATATCCTTTCACAACCACTTCTTTGACTTTGTACTCGATTTCTTTACCATTTTCATACTTAGGAAGTGCTTTTGATTCGAACTTCCAGCCAGTTTTTTCTGAAACTTCAATTTCTTGAACAACCTTGTCGCCGTTAAGAATTTGAACTTTCACAGATCTTGTACGTTTACCGTCTTGGTTGTTGTTATCTTTCCAAACCTTAGTTCCTGAAAGAACAACTGTTTCTGAGTTATAAGTGTTTGTAACTACTTGACCAGTCACAGAGGATTCGTAACCAGCTGGTACATCCACTTCCTTGATAGAATAGGTGATTTCTTTTCCAGCTTCGTATTGTGGAAGATTGGTGAAGGATGCTACCCAAGTGTTATCATCAGTCTTCTCCTTAGCGGTTAAGGTTAATTTCTTACCTTCAACGGCTACTGGATCTGCATTTCCTACTTTTTTATAAAGTTGAACTGTTACGGACTCAGGACGTTTACCGTCTTGGTTGTTCGCATCATTCCATACTTTTGTTACCTTGTAGTCAATTTCTTTAGGAGCATATTTGTTTGTGATGGTAAAGTCTGTAATAGTAGATTCGTATTCGGCTACGGCTTCTTCTGTTACAGTGTATTTGATTTCTTTACCATCTTTATATTTTGCTAATTTCGTGAATTCGACAGTCCAAGTTCCATCTGCGGCTGCTTGAACTTCTTTCGAATCAACTTTCTGACCGTCTGCTAAAAGATTGATTGTAATCTTGGTTGGACGTTTGCCGTCTTGGTTGTTAGCGTCATCCCAGTTCTTAGTTGCTTTTACATCAACTGTTCCTGGAGAATAGCTATTTGTGATGGTAAATCCTGATGTAGCGTCACCAGTAACTTCTGAAGTATAACCAGCAACCGTTACTTCTACTACTGTGTACTTAATAGGTGTTCCGACTTTATCAGCATCAAGGTCTTTGAAGCTTCCAGCCCAACCATTTGCTTCAGTCAGTTCAAGTGTTTTACCAGTATCTTGACCGTCCGCAAGCAATTTAACTGTGACAGAAGATGGTCGTTTACCGTCTTGGTTGTTCGCGTCCTTCCATACTTTCTTAACAGGAACTGCCGTTTTTGCTGGAGTGAAAGTATTTTCGAAAGCTTTTTCATCATCGTAAGAAACAGTTGCTTCAAGTGCACCTTTACCCTTGTCCGCTACAGTAACTGTAGCCGTGACAGTTTTAGTGTCGTACTTGATGCTTGTATCACTGCCAGCTTTTTCAGCAATTTTAAAGGTATAAGTCCCTGCTTTGTCGAATTCCAATTCTGAGAAAGCAATGTTTCCGTCTTTGTCATTCTTCACAGTTTCTTTCACCTTACCATCTTGGTCTGTTAAAGTGAATTCAAACTCTTCAGCCTTTAACTCACGTCCTGTAAGTTTTTTATTAGCTTTAATCTTGGCTTTAGCTTTGCTACGTTTATTTGTAACTGTTTTGATAGCTCCATCTTGTCCAACAGTCATCTCAAATGGAGTAGGATTTAACTCATATCCCTCAGGAGCCTCAACCTCGGTTACTGTAAAGTTCCCTTTCTTGATATCACTTTCTGAGTAAATAGATGATTCAGCAATTCCGTCATCATTTGTCGTTACAATTTCCTCTTTAGCAGTAGCTCCTGCTGGAGGAGTAATCTTGAATTTTGCTCCTTTTAGACGGTCATGAGTCAGCTCGTCGACCTTGTAAAGAATGATACGGTAAGCAGTTTCTAACTGAATTGTACCACCAGAAGCAATGACTGAGTTTCCGATTTGCTTAACGACTGTCTTATTACTATAGTCGTCATATGTTAGAATCTGGTCATCACCCTTCATTTCAGCATTGTTTTGGACTTGCGTGCCATCCGCTGGAGCACTTGTTTTATAATTAATTCGAAATGCTGCTGGTTTACCGTTCTTCGCAAGAATTGAAGATGCATTGTTAATTGTTAAAGTAAATTCTGTGTAAGAATCATTCCATTTTACTTGGTAATCCTTACCAGCTTCTAAAACCACTTCATCTTTCAAATAATAATATTGATCATACCAACCTGCCGTGACGCTAAATGTTTCAGGGATCATCTGCATTGGTGAAGCATTTGGATCTACCCAGTCATGAATTTCAATTTTATTATAGGCTGCCTGTTTCGGATTAACACGAACATACCAGCTGTGTAAGTATTTTCCACTCTTATTTAGAGCCTTTGATGTCCAATCCTCTTTGTAAATCAAACCGTGATATTTATTGAAATTAGCTCGACCAATTCCTTCAGAATAATCAGCCGCATCACCTTTTTTAACCTTGATTTGATGGGTAATTTCATTTATAGTTTCCGTTTTATCAAAACGGAGCGTTTCATTGCTTAATTCATTTTTAGAACTAAAACCAACAAAGAAATTTCCTTTAACATTTTGGACTTGATAGCCACCCTTTTTCTCAAGATAGGTTTTCAGATTTTTTAACGTAATAGTTGCCTTACCACCATTATTATCCCCGTTTGATATAATTTGAGTTTCTCCGATAACCAGATCGGTTTCCTTATCTTTTAAATCAAAAGTTTCATTTCTAACCGTTAAAGGACTCGGAACAGTAAAGTTAAAGGTATCACCGTCCTCTAATTTACCATCATAGGCGCTCAAATCGTAATCAACAGTGAATTTATAATTTGAGTAGTTATGATGTTCAGGAGAAAGTGTATAAACGCCATTCGCATCCGGTTTTATAAACTTACCATTATCAACCTCCCAAATTCCAATATTACTGATAACGTTCTTCAGATCCTTTGCTTGAACTGAATTTGGAGCAAATATCATCCCTAACAAACAGGCCAGAGAGGTTAGGATGGGTAACCAAAATTTCTTGTTCTTCATAATCTTCCTTTCTAAATTACCGAAAACATTAAAACGACCAACTATGATTGTAAAATTTCAACACACATCTCCTTTCAAATTCATTGAAATACATGAGGGTTATTGACTAAGTTACATCATATTAACATATTTCATAACTATACGTAATTGCAATATTTATCCTATTTGTTCTGTTTTTAATATAGAAACCTCCTTTAATTTCATTATAAAACAAAATTAACTTTTTTTGTAATAATATAAGGTTATTACTCTTTATAAAATATTGACACAGTGTAAAATTTTAACTTATATTTTTATTTTACCAACATAAAGCTTTCTCTCAAGAGACAGAACGCCTACAAAACTAGCTTCCATTTATAAAAAACACTTAAAAGTAGCATATAGAAATATTACATTTATTTATAAGTTTGAATCATCTTAATATTTATTCCAACTATTTTATATAATTGTTAATCAAATAGAATTATATAATATCCAACATTCTTTCTGAACATAATATAAATTTGAATTTTTATTTGTCTTAAATTGAAAACAGAAAGACCAGGTTTCCCTGGCCTTTCTGAGATACAGTCAGAAGAAATACGGCTCTATAATATTTGTAGTGGGTAAATATCCTATAGATATTATGGAGCCTATTTTTGTGTAGAAAAAAAGTCCCATATCATCTATAATGAAAAGCGACCAAACCATCATTAGAAAGAATCATATGGAACAATTACATTTTATCACAAAATTACTAGACATTAAAGACCCTAATATCCTATTTGTAGATGTTGTTAATAGGGATACTCACAAAGAAATCATCGCTAAACTGGACTACGACGCCCCATCTTGTCCTGAGTGTGGAAGTCCAATGAAGAAATACGACTTCCAAAAACCGTCTAAAATCCCTTACCTCGAAACAACTGGTATGCCTACTAGAATTCTCCTCAGAAAACGCTGTTTCAAATGCTATCAGTGCTCGAAAATGATGGTCGCCGAAACATCTCTCGTCAAGAAAAATCTCCAAATTCCCCGTATCATCAACCAAAAAATTGCTCAAAAGTTAATTGAAAAGACTTCTATGACCGATATTGCCCATCAACTGTCCATTTCAACGTCAACTGTCATACGTAAACTTAATGACTTTCACTTTAAGAATGATTTTAGCCGACTTCCTGAGATTATGTCTTGGGATGTTGAAACAGTCAGGAAAGTGACTGTTTCAATCGGGAGATGAAGATGAGCTTTATTGCTCAGGACTTTGACAAGCTCAATATCATCTCCCTTCTTGAAGGAAGAACACAAGCCATCATACGAAATCACTTTCTTCGCTACGATAGAGCAGTCCGATATCGAGTTAAAATCATTACAATGGATATGTTTAGTCCTTACTATAACCTAGCTAAGTAACTTCGCTTTCCAATTTCCAGGCTCAGACTGAAACAGTCCACTGGTTTGTTTTACTCCGACACCTAAGACGTGCTATGAGTCATGTGTGTATCCAAATCATGAATCAGTTCGATAGAAAATCCCGTGAATACAAGGCTATCAAGTGCGACTGGAAACTCATTCAACAGGATAGTCGTAAACTCAGCCATAAGCGATTTTATCGCCCTACTTTTCGCATGCACTTAACCAATAAAGAGATTCTAGACAAGCTTTTGAGTTATTCAGAAGACTTGAACACCACTACAATGTCTATCAGCTCTTGCTTTTTTTCTTTCAGAATAAGGAGTCGGAGAAATTTTCGGACTCATTGAGGACAATCTAAAGCAGGTTCATCCTCTCTTTCATACTGTCTTTAAAACCTTTCTAAAGAACAAAGAGAAAATCGTCAACGCTCTCCAATTACCCTATTCCAACGCCAAATTGGAAGCAACGAATAATCTCATCAAACTCATCAAGTGCAATGCCTTTGGATTTCGGAACTTTGAAAACTTCAAAAAACGTATTTTTATCGCTCTGAACATCAAAAAAGAAAGGACGAAATGTGTCCTTTCTAGATCTTAGCTTTTCTTCATCCCACTACAGTTGCAAAGAGCTCGGATAAATAAATTGTCTAACTTTTAAGGTGCAGTTCAATAAATCTAAGTTTCCATTTTAGAAACGAATCGCTTCACGTGTTTTTTCATATGAAGTTACAAAACGGTTTGTGACCCCTGGTTCAGCAACTTCCAAGGCTTGTGAAATTTTTTCAAATGATGCTTGGTAGTCAAACTCTTTTTCAAAAATTTCAAGCGCTTCGTTAAAGGCCTCTTGGATACGCTCGTCGAATGAACGGTAACGGTTTGAGTATTGCAAGAGTTGCTCCGTCAAAGTTGCATATTGAACGATATCATAGGTTTCTGTTTCAAGTGCTTCCATGTCATTCGTTACGACTTCAAGAATTCGTTTAACCGATTCAATATTCACTTGTGGTTGTTCTAACTCTGCCATCAAATCTTCTGTGTTATGACTTGCAGTAAAGAAAAGTTTCAAGAAACTTTGAGGAATACCTGGCAAGTTTCTCTTCTCCATGTAACGTTTGGTAGTATGCAAACGGTTCACATAGACATTTGCTTTTTGGCGAGCATTGAGGTCGTCTTTTTCGATTTGGGCAAGTCGTTCGCTAACAGAGATTTGCTCATCCTCAATATCCTTGAGGTTACTTTGAAGCATTTCCAACTGTTCTTCAAGAACTGAGTAGGCTTGTGTTGACTCACCTTGATCCTCTGTCACTTCCATGATTGCCGTATCAAGTGCAGCCAATTCTGCTTGAAGACGACGAACATGATTTCCATCACTTTCAGGAAGAAGGTAGGTTTTAGTCAAACGTTCAAGATCCTGAACAAGCACCTGATTATTTTCTTTCAAGTGGTTGAGATAGGTTGGAAGTGTTGAGAGGAGATTCTCAACGACTTTTTGAGCCTCAATTTCACGAGTGAAAATATCATAAAGTGCGTTGATTTCTTCTTGAATGCGATTATTTTCATACTCTGCATTGTCCAACTCCAACTGACGAATGTTTTCTTGATTATTCTTCAAAGATTCATACAAAAGTTGGAAACGTGACTCAATATCTGTTTCAGTAAAGTGGTAGCTGGCATCCAACAACTTGCGATAACCTTCTTCCAAATCTGCCAATTGGTCTGGCAATTCCTTGGTCAAGGTTTCAACAAGAGCTGGAATTCGCTCAACGATGTGTGTCAAAGCAAGAATATGATTTTCAGTTGAATCAAGAATTGCTGCCGCTTCAACTGGGTCACCTGATGAGTTCAAGGTAACAAATTGAGAGAATTCTGATTGGATATTTTCCAATTGTTTCTCAATCTCAGGGAGGGCTTTCCCATACTTCTCTGAATCTTCTGCAACAGTATGTTGAAGGGATTCAAACAAGTCCAAGGCATGAAGGACACGACCACTGTTCTTAGATTCTTGTTTTTCAAGTTCAGAAAGGGCATTGCGAATAGCCGTAATGTCTTCTTCAATCAAGCTGATTTGGCTCTCAATTTGATCAAGTTTGTGTGTTGCCTTAAAGAAACGGAAAGAATTATTGTAGCTTTCAGCTTCAAAAAGATGATTCTCAATATCAGCAAATGAGTTCAGAGATAAATCAACCCATTTTTGGTTCCATTCACGGAAGGTTACCTGACTTTGACCAATCAAGTGCATGTTTTTAACGGCTTCAACCTCGTCATTAACTGGGAGGTTGTAGAGTTCTTCTTTTCTTTCTTCAAGGGCCGTTAATCTACTTACATTACGCTTACGTAAAAAGATAACTGCTACATAAGCTAGGATCAAAATGACTGCAATCGCAACCATTAGATAAATTAGTTGTCCATTAGACATATCAAACTCCTTTTATACTAGAAACAATCGTAATGATTATATCATATTTTTTAAACCAAGGGAACTATTTCCCACAATTTTTAGACGTCAAGTGTACTATAAACAGCGTTTTCTTCGATAAATTCGCGACGAGGTTCTACTCGATCGCCCATCAACATATCAAAGATTTTATCTGCTTCGGCAGCATCATCTACCGAAACACGCGCCATCAAGCGATGTTCAGGATCCATGGTTGTTTCCCACAATTGGTGGTCATCCATTTCTCCCAAACCTTTATAACGTTGGATGGTTGGTTTCGCACGGCCTTCACTATGACGTGCTAAGGCTTCTTGGAGTTTAATTTCTTGATCTGCACCAGGTTGAATGTATTCTTTAATCTCACTTCCAACTTTTACTCCGTAAATTGGAGGTTGGGCAATGTAGACATATCCAGCTTCTAGAATTGGCTTCATGTAGCGGTAAATCAGAGTCAGTAAGAGGGTTCGAATGTGGGCTCCATCAACATCGGCATCGGTCATCAAAACGAGTTTTTGGTAACGAGCCTTAGTGACATCAAATTCTGCACCAAATCCTGTTCCCATGGCTGTGAAAAGGCTTCGAATTTCTTCGTTGGCAAGAATTTTATCCATGCTGGCTTTTTCAACGTTCAAAATCTTACCACGAATTGGAAGGATAGCCTGGAACTCACGGTTACGACCAGATTTGGCTGATCCACCAGCTGAGTCTCCCTCAACGATGAAGAGTTCGGTTTCAGCAGGGTTATTTGAAGAACAGTCTGCTAGTTTTCCAGGAAGATTGGAAATTTCCAAGCCAGATTTCTTGCGAGTGACTTCACGCGCACGCTTGGCAGCTACACGAGCCTTGGCAGCCAAAATCCCTTTTTCCACGATGCGCTTGGCAATCTGAGGATTCTCCATGAGGAAATCAGAAAAGGCATCGCTAAAGAGGCGGTTAGTAATCTTAACCACTTCGCTATTTCCCATTTTTGTCTTAGTTTGTCCTTCAAACTGCGGATTAGGGTGTTTGACAGAAATAACAGCAGTCAAACCTTCACGAACATCTTCCCCTGTCAGGTTATCTTCATTGTCTTTTAGCAGTTTATTCTTGCGGGCATAATCGTTGATAACACGAGTCAGAGCCGTACGGAAACCTTGCTCATGTGTTCCACCTTCATGGGTATGAATGTTATTGGCGAAACTCATGACGTTTTCGTGGTAACCGGTTGTGTACTGCATGGCAACTTCAACAGTAATGTCATCCATTTCACCGTCTGTGTAGATTGGTGTATCAAAGATTACATCCTTGTTCTCGTTGATATATTCAACGTAGCTAGAAATCCCACCCTCATAGTGGTAATGTTTAGTCTGTTCAAGACCTTCACGCTTATCTGTGATGGAGATTCGAAGACCTCGGTTCAAAAAGGCTAGTTCTTGAATACGTTTGTTTAATTTTTCAAAGTCAAAAGTTGTTGTTTCTGTAAAAATCTCTGGATCTGGTGTGAAGTGAACTGTTGTTCCAGTTTTATCCGTATCTCCAACCACCTCAAGATCAGCAACTACATGACCACGACGGTATTCTTGGTAATGAATCTTACCGTTTTTATGAACATGAACATCTAGTTGAGCTGAGAGGGCATTTACTACTGATGACCCCACACCATGCAATCCACCTGAGACCTTGTATCCACCACCGCCGAACTTTCCTCCAGCGTGAAGAACCGTAAAGACTGTCTCAACAGCAGGACGTCCTGTCTTTTCCTGAATGTCAACAGGAATTCCACGTCCATCATCCACAACGGTGATGGAATTATCAGGCTCTATAAAGACTTGGATGTGACTGGCAAATCCAGCTAGGGCTTCGTCAATTGAGTTATCAACGATTTCCCATACTAGATGGTGAAGACCTTCTTTTGAAGTCGATCCAATATACATACCTGGACGCATACGAACAGCTTCAAGTCCCTCCAAAACTTGAATTTGACTGGCATCATAATCTTGTGCCTGTTGATTTTTGATTTCTTCTGTCATTTTTTCCCTTTTCTTACATGTCTATTGCTTGTCTCAATGTCGCAACGTTATTAACGTTATTAAAAAGATAGGCATCTAAGCCAGCAGCTTTACCTGCTTTTACATCAATATTTCTGTCACCAATGACCAAACCAGATGTAATATGATATTTATCACGTAAATAAATCATGGACTCAGGATCTGGTTTCCGTTTAAAGCCAGAACTGGCAGTCACCACCTCGGTGAAGTAGTTGGCTATCCGGGTCTTAGCAAGAAGTTCTAGTACTTGGTCATTTCGATGAGAAACCAAGAAATGGCGACCACCCTTGTCCGAAATGTCTTTGAGTAATTCTGGAATTCCCTCAAACAAAACTGGATGTTCTAGCTCACGCGCTTCATTTTCTTTGTAGTTCTCTAAAAAATTCTCGATATCTGGTGCAAACTTCTCGATGGCAAAAGCTGTCGAAACCTTCAAGGCTTGGTAGACACAGTCGTGTTCTTGC
This sequence comes from Streptococcus oralis, assembly GCF_965111685.1. Classification (GTDB taxonomy): domain Bacteria; phylum Bacillota; class Bacilli; order Lactobacillales; family Streptococcaceae; genus Streptococcus; species Streptococcus oralis_B. The sequence goes on from NZ_OZ217340.1 coordinate 1,329,935, forward strand.
TCTATTCCGTATTGGGCTAAGGTTTCTACAAAGGCTTCTGTAGAAGTCTCATAATTATCCAATAGGGTACCACCTAAATCCCATATATAATCGTGATATTTCATACCCTTCATTATACCAGTTTTTTATGAAAAAAGCGATGATTTCCTAGATTTTTCCAAGTAAAAAGCGAGAGCCGAACTCTCGTTTTACTGTTGATTTCCAAAGACATCTTGATAGAGCATGCCAACTCGTAAACTTTCAGCATCTCCTCCCAACTGCTCTACCAACTCATAGGCAAAGGCAAGGGCAGTTGACGGTCCTCGGCTAGTTGTTAGATTACCATCTACAACCACTGTTTGCTTTTGATAAGTTCCATCAGTAATTTGCTCCCGAGCTCCGTCATAACAAGTAAAGTGCTTGTCTTTCAGGACACCTGCCTGATGGAGGGCGATTGGGGCTGCACAGATGGCAGCAATTTTCTTTCCTACTTGGTCAAAGGCTTTAATCTGTGAAATGAGGGCTTGATTATCCCGTAGGTGAGCTGAACCTGGCATACCACCCGGAAGAACTACCAAGTCATAGTCGAATAAATCGCCATCAAAGACACGATCGGCTTTTACCTGAATACCATGCGAACCTGTCACCTGCTCTTCTAATCCTACCATATCACATGAAATGTTTGCTCGACGCAAGACATCGACTACTGTCAATGCTTCAATTTCTTCAAAACCCTGGGCTAAAATAACTGCTACTTTTGCCATAGTGGCCTCCTTATTTGATTTGTTTTAGAACGACTTTCTTTCGTTTTAATGGAACTTTTCCACTTTTCTCCTCCGCTAGGTTGATCTGGTAACTCATAGACAAGAGGAGACCGACACCGATGAGGTTACTAATAATAGCGGAGCCTCCTTGAGAAATGAAAGGCAGAGGAATCCCTGTCAAAGGAAGTAAGCCTGTCACGGCACCGATATTTTCAAAGATATGGAAGAGCAACATCATGATAAAACCAGTCGAAATATAGGTGTAGAACTGGTTGTTTGACTTAAGTGTAATCTTCAACATCCGATAAATAAGAAGCAAGTACAGAACAACCACAAAGACTGAACCAATGAAGCCAAAGTCTTCAGCAATTACGGTGAAAATCATATCACTCTCACGTACAGGAATGAGAAGATTGGACACATTGAAACCTTGTCCAAACAAACCACCACTTCCAATCGCAATTTGCCCCTGCGCCTGTTGGTAAGTCGTTGTTTGTGCAAAGTCAAAGGGATTGAGCCAGGCCAAGATGCGGTTGATCTGGTAAGTTGGCATCCCAATCTGATGCAAGAAGGCACGTCCATCCTTACTTATAAAGATGGCCATGAAGCCTACAACTGCAGTCACTCCTGTCGCAAAAACCGGAATGATAATCTTCCACGAAACACCTGAAAGGAGAACCATACCGGAAAAAATAGCTACAAAGACCAAGGCGGTCCCCAAGTCACTTTGTAGGGCTAAGAGGATAAAGACTGGTATGGTAAAGGCAATCATCCAACCAATCAATAGGAAATCCAAGGGAATAGTCCGTCTCCATTCCTTGTGTTTTTGAGTGAATCTTACAATGGCTCGAGCCAACATCAAGATATAGGAAATCTTCATGAACTCCGATGGCTGGAAAAGTGTCTTTCCACCGATCGATACCCAGTTCTTGGCACCTGTTGACGCTACAAGATTTGGGTTGTAGAAAACAAGAGGTAGGACCATCAAAGCTAGCCCTAGACCATAGAGATAGGGAGTCACCTTCCATAAAAACTCGGTATTAAAGAACATGACCACAAATCCAATGACAAGACCCAAGGCAATCCAAGCGATTTGCTGGCCTAGAATTGGTAATACATTATTTGGATAGTCATGACTAACTGCTATATAAATGGCCACTACTCCAAGTACCAGTAAACAAAACACTGGTAGGAGGAGGCTATAATCGACTCGAGAGTCAAAGGATCGTTTCATATTTTTTACCTTTTCTCTTTCTTGGATTTTTCTTTCATTCTATTGCGACGAGATTGGAGAAAATCTGCTACTGCAGACCTTAGCTGTTCTCTAGCAAGGACCCGAACCGTTCTTTCTTTTGACATGGTTTGGGCGATTTGTTTGCCATAGCGCTTGCTGACGACACGACTGTCTAGGATTACAGCAACCGAACCTTGGTCAGACCGTCTAACAGTACGACCTAATGCTTGTTTTAACCGAATAATAGCCATCGGCAATTGATAATCATAGAAGGGATTTTTTCCTTCTCGACGTAGTTCTTGGTTTAATTTTTTGGTTAACGGTTCTTGGGGATTTTGGAAAGGCAATCTCGGAATCACTTGGATCACGCAAGGATGGGTTGAAAAATCAACTCCTTCCCAGAAACTGCCTGTTCCAAGCAAGATCTGGCGTTCACCTTTTTCAAAGCGTTTTTTCAGTTGGCTTGGTTCCCCATTTTTATACTGAGCTAGATGCGGTTGGTCGAGCAGGTCCGAAACTGCCAGCAACATCTCTTTTGAAGTAAACAAAACCAATAAGGGTTCTTGAAAGGCTTGCAACCTTCGGATGACAGAAGCAACTTCACTAGCATAGTCAGCAGGCGAAACTTCTGTCACAAGAGGAAAGTCATCGACTAGGAAGACTTCTTGTTGCTCCTGTTTTGCTACATCAAGCCTAACAAGCGGAGCATCTGGAAATCCCAATAAATCTGCTAAGGAAACCCGGTTGCTGATTTCAAGAGTGGCCGATACTCCTAGGAGCCTACAATCTTCTGGCAATAAATCTGCTAGTATAAAGCGGCCTTTTTTACTTGAACAAATCAAGACATCCTTGCTCGATTTCTCGGCTGTAGCAAGCCAAAATTCACGGTCTGAGGTGAAAAAGTTTGCAAGCTCTCGATACTCTGGGAGAGCTAACTCCGAAAAATGCTGGCGCAAGTGTTCGAGAGAATCCAACCACTTTCCATTCTTCAGACCTGACTGGTAGTGCTCTATCAAGTAACGACATTCAAAGCCGATACTCTCAAGCAAGCGTTTCTGAACCAAATCTTCCTCTGACTCTATGGACTTATCAAGCTGGGTTACAAGTTCCTCAAGGCGATAAGCCTGCTGGGCTAGATTTTCGAGAGCTAGCAGCATTTTTTGAGCTTCATCCAAAATCACCAAACGGTTGTCGACAAACTCTGGATTGTCTTCCAAACGAGTGACCAGATAAGCATGATTGGTCAGAAGAACACGACTGGTATTGGCCTTTTCCTGCCCTCGTTTCCAAAAATCCTCTGTAGCAAATAAACTTTTCTTTGAAAGCTTACCATCGTGGACTAGTTCCGGCAGAAAGTGCTGGTAGCGATAAAGTTGCCCTATTTCGTCCAAGTCACCTGTCTCTGACTCTGTTAGCCAGATAAGCAACTGCATTTTAAAGCGTGTGAAAAGGCGATTGGACTCTGATCGATAGAGAATTTGGTGAAAGGCATCCAATTTCAAGTAATTTTGAGGACCCTTGAGACTATGAATTTCCAGATGGAAGACCTCTTTTAAACGCTGTCCTTCTTCTTGCATAATCTGATTTTGAAGAATTTTGGTCGGAACGCTCACTAGGATTCCAGCTTGACTCTCCGAGTTCAAAGCTGGGAGGAGATAGCCGTATGTCTTACCCAATCCCGTTTGAGCTTGGATAAAAGAAGTCTGGTGTTCTTCCAATAAGTCCTCAATCTTATCCGCAAATTCCAACTGTTGCGGACGCTCCTCCAGCCCCAATAAAGAAATATTTTTAGCAAAATCTTTGGATAACTTTCGTGGGACTAAGGCTTTGCTTTCCTTTCTCAGGAAAAGCCCATGTAGTTCTATCAATTCCGGAAAGGATAGGAGAGATTGTTGCTGATAGACCTCCTCAATCACCAGATAGCTTTCATAGAGAAGGTTATCTGCAAGGTCTAACAAGCTTTCTAAGAGCCCTTTAGGTAGCTCAAAGAGTTTTTGGCGCATGTAAAGCAAGAGTTCTGCTGTTGCCTGAGCATCAGACAGGGCAGTATGGGCATGTTCTAGTTCAATGCCCAACTCTTGACAAAGGATGCCTAGATTGTACTTTTCAAACTGAGGATATAGAACTTGGGCTAGCTCAACAGTATCCACCCGCGGTGTACGCAATTCATATCCTTCAAAAAAAAGAAATTCCGCAAGGAGGTTGGCATCAAATTGAACATTATGCGCAACAAAAACACCGTCCTTAACCAATTCAAAAATTTTTCCAGCCACCTGAGAAAACTCTGGTGCCGCAGCCAAACGCTGATCGGTCAGACCTGTTAATTCTTTGATATGAGAATCCAAGGGTTCATGGGGATTGACATCAGTCGCATACTGATCGACAATTTCGCCATTCTCAATCACCACAATGCCTACTTGAATAATTTTTGCCTTGCTTCCGGTGCTGGTCGCCTCTAAATCAACGACCACATACCGATCATTTCTCGCATTCATCATTAAAAATTATATCAAAAAAAGCATGATTTGACACCCCTCAACTTCGATAACAATCTCACTTTCCTTGTGAGTTTGAGTAAAAACCCAGACCTTAAAAGTGAGAATTTCACGCAAGTTCAGCAGTTGGTCGCTAGTTCTGAGGTATTTGAAAACCTTATCAACAAAGCTACATCAACACAAAAAGACAACCAAGGTATTAGCTGCCTTTGTGAGATATTTTTTTCATTGTTTTGGGGAGGAGCTTGCTAATTTCTGTTGGCAAGACAAGGTAGTGTTCTTGAGAAAGTTCTTGCGCGATAGCTGAGTGCAGATGAGTCGCTACTACTACGCGTTCATAGAGATTGACATGTGGAAACTGACCTGCAAAACCTGCAATCGTTCCAGCCAGTGTATCTCCCATTCCCCCAGTAGCCTGATAGGAACCACCAACCTGTAACTGATAGTAATCAGACTGACCAGCTTGCCAAATTCGAGTAGCTGGACCTTTCTCTACCAAAATTGTTCCTTGAGGAAAAGATGAAAGAGCCCTAGCCGTCGTCTCTGTATTTTGATGGTCAAGAGCTGTGCCAGATAATCTTTCCCATTCCTTTTGGTGGGGAGTTAGGATGAGCTGACTAGGTGGGAATGGCAAATGACCTTTTGCTAAGATGCCCAAAGCACCTCCATCTGCAAGTAAAATCTGGTCTTTTCTAAGGCTGTCATAGACCCGTTTTACGAGTTCTTCTCCGAATGCATCCTCTCGTAAACCCGGACCTAACAAGACAACTTCAGCCTTTTCCAACTGTTCTTTTAACAATTGCTGGTCTTGAAGAGAAAATGCCATGGCCTCAGGTAAATGACTGTGCAGAGCCGGAATATTCTCCTTATCCGTGCCAACAGTCACCAACCCTGCCCCACTTTTGACAGCTGCAATGGCTGACATGATGATAGCTCCCCCATAAGGATAGGTCCCTCCTAGCAAGAGCAGACGACCGTAATCTCCCTTATGACTGTGACGAGAACGTTCAATAATGACTTTTTCTAATAAAGTTTGATCAATCACTTTCATCGTTATTTTCCTCTCACTCCATTATACTACAAAAGGAGGGGCAAACCTCCTTCTACACTATTTTCCCTTAAATTCCGCAAAAGTCTGTAAGATTTTAGCTGCTACTGCTGGAGAAGGAGCTCCTTTTAGCTCTAACGTTTCATCTGCATATGGAGTAAGGCCAGCAAAATTTCCTATCTGAACTGAATAGAGAGACGTTTTAAACAGTTCAATATCGTTTTGGTCATTTCCAAAAGCAATAAAGTTCTTTCCACATAACTTTTCAACAGTTGTCGCCTTATGAGTGTCCAAGGGGTTGACATAAAGGCACTTTTCATGCGCATGATAGGACAGATGAGCCTGCCCCAGTCTTTCTAACTGACCAAGCAGATCATCAAGCAAATCCTCGTGGTCTCCCATATAAACGACTATCTTAATCGGAGTCCCTAAGTCCTCGAGTTTCTGATGACGAGCCACCTTTAGGGGATCCACACTGGAAATAAATGGAATCTTCTCTAGAATCTGACCACTATAGTCAAAGCAATCATCTACAAAGAAAGGGAGATTATAGGTCTGGCAATAATCCACTAGCGCCCGATAAACTCTAGCATCGAGATTCCTTTCGAAGATAGCCTTCCCCAGATGATAGGCTACGCCTCCATTCAAACCTATGACCAAGCGCTGACTGAGTTCAGGGCCTAATAAACCCAAGCAATCCCTATAAGAGCGAGCTGAGGCAAATACAAGCTCATGCCCATAATCTTCAGCCTTTAAAAGAACCTGCTGAATCTCGTCATCTATGGTCATGTAGTCAAAAGATAACGTTCCATCTAGGTCAAATACGAATTTCATTTTACTAATCCTTGTTCAGTGTACGAAGAGCTGCCTGATAGGTTTGCTCCATTAGCATGGTAATGGTCATAGGGCCAACTCCACCAGGTACAGGTGTGATGTGACTAGCAAGTGGTGCAACGGCATCAAAGTCAACATCTCCACAAAGTTTGCCATTTTCATCTCGGTTCATCCCAACGTCAATGACAACCGCTCCTGGTTTGACAAAGTCAGAAGTCACAAACTTAGCACGACCGATTGCAACCACAAGAATATCTGCTTTAGCAGCAACCTTGGCAAGATGATGGGTGCGTGAGTGAGTCAAAGTCACTGTCGCATTCTTGCCTAAAAGAAGCTGACCCATCGGTTTTCCAACAATGTTTGAACGACCGATAACAACTGCATTTTTACCTTCTAGATCAATCCCATACTCATGGAACATCTCCATAATTCCTGCAGGTGTCGAAGGAATCATAACTGGATGACCAGACCAGAGGCGACCCATGTTTAGCGGATGGAAACCATCCACGTCTTTTTCGGGGTCAATAGCCAACAAAACTGCCTCTTCGTCAATATGTTTAGGTAAAGGCAACTGGACCAAAATCCCATGCCAAGCTGGATCTTGATTGTATTTGACAATCAAATCTAACAATTCTTCTTGGGTAATGGTTTCAGGAACTCGCACTACTTCACTATGGAATCCTGCAGCAAGAGCCGACCGTTTCTTATTGCGAACGTAGACTTGGCTGGCTGGATTATCTCCAACCAAAATCACCACCAAACCTGGAACTAAACCTGTTTCTTCTTTTAGTTTGGCCGTCTTTTCAGTCAACTGACCTTGTAACTTAGCCGCAAGAGCCTTCCCATCAATAATCTGTGCCATACCTCTTCTCTTTTCTATCAAATATCCTCTATTATATCAAAAAATAACTCGCCATTCTAACACTTCTTGACTAATGGTCCTTATAGTCTGAAACTATAAGAAAAAGCCCTTATCGAGCTTTTATGCCTATTTATACTAGGTGAATTTGTTATGCTTTCTTTTTAACTTTTGGAGCCGGTAAGACTTCATACATATCCCTAATTAGTCTCGCTGGAAATGACTTATCTTCAAGGTCTTCTAGTAAAATCATCTCTTTGGCTCCATCATAAGGACGTTCAAGCCTAATCTGTTCCAATTGATCCATGACTACCTTCACAGGCTTCAGTAACAAACGATTATCATAGATTCCCCCAATAATCTTCCCACGATAATAAAGGATATACTCTCCCATCATTGGACGATAACTCATCTCCTCTAGCTCTGATAGCTGTTCGAGAATAAAATCTAAATATTCTTTACTGGAAGCCATGATGCCTACTCCATTTCTTCTAAAATGAGGTGTTACAAAACCTTACTCAAAAATTCCTTGGTCCGTTGTTCTTTTGTTTGATCGAAAATCTCTTCTGGAGTTCCATCTTCGACAACAACTCCATCTGCCATAAAGATAACACGGTCTGCTACCTCACGCGCAAAGCCCATTTCATGCGTCACAATCACCATGGTCATCCCCGACTTGGCAAGGTCTTGCATAACAGCTAGGACCTCTCCAACCATCTCAGGGTCTAGGGCTGAAGTCGGCTCATCAAAGAGCAAAACGTCTGGCTCCATAGCAAGTCCACGTGCAATGGCAATCCGTTGTTGCTGACCACCTGACAAACTCTGCGGATAGGCCGTTGCCTTATCTGGCAAACCAACTTTTTCTAGCAGTTCCTGAGCTCTCTTCTCCGCTACTTCCTTGCTTTCTCCTTTGGTTTTAATTGGTGACAAGGTGATGTTTTCCATGACCGTCATATTTGGAAAGAGGTTGAATTGTTGGAATACCATGCCCATCTTTTCACGCATGGCAAAAAGGTCATTTTTCTTATCTGTGATATCAACTCCTTCAAAGATAACCTTACCTTTACTTGCTTCTTCAAGGAGATTCATCGAACGAAGGAGAGTTGACTTCCCGCTACCTGACGGACCGATAATGACCACAACTTCTCCTCGCTTAATCTCAAGGTTGATGCCTTTTAAAACTTCATTTTTCCCAAAAGACTTATGTAGTTCTTCAATTTTAATCAAGGTTTCTGTCATTATTTTTTGTCTCCTTGTCCAATATGTTTTTCAAATGCTTTCAAGGCCACTGTCAAAACAGAGGTCATAATCAAATAGTAAAAGGCTGCAAATAAAAGAGGAGTCAACGGTAAATAAGTTGTTGTCGCTACAGTCGTTGCACCATTCCACAACTCCATCACCCCAATCGCAGACAAGAGGGAACTATCCTTGATAATGGTGATAAATTCATTTCCCAGCGCTGGAAGAATATTCTTGATAGCTTGTGGCAAAATGACATAACGCATGGCATTTTTCGGACGAATACCGAGAGAATATGCGGCCTCTAACTGCCCTTTAGGAACCGCATTGATCCCCGCACGAACAGTTTCTGAAACGTAAGCTCCACTGTTCATAGAAATAATCAGAATACCAGGAATCAAACGAGAAAGATCAACTCCTAAAATTCCCACTTGAATAGTCGGAGCATTGATATGCATAAGAGCAAAGGCAATCATAATCTGAACCATCATCGGAGTTCCACGGAAGATCCAAACATACACATTTGCAAACCAAACGAGCGGTTTAAAGCGTGATCGCTGAGCAGAGGCCAGTAACACACCTATAATAGTTCCTAAGCAGACAACAAAGATGGAAATTAACACGGTAATCAGAGCTCCATAGTTAAAATACGGTAAATACTTTGGTAAAAAAGAAAAATTCATATTCAATCAACTTTCTATGTATTAGATTGTATGATTATAACATGAATTGAATTAAAATGCAATATTTTTTCTCTGATTTTAACAATTAACTTGATATCTGGAGAAATAGAGAGAAATCACAGTTTTTTTCTAGTCAACTACCTCTTGTTTATGGTAAAATAGAAACGATAAGAAATGGAGGAGAATCAAAATGGAATCACATTTGGTTAGAATCATTAACCGCCTAGAAGCAATGACAAAAGATGGTGGAAATCTAAAACGTAATTTTGAACGTGAAGGTGTTGTTGTCGCAGAAGTTGCCTACAGCTACGACGAAGAAAACGGGTCACTCTTCACCCTTCGCGATGTAGAGGCTCGTGAAACTTATACTTTTGATAGCATTGATTTGATTGCAATGGAGATCTACGAACTCCTTTACTAATATAAAAACAACGGGCAGAAAGGCCCGATGAATGAGAATCCTTTTTGTCACCACAAATGGGATTTTTTTTACCTTCAATGTCACTTGATTCTCCATGAATCCCTCTTTTAAAAACGATCACTTCCCAATCTTTTTACTTGCTTTACACCTTAATCATGCTATAATGAGAGTATAAAACTTTGACTATTCTTGACCTTTTTCTTAGGCCAAGAATAAGAATGAAATGAGGTAGATGTATGCTCTGTCAAAACTGTAAAATTAACGACTCAACAATTCATCTGTATACCAATCTCAATGGACAGCAAAAACAAATTGATCTTTGTCAAAATTGCTATAAAATTATCAAAACAGATCCAAATAATACCCTCTTTAAAGGAATGACTGACTTAAACAATCGTGACTTTGATCCTTTCGGAGACTTTTTCAATGATTTGAACAATTTCAAACCTTCTACTAATAACGTCCCTCCAACTCAATCTGGTGGCGGATACGGAGGAAACGGCGGTTATGGACCTCAAAACCGCGGTCCACTTCAAACACCTCCTAGCCAAGAAAGAGGACTCTTAGAGGAATACGGTATCAATATTACTGAGATTGCTCGTCGGGGAGATATTGACCCTGTTATCGGTCGAGATGAGGAGATTATCCGCGTTATCGAAATCCTCAACCGTCGAACCAAAAACAATCCTGTCCTTATCGGAGAACCAGGTGTTGGTAAAACAGCTGTTGTTGAATGTCTAGCTCAGAAGATTGTCGATGGTGATGTTCCCCATAAACTCCAAGGCAAGCAGGTCATCCGTCTGGATGTGGTTAGTCTAGTTCAAGGAACAGGGATTCGAGGCCAATTTGAAGAACGCATGCAAAAGCTCATGGAAGAAATTCGCAAACGCGAGGACATTATCCTCTTTATCGACGAAATCCATGAAATTGTTGGTGCAGGATCTGCTGGCGATGGCAATATGGATGCAGGCAATATCCTGAAACCAGCCCTTGCCCGTGGTGAATTGCAACTGGTCGGCGCCACTACCCTCAATGAATACCGTATTATTGAAAAAGATGCTGCTCTCGAGCGCCGTATGCAGCCTGTCAAGGTAGATGAACCAACTGTCGAAGAAACTATTATCATCCTCAAAGGGGTTCAAAAGAAATACGAAGACTACCATCACGTCAAGTATACTGATGCGGCTATAGAAGCTGCTGCAAATCTGTCCAATCGTTACATTCAAGACCGCTTCTTACCTGACAAGGCTATTGACCTTTTGGACGAAGCCGGTTCTAAGATGAATCTGACGCTGAACTTTGTGGATCCCAAAGTGATTGACCAGCGTTTAATTGAGGCCGAGAATCTCAAGGCTCAAGCTACACGAGAGGAAGACTTTGAAAAAGCTGCCTACTTCCGTGATCAGATTGCCAAGTACAAGGAAATGCAGAAAAACAAGGTGACCGATCAGGATACTCCAATCATCAGTGAGAAAACCATTGAACACATCATCGAGCAGAAAACCAATATTCCTGTCGGAGAACTCAAAGAAAAAGAACAGTCTCAGCTTATCCATCTAGCAGACGACCTCAAAGCTCATGTCATTGGTCAAGATGAAGCTGTCGATAAGATTGCCAAAGCCATCCGTCGTAATCGTGTTGGTCTTGGAACTCCTAACCGGCCAATCGGAAGTTTCCTCTTTGTCGGACCAACTGGTGTCGGTAAGACAGAACTGTCCAAACAACTAGCCATTGAACTTTTTGGTTCTGCTGACAGCATGATTCGCTTTGATATGAGTGAATACATGGAAAAACACAGTGTGGCTAAATTGGTCGGAGCCCCTCCAGGCTATGTAGGCTATGATGAAGCTGGTCAGTTAACGGAAAAAGTTCGCCGTAATCCCTACTCTCTCATCCTTCTCGATGAAGTGGAAAAAGCTCACCCTGATGTCATGCACATGTTCCTTCAAGTCTTGGACGATGGTCGTTTGACAGATGGGCAAGGACGGACAGTTAGCTTTAAGGATGCTATCATTATTATGACCTCAAATGCCGGTACGGGTAAGGCCGAAGCCAGTGTTGGGTTTGGAGCTGCTCGTGAAGGACGTACTAATTCTGTTCTTGGTGAACTCGGTAACTTCTTTAGTCCTGAGTTTATGAACCGTTTTGACGGCATCATCGAATTTAAACCTCTCAGCAAGGACAACCTTCTCCAAATCGTCGAACTCATGCTAGCGGATGTCAACAAACGCCTCTCTAGCAACAATATCCACCTCGATGTGACAGACAAGGTCAAGGAAAAATTGGTTGACTTGGGATATGATCCAAAAATGGGGGCACGCCCACTTCGCCGTACCATTCAAGATCATATCGAGGATGCTATCACAGACTTCTACCTTGAAAATCCAAGTGAGAAAGCCCTCAAAGCAGTCATGACAAGCAATGGCAATATTCAAATCAAATCTGCCAAAAAAGCTGAGAAAACAGAAGAGATTGCTTCTGAAAAAGAAGAATAAAACGATCTAACAGGTGCAGGAAATCTAACAATTTCTGTACCTTTTTTTACTAAAATAACTGTAAATTCTTGACAGCTTGCCCCTTGTCCATTATGATAATAATAAAGATACTAGAGAATGAGGAAAGATTAATGGCCAACCCAACTTTTGGTGAAAAAAAAGAAAATGTGAGCTACCAGCACCGATATGGTGTTTACGCAGTTATTCCTGATCCTGATAAAAAACAAATCGTTTTAGTTCAAGCCCCCAACGGTGCTTGGTTCTTGCCAGGTGGAGAGATTGAAGCGGGAGAAGACCATCAAGAAGCACTGAAGAGAGAACTAATCGAAGAACTCGGTTTTACTGCTGAAATTGGAAGCTATTTCGGACAAGCTGATGAGTATTTCTACTCTCGCCACCGTGATACCTACTACTACAATCCAGCTTATCTCTACGAAGCCACTTCTTTCCAAGAAGTACAAAAACCTTTAGAAGACTTTAATCATATTGCTTGGTTTCCTATTGACGAGGCAATAGAAAAACTCAAACGTGGTAGCCACAAATGGGGAATTGAAGCTTGGAAAATCCAGCATGGAATTGACTAAAATACACGATTTTATCCAAAAAGTGCTATAATAGAATTAGAAAATCGGAGGAACTGTTATGAAGCTTATCAATACGACAAACTCACACTCGCAACTTGTTAAAAGCCAATTAGAAAGCACGGACGCAACTCTTGTCGAGGTCTATTCTGCTGGAAACACAGATGTAGTTTTCACGCAAGCCCCGCTTCACTATGAAATCCTCATTTCCAACAAACACCGTGCTATTCGTGAACCTGAAATCGAAACTATCCAAGACTTCTTCTTGAAACGTAAAATCGACAAAGAAAGCATTGATGAAGCCAATATCAAGACGCTTTATTCAGATAAATTGATTGAGATTTCAATCCCTATAAAATAAGAAGACCAGCCAAAAACTGGTTTTCTTTTTCAAAAAAAGATTGGTAGTTTCTACCAATCTTTTATTTTTATTTCACAGCTTCTTTCAAAGCATTTACCTTGTCCAAACGTTCCCAAGGAAGATCAATATCTGTACGTCCCATGTGTCCATAAGCCGCTGTTTGACGGTAAATTGGACGTTTGAGATCCAGCATTTGGATAATTCCCGCAGGGCGAAGGTCAAAGATTTGACGCGCTGCTTTTTCCAGCTTGCTTTCAGCTACTGTTCCTGTACCAAAAGTATCGATACGAACAGAAACAGGCTGGGCCACACCGATGGCATAGGCCAATTGCACTTCTGCCTTCTTAGCAAGACCTGCTGCAACGATGTTCTTGGCAATGTAGCGAGCTGCATAAGAGGCTGAACGGTCCACCTTCGTCGCATCCTTACCAGAGAAGGCACCACCACCATGGCGAGAGTAGCCACCATAGGTATCCACGATAATCTTACGACCAGTCAAACCTGAGTCTCCTTGAGGTCCACCGATTACAAAGCGACCAGTTGGATTGATGAAGAATTTGGTTTGCTCATCCAAGTAAGATGCTGGAATAACCTCTTTGATAACCTTGCTAATCACATCATTGTGAATTTGTTCATTGCTAACTTCTGGATCGTGCTGAGTTGAAATCACGACTGTGTCCACACGTACCGGACGGTCATTTTCATCATATTCAACTGTAACTTGTGATTTAGCATCTGGACGAAGATAGCTGATTTCACGAGACTTACGAAGTTCTGCCAAACGACGAACCAGCTTGTGGCTGAGTGAGATTGGTAATGGCATGAGTTCTTCTGTCTCATCCACCGCAAACCCAAACATGAGACCTTGGTCTCCAGCACCAATCAAGTCAAGCGGATCTTGATCTGCATTCCCACGAACCTCCAAGGCTTCGTTAACACCTTGGGCGATATCTGGTGACTGCTCAACAAGTGACGGATGAACTCCCACCGTCTCCGCAGAAAAACCATACTCTGTATTGGTATAACCAATCTCTGCAATGGTATCACGAACCACACGGTTAATATCCACATAAGCATGTGTAGAAATTTCACCAAAAACATGGACGGAACCAGTGTAGACAGCTGTCTCAGCAGCAACGTGCGCCTCTGGATCCTTTGCTAAAATAGCATCCAAAATCGCATCTGAAATTTGGTCGGCAATCTTATCCGGATGCCCCTCAGATACAGATTCAGACGTGAATAATTTACGTTCTGACATAAAAATGTCCCCCCTTAAAAAATATTGTTATAGAGTTACAAAGTACTGATAGGTATTTCTATAGTCTAAGAGTTACGACGCGAAAGAAATAAAAACGATGTTTTTTTATTTCTGAAGCTAGTAAGGCGCATAGGGTGACCGCGTTATAGCGGCAACCGTAGAAGGACGAGCGACTTTGGAGCCGTCATTCTTTGCGAGTTACAAAGTACTGATAGAAATTTCTACCATCTTATCGGGACTATATAACCTTATCATTATACCACTTTTTGCTTTTTTTTGCAGAAATTTTGAAAATTCATAAAACGAAGTTAGAAAAAGGAGCCAGGAAGCTCCAATTTTATACTTAAAATGTTTGGCGTTTGGCTTTGCGCTCGGCACGGCCACGTGCGCGATTTTCAGCACGCTTGGTTTTACGGCGTTTTTCATCCACCGCCCATTGAATCTTCTTCTTATAGCCTGGTTTGACTTTTTTCTTTTTCTTTTTAACCAAGCCAATCATTTCAATATCAAGCTTGTCCTGCTTCTTTTCACGATTAGCCCGACGGTCACGGTCATAGGTATCTTGAAACTCTCCGTCTTTGACCATCTTAGGAGTAAACTTAATCCCTAATTTCTCCAACTCACGGATATCCGAGTCATCACTAGGCTGGTAAAGGGTAATCGCTGTACCAGGTAGTCCATTGCGTCCAGTTCGTCCAACACGGTGAACAAAGAAGGACAAGTCTTGTGGAATGGCGTCATTGATAACATGGCTGACACCTTCAATGTCAATTCCACGCGCTGCCAAGTCCGTTGCGACAATGTACTCAAAATCCAGATTTTTCACCTGATTCATGATCCGCTTGCGTTCACGAGGAGCAATATCTCCATGAATCTTTGCTGCCTTCAATCCTTGAGCAGTCAAGTATGCATGCAATTCATCAGCACGTGTCTTTGTGTTAACAAAAATCATTGCCAAATAAGGCTGCATCAACTGAGTCAGCTGGTAAATTTGAGCGTTCTTGTCACGGCCCTTGGTAGAAATCAACCAGTTATCAATGGTATCTGAGATAACTGTCTTAGTCTTGATTTTTTCCAAGACCGGATTTGACAAGTATTTTTTCAAGAACGGTTGCAATTTTTGTGGAATGGTTGCTGAAAAGACCATGAATTGCAAGTCTTTTGGAAGACTCCCTGCAATCTTATCAACGGTTTCCAAGAATCCCATATCCAAGGTCATATCGGCCTCATCGACGACAAAGGTCTTGGCCTTGTGAATAGCCAAATCACCAGATTTGACCAAGTCATAGATTCGACCTGGCGTTCCGATAACGATATGTGGTTGGTTGCTGGCAAGTTTTTCAATCTGACGCGCCTTATCCGTACCACCCACATAATTAACCACACGAACTTCGACATCTGAGTGAGCTGCAATCTGACGAGCTGCTTGGTAAATTTGAGTAGCCAACTCACGACTTGGTGCAGTAATGACTGCTTGCACACTATCGCTAGTTTCATCTAATTGCTGGAAAATTGGTAATAAGAAAGTATGAGTCTTTCCAGAACCTGTTTTTGACTCGCCCACCAAATCACGACCCGCCAATACAATAGGTATTAATTTTTCTTGTACCTCTGTCGGAGTTATAAATTTCAACTCCTCCAAGGCTTCTGCTATATAATTTTTAAATTGAAATTTCTTAAATGACATACTATCCTCGATTCTATCCTTTCAATTATACCATATTTTGTCCTATTGCAGTAGTCCCATTTGAATCTCAGTCCTATAGTAAAGATTCAAGTAGCTTAAAAGGTTGGAACCTCTGATTCCAACCTCTTTCATTATTTCCAGGTTAATACAGCATTCAAACCATAGTGGTCACTGACTTGTGGACTATTCTGCCCATCAAAAACCACATGCAAGCTTTCTACTTGTAACTCTTTTGTCGTAAAGACGTAGTCAATTCGTAGTGGTTCCGTATTGCCTTTCCAACCATCAATTTCTGGTGGAACGGTATAGCTACCACTTCTTTCTTTCGCAACTTCAAACGCGTCTTGTAATCCTAATGGGCTAGCTAAAATCCATTGATAGCCTTCCTGACCAGCTGGATTATTAAAATCACCTGCTAATATTAGAGGTTTGTTCAAATCTTTCAGCACAGCCTCGAATCGTGCCCACTCTTCTTGGAAACCTTTATCCCACCAAGAGAGATGAACGCTTGCAAGAGCCAGTTCCTTGCCTTCAACTTCTGTCTCAGCCAAGGCAACGCGACGAGTATGGTAGTCCGTTGGATCATCTACATCTGATACTAAAATCTCACGCGCCTTAATAGGTGTTTTGGATATGATAGCTACGCCTTCATGGTAGCGGTCATAGCCAATATGATTGTAAGCCCAAGTCCAGTAGTAGTTTTTCCCTTTCTCAGCCAATTTTTCAACCAGAAGTCGGACATAGTGATCCTGATGAATGGGTTCTGCTGATGGTAAAGCTTGATAGTGATTGTTAACCTCTACCTCAGGAGAAGTCATTTCTTGATTAATTTCTTGGAAACAAATTAAATCATAGTCCTTATCAAGAATGTCTTGGAGTAAGATTTGGAATTTTTTCTCTGCTTCCTTCTCCATCCAACTGTGGGTATTGAGTGTTAGAAATTTCATGCTTTTCTCCTAAAACAAGAGGTTGGAAAACAGCTTCCAACCTCAAGTATATTACAATTCTACTTTAGCAACTGCTGTTTTAGCTGCAAGAGAACCTGTTTGTTCTAATTTAACTGATTTGAGGACATCACCATTTGTGAAGACAACCACTGTTGATGTTTTGCGTCCTGCTTCTCGAATAGCATCCAAGTCAGCTGTGACAAGAAGATCACCAGCAACCACTTTTTGTCCTTCAGAGACATGAACAGTAAATGGTTTTCCTTCAAGACTTACTGTATCCAAACCAATATGAACAAGCACTTCAAGACCTGAGTCAGTGACAAGACCAAGAGCGTGTTTTGTTGGGAAGATACTTGATACAGTACCAGTAACTGGAGATACAATGTTACCATTTGCTGGTTCTACTGCAAATCCATCACCCATCATTTTTTGAGCAAAAACTGGATCTTCCACTTGTTCCAAAGCAACAACTTGACCATCAGCTACTGAGTAAACATCCTCAGTTACACCTTTGTAATGGACAGTATTTTGTTGAGTTTCTGTCATTTGACTTGGAAGAGTTTCCGGAATTACTTCACCTGAGTCAAGAATATCTTGGATATCAGATTTCAATACATCAGCTTTTGGTCCGTAGATAGCTTGGACACCTTGTCCTTTCATGACAAGACCCATAGCTCCTTCTGCTTTCCATTGTTCCTCTGTACCAACACGATCTGCATCTTTAACAGTTACACGAAGACGAGTCATACATGCATCCACATCTACGATATTTGCACGACCACCAAGAAGGTTAATGATATTTACGGCTTGAGAAGCTGCTGCAACTTTTGGAGTTCCAGGAGTTGCTTCTTCTGATGCTCCTTCAGCTGTTTCGTAGTTTCCGTTACGTCCTGGAGTTGCGTAGTTGAATTTCTTGATCATGAAGTTGGCAATGAAGTACATGATAACCGCAAAGAGAACAGTTACCCAGATAAAGTTAACAATATCCATACCAATACCAGCATTAATTGCCAATGGTGTACGAGTCAAGAATTCAATTGAACCGAATGAGTGGACACGAAGGTGAACAATATCTGCCATAGCAAAGGCAGCACCTTGAACTACTGCATAAACAAGGTAAAGAGGTGTTGCGATGAACATGAACATATACTCGATAGGTTCAGTGACCCCTGTCAAGAATGTCGCAAGGGCTGTCGCAATCATCATACCCTTGTATTTGTGTTTCTTGTCAGCATCAACATTGCGGTAGATAGCAACGATAACACCCATCAAGATACCAAATGAACCGATCATTTGTCCAACTTTGAAACGAGCTGGAGTGATTGTTGTAAGAAGGTGTTGGTATTGGTCAGCATTTGAACCTTTAAGGTTAACAAGGTCAGTTACCCAAGCAAGCCAAAGTGGATCTTGACCAAATACTTGTGTTCCTTTTGCTGCACCAGTTAACACTTCGTATGTTCCACCAAGAGCTGTGTAGTTCATTGGGATTGTCAACATGTGGTGAAGACCGAATGGCAAGAGCAAACGTTCCAAAGTACCATACAAGAATGGTGCAAGGACTGGAGCAGTTTCTTGTGAGTTGGCAATCCAAATACCAAAGTTGTTGATACCTGTTTGAACTACTGGCCAGAAGGCAGCAAGTGCAATCGCTGCAATAGTTGAGCGAAGAATAACGACGAATGGTACGAAACGTTTACCATTGAAGAATGAAAGGGCATCAGGAAGTTTACGGAAGTTGTAGTATTTGTTATAAGCTGTTGCCCCAACAAAACCAGAGATAATCCCTACGAAAACCCCCATGTTAAGCGCTGGTGCCTCAAGAACACTGATAAAGTAGTCAGCAACCTTGATTGAACCACCAAAGAAGGTAGTAACCATTGCTTCAGGATTTTTCAACATATCACCTGTAACACCGAAGATTGTACCAGTGATACGGTTGATTAAGATAAAGGCAAGACCTGCCGCAAACGCACCTCCTGCACGTTCTTTAGCCCAGCTTCCTCCAATAGCGAGGGCAAACAAGATATGAAGGTTACCGATAACTCCCCAACCAATTTGCTCTAGTACGCCACCAGTAATAACTAGGGGAGCAAGGTTTGGATCAATCAATGCAAGTGACTTACCGATTGAAATCATCAATCCAGCCGCTGGCATAACAGCGATAACCACCATTAGAGCCTTACCGAATTTCTGCCAAAACTCGAAAGACAAGACATTTTTGAATGTAGCTTTCATCATTCAAATCTCCTTTATTTTATTTAAGCAAACGTTTTACGAAAACGTTTGCATTTGGTTATGTATTAATTATATCACTTTTATTTTTTTTGTAAAGGCTTTTATAAAAAAATTTTCTATTTTTTTTTAAAAAAAAAAGGAAAAAGAGAAGTTTACGAAAACTTCTCTTTTGAATATGTATTATTTTTCTGATTTGTTCTGCAATTTGCATTTAAATCCAACTAGATTTTCAAGAATCGACGCATCGAAATTCCTGAACCAATTGAACCAATGAAAATTCCGATTACAAATAATAGAACTGTCATCAGAGGGATAAACACATCTGGTGTAATCATTGACAAGTTTTGACCTACCAAGGATTTATTGACCGATTGATAGACCATATTGTAAACAAAGAAAACAAGAACAGAAGGAATCGCTGCACCAAGCAAGCCAATAAAAGCACCTTCTAGCAAGAATGGACCACGGATATAGCCATTTTTCGCTCCTACCAGACGCATGATCTGAATCTCACGACTACGTGAAATAATGGTGATACGGATGGTATTGGAAATGAGGAAGACTGCGATAAAAATCAAGAGCCCTGCAATAACCAATCCCCAAACACGGATAAAGGAAGCCAATTCAAAAAGTCGTTGAGTGTTGGCTCCACCATCTTGAACTTCTGATACTCCCTCAATTTTCTTAGCTTCTTCAGCTACCGTTTTAACATCACTTGGAAAATTTGTATCAACGATATAAGCATCATAGAGAGGGTTTGCATCCCCTTCAAAGACCTTCCAATCGTCACCCATTGTTTCCGTCAGTTTTTCGTACTGTTCTTCTTTACTTGAGAAGGTAACACTCTTAACAGCAGGTATAGCTTTCAAAGCATCATATACCTTGTGGTAGTCATTATTGGTAACTGTCTGACCTTCTTTTACAATCGTCTCACTGTTATCAGCTACATCCTTACGAATGTAAACCACGACCCGAACGTTGTTTTCAATATCGGTAGCCAGTTTCGCTGTATTAAAAATTACAGATGCAAACAGGGCAACGAGTGTCAAGGTAATCATAACCGAACTCACTGCTGCTACTGTCATCCAGCCATTTCGTTTTAAACTTTTTAATGATTCAAATAAATGGCGAAAAAATCTACTAATCATCGTATCCATATTCTCCTTTAGCTTCGTCACGAACGACACGGCCGTTTTCAATGGCAATGACACGGTGGCGCAAGGTATTTACGATTTGGCTGTTGTGGGTCGCCATCAAAACAGTTGTACCTTGAAGATTGATGCGTTCCAACAGATTCATAATTTCCCACGAATTATCTGGGTCCAAGTTTCCTGTTGGCTCATCGGCAATCAGTACTTTAGGATTGTTGACAATCGCACGAGCAATCGCAATCCGTTGCTGCTCTCCACCTGAGAGTTCATTAGGGAAAGAGCGAACCTTATGTTTCAAACCGACCAGGTCCAATACTTCCATAACACGTTTTTTGATGTTTCGACGGCTCTCACCGATTACTTCCATTGCATAGGCAATATTCTCATAAACGGTCTTCTTAGGCAAAAGTTTGTAATCCTGAAAGACTACCCCGACACTACGACGTAAAAGCGGGACATCTTTCTTCTTAATTTTAACTAAATTAAAGCCTGCAACTGATAGGCTTCCTTTCTCAATCTTTACTTCTCGGTATAAAGCTCGAATAAAGGTTGACTTACCTGCCCCTGAAGGTCCTACGATATAGGCAAATTCTCCTGGTTCAATGGTAACAGATACACCACGCAGGGCAGTCGTTCCATTGTCATACTTTTTGACAACATCTCTCATTTCAATGATTGACATATGAGTTCCTTTCTATCTTAGCTGATTCGCCACTTGAGGTAGGCATCGATAAAACCATCAAGGTCTCCATCCATCACCTTATCTACCTGAGCAACTTCAAAGCTTGTACGGTGATCTTTTACCATAGTATAAGGCGTGAAAACATATGAACGGATTTGACTTCCCCATGTGATTTCTTTTTTCTCACCTTTAAGGGAATCGACTTCCGCAGCTTTCTTTTCTTGCTCCATTTGATAGAGCTTAGCCTGCAACATCTTCATGGCACGATCTCTATTTCCATACTGGGTACGATCGACCGTTGATTGGACGACAGTTCCCGTAGGAATGTGTGTCAAACGCACACCTGTTGAAACCTTATTGACATTTTGTCCACCAGCGCCACCTGAACGGAAGGTATCCATTTTGATATCATCTTCACGAATCTCCACTTCGATGGTATCATCCAACTCAGGCATAACCTCTACGGATGTAAATGAAGTATGGCGGCGTTTGGCAGAGTCAAATGGCGAAATACGGACCAAACGGTGAACACCCATTTCTGATTTAAGTAGGCCGTATGCATTGGATCCTTCAAAAGACAAGGTCACAGATTTGATACCCGCTTCATCACCAGCCTGGTAATCCAAGACTTCTACTTTAAAGCCTTTGGCATTTCCATAACGAGTATACATACGAAGCAACATATCGCCCCAGTCCTGTGCCTCAGTACCACCAGATCCTGGATGGATTTCCAAGATTGCATTATTATGGTCATAAGGTTCTGACAAGAGAAGGGTCATCTCGTAGCTGGTCATCATCTTATCCAGTTCTGTCAACTGTTCGACCAGTTCATCATGGATTGACTCGTCTTCTGCTAAAAAGTCCAATAAAATCTCAACTTCATCCTGCAACTCTTCCATTTTACGGAAGGTGTTGTAGGTGTTTTTTAATTCATTTAATTCTTGCGACGTTTTTTGGGCCGCGATATTATCGTTCCAAAAATCAGGTTCTGTCATCTTGTTTTCCAAGATGGCAATCTCTTCCTCTAATCCTTCGAGGTCAAAGAGACCCCCTGAAAGAAGCTAATTTTTCACGATTTGCGTCAATTTTTTGACGAATTTCTGAAATGTCCATAGATACTCCTTTTCATATCGTTTTATTATACCATAATCTCTCATTTCTTTCCATATTTTGCTTTTCACCGCTTTTGATGGCAGAAGAAAAGAGGCTCTAAAGCCTCTTGTTTAAAGGACTTTAGCAGAGGTATGAGTAATCTCCTCCACTTGAATTCCTTCTTTTTCAAACTTATCCTTTAATGCAGTCAAATCGATTTTTCCATCAATTTGAACTTCGATGACAACCTTGCCATCCTTACGTGGAATGTTAACAGTATGGGAAATATTTAAATCCTCTTCTACAATTAGAGCTACAATTCTCCCCAGTACTCCGACTTCATTTTCTGTAATGAAACGAACACGAATCCCCTCTTCTCCGTATCCAGCTATTTCCAAGAAAGCCTGAAAAACATCGCGATCTGTAATGACGCCGTAGACCTGATGATTGTCTACGACTGGTAATATCCCAATTTTATTTTTCAGCATCAGGTAGGTCGCATCTTCTAGACTAGCATAGCCAGAAACAGTCACGACATCCCGAATCATGACGTCTTTTACTTTGGTTTTATTCAGAAGATAATTCATCTCGTAGATAGAGAGACTGGTTGCTTTAGATGGGCTGGCTTCCGCAATGGTTCCTTCTGTTACTAATCCGACTAATTGATCGTTTTCGATAACAGGTAAACGGTGCAAACCTTGCTCACGCATCAAATCTGCTGCATGTGCTACAGTCGTATCAGGACTGATATAAACTACCTTGCGTGTCATAAAATCTTTAACTGCCATGAGACTTCTCCTTCTCTATTTCTACTTTCATTATACACTTTCTTGCACAATCAATCAAACGCTTTCAGCTCTTTTTCAAGATTTTGAAAAATAACCTCTTACAAAAAAGAGCTCTGATTTCGAGCTCTCTGAATGAGGTATTAGCAATCCTCATTCGGTTTTATTTCATCACTTAGGAAATTGCTTTTGCAATTCTCATACAACGACTAAAAAGGTCCCCCGGACTATATTGATGATTACTTCGTAATCTCCATCTGCCGACTAAAACAATCCACTGGATTGTTTTAGCCACCCAGATATGCTTTTCTGACTTCATCTGATGCTGCGAGTTCTTTTCCTGTTCCTGATAGGACAATCTTTCCTGTTTCAAGTACATAACCACGGTCAGAGATAGCAAGGGCCTTGTTAGCGTTCTGTTCAATTAAGAGAACCGTTGTTCCTTGCTTCTGAATATCTTGAATGATATCAAAAATTTCTTGGATAAAGATTGGGGCAAGTCCCATTGACGGCTCATCCAAGAGAAGGAGCTTAGGTGTAGACATGAGAGCGCGTCCCATAGCCAGCATCTGCTGTTCACCACCTGAAAGAGTTGCCGCATCTTGGTTTTTACGTTCTTCCAAACGAGGGAAACGTGAAAAGACTTTTTTCAAGTTGGCTTGATTTTCTTCACGATTTTTCTTTAAAAAGGCTCCCATTTCTAAGTTTTCCATAACAGTCAAACCCGGGAAAACATGGCGTCCCTCAGGAACTTGTGAAAGACCACCTGCAACAATTTTTTGCGCTGGCAACTTTTGAATTTCTTTTCCTAAAAACTGAATTTTACCAGCACTTGGACGAACCAAACCTGAAAGGGTACGAAGAATGGTTGTTTTACCAGCACCATTAGCACCAATCAAGGAAACAACTTCACCTTCATTAACCTCGAAACTTACATCATGAACTGCTTGGATCATACCGTAATGCACAGAGAGGTTTTCAACTTTTAACATAGACATTAGGCTTCACCTCCTAGATAAGCTTCGATAACGCGTTTGTTGTTCTTGATTTCGTCCGGAGTCCCATGAGCAATCAGCCGACCATATTCAAGAACATAGATACGCTCAGTGACTTCCATAACCAAATTCATGTCGTGTTCGATGAGCATGATGGTAATTTTAAATTCATCTTTGATACGACGGATCAATTCTGTCAATTCAGCTGTTTCTTGAGGATTCATCCCAGCTGCCGGTTCATCCAAAAAGAGGATTTTAGGTTCAGTTGCCAGAGCACGAACGATTTCTAATCGACGTTGTTGACCATAGGCAAGATTCTTCGCAAGAGTATCTGCGTCACCATCCAAATCAAAAATCTTCAGCAAGTCCAAAGCTTTGCTTTTTAATTCTTCCTCGTTCTTATAAAAAGCTGGTAGACGTAGAAAGCTCGCAAGGACATGTTGTTTATGATGATTGCTAAACGCAATCAAAACATTTTCCAAAACTGTCAGGTCCTTGAATAAACGAATATTTTGGAAAGTACGACTGAGACCAAGGGAAGCGATTTTGTAGGGAGTTTTCCCATTTAGGAGGTGACCATCTAGTGTCACAGTACCTTCGCTTGGTTCATAAACACCAGTCAAGAGATTGAAAAGAGTTGTTTTACCAGCCCCGTTTGGTCCAATCAGACCAACCAATTCTCCATCGTTTAATTCAAGAGTGACATCTCCAACAGCTGTTAGACCGCCAAAATGTTTGGTTAACTGTTTAACTTCAAGTAATGCCATTAGTTTTGTCCCTCCTTCTTAGATTTTTTAAAGAAACGTGATAGACTCAATTCCCATGTCCCAAGAAGTCCACCTGGTCTGAAAATCATCACCAATACAAGAGCCAAGGCGTAGATGATCATACGTACGCTAGCTACATCTTGAAGGAGCATATTTAAAATTCCTAAAACAATCGCTGAAACGATGGTACCAGTAATAGATCCAAGTCCACCAAATACAACGATAATCAGCACGTTGATGGAATTAATAAAGGTGTAATCTTTTGGGACAACAGAACCGATAAAACCGGCCTGAAGTGAACCCGCAATACTTGCTGTAACGGCACCAAAGACAAAAGCGATAATCTTGATTTTTGTAGTGTTTACCCCAACGGACTCTGCAGCAATCTCATCCTCACGAATAGATAGAGTCGAGCGTCCAATTGGACTACGTAAGAAGTTGAGAGTTGCAATAGTTGTGATCACTACAAAAAGATAAACCATTTGCCAGTTGGTAAAGTTTGGAATACCCAAGATACCAGCAGCACCGTTGGTCAAACTTCCACCATTAATGATAAAGATACGAATGATTTCTGAAACACCTAGTGTCGCAACAGCCAGGTAGTCACCCTTCAAACGGAGTGTTGGAATCCCAACGAGCAAAGCAACTGCACCAGAAATCAAGGCGCCCAAGACCATTGCTCCAAAGAAGGCACCATAGGTTGGTGATTTTGAGCCAATAATCGCTGCTGCATAAGCCCCAATTGCCATAAAACCTGCATGACCGAGTGAGAATTGTCCTGAAAAACCAACGATTAAGTTCAAACCTACTGCAAGGATGATATTAATCCCAATTTGTTCTAAAATTTGTACATGGAATAGATTGAGAACACCAGCAGAAACTAGTACACTAATCAATCCATAACCCGCTAACAGAAGGAATAACCAGAGAATATTTACTTTAAGATTTGTCTTCATTGTTTACACCTTCTCTTTCACATTCTTACCAAGGATACCTGCAGGTCGAACAATCAGAATCAAAAGCAAGATTCCATATACGATAGCATCACGGAAATCAGACATACCAAAGGCAGTAGCAAATGTTTCCAACAAGCCAATCACAAATCCCCCTAGAGCTGCACCAGGAATAATCCCGATACCACCAAGAACGGCCGCAACGAATGATTTTAGACCTGGAGTCACGCCCATCAAAGGTTCAAGAGAGTTGTAGTAAAGGGCAATGAGGACTCCTGCTGCACCAGCAAGAGCTGAGCCCAAAGCAAAGGTAAAGCTGATTGTACGATTTACATTAATTCCCATCAATTGAGCTGCGTCACTATCAACTGATACCGCACGCATGGCTTTCCCCATTTTTGTTTTTTGGACGATCAATTGTAATAAAACCATCAAGAGTACAGAAACTGCTAAAATCATCAATTGAACATTTGTCAAGCTAATTGGTCCCAAGTCAAAGCGGACTGTTTCAATTGCTTGAGGGAAGGCACGAGTATTGGCGCCTACTAAATAAACCATTCCGTATTCCAGTAGGAAAGACACTCCGATAGCAGTAATCAATACAGCAATACGTGTAGAGTGTCGTAAAGGACGGTAGGCAAGAAATTCGATCACAACACCAAGTAGCGCGGTCCCTGCCATTGAAATAATTAAAGCTAAAAAGAAATCCATTTGGAAAGAATTAATCAAAAAGTAACCAATAAAGGCTCCCATCATATAAATATCACCGTGGGCGAAGTTGATGAGTTTGATAATTCCATAAACCATGGTGTAACCCAGGGCCAAAAGTGCATAAACACTACCCAGAATTAAACCATTCACAAGTTGTTGGAGCATAGCATTCACTCTTTTCTATTGTTATTTTTAGAAAATCTCTCAATTTTCACAAGTTCATAAACACCGAAACAGGGAGTGAGTCAAAGGCTCATTCCCCATTTCAATTACTATTCTAATGTTATGGTTTTACAACTTCTGCTTCTTCAACTTTACCATTGTTCATGGTCATCATGTAAGCAGTTTTCACTGTATTGTGGTCAGCATCAAAGCTTGTTTGACCAGTTACACCATCAAAATCTTTGGTTTTAGCAAGGTTGTCCTTGATTTCACCTGAGTTTTTAGCACCTTTTGCAGCATTTGCTACTAGGTAAACTGAGTCATAGGCCAAGGCTGAGAATGTTGAAGGCTCTTCGTTGTATTTGGCACGGTATGCTTCAAGGAAAGCTTTAGCTTTTGCAGAAACATCAACTGTGGTTGAGAATCCTGAGATGAAGTAAATGTTTGATGCTCTTTCAGCAGTTGCTTGTTGAACAAATTCTTCACCGTTAAATCCATCACCACCAACGATTGGTTTATCAATTCCAATTCCACGAGCTTGGTTTACAATTTTACCAGCTTCTGTGTAGTAACCTGGAACAACGATAGCGTCAAACTCTTTCCCCTTCATTTTTGTAAGGGCTGCTTGGAAGTCAGTATCACCTGCTACAAACGTTTCATCTGCTACAATCTCACCCTTGTAGGCTTCGCGGAAAGATTTAGCTATACCTTTAGCATAGTCACTAGCATTGTCAGTATAAAGAACAACCTTCTTAGCATTCAATTTATTTGTTACATAGTTAGAAATAATCTTCCCTTGGAAGCTATCTTGGAATGTTCCGATAAATAGGTAATCTTGACCTTTAGTCAAACCGTCTTGAGTAGCACTTGGTGAAATCAATGGCACTCCAGCTTTAGTAGCGTTAGCAACAGCTGCAGCAGTTGCACCAGATGTCGCAGGTCCTACGATAGCTGTAACTTTTGATTGGGTCACTAGGTTAGTTGTAACAGAGGCAGCCTCAGCAGTTTCTGACTTGTTGTCTTTGTCTACAACTTCGATTTGTTTTCCATCAATTCCACCTGCAGCGTTGATTTCGTCTACAGCAAGTTGGGCACCCTTTTGTTCAGCTGTACCATAAGCTGCCACAGCACCTGTCTCTTCAAAGTTAAAACCGATCTTAATCGTTTTTTCGTCCACTGGATTTCCAGTTGTGTTTGACGCTCCTGACTTGACCTCTCCACAGGCAGCAAGAAGAGCCACACTAGCAAGAGCCACAAAAGATAGGGCAAATTTTTTCTTCATTTTTAATCTCCTTAATAGTTGTTTCAAAAATTGTATGTTAAGAATATACCGAATTATCAGAAAATTGTCAATGTATTTGTTCAATTTTTTAAATGATAACGTTTTCTTCAGTGCGGTAGAGATTCCCAACGAAGGGAGTTTCTAGCTCTTGAATGAGACAACGTCTAATTTTCTTGATAAATCTTTCCTTACCTAATCTCTCAACTAAGTCATCTAGCTCCTCAGTTGGAACATAGAGCTGCAAGTATCGATGTTTTTTGGAATGGTAACAGATATCACCATATTCCTGAAGTTTCTTTGCATCTCGATTATAGTAAAGATAGATGATTAATCCTGAACGATTTGTTTTTTCAAACATGAGGAATCCTCTTTCTAAGAAATCTTACCCTATTATACCAAAAAAAGCAAACTCCGTCGAGTTTACTTTCTAGGTTGCTTAGCTTAACGAATTGTTGGCCATGATTTCATCAATAAAGCCATATTCAAGTGTTTCTTGGGCACTCATCCAGTAATCACGTTCCGCATCTGCATGAATTTGCTCGACTGATTTACCAGAGTTATCTGCAAGGATTTGCTCCAAAATCTTACGAGTTTTGAGCAAGTGCTCTGCGGCGATTGCCATATCGGTTTGTTGGGTACCACCACCTGTTCCACCCATTGGTTGGTGAATCATGTACTCCGCATTTGGAAGCATGAAACGTTTGCCTTTTGCGCCACTTGATGCAATGACAGTCCCCATGGATGCAGCCATTCCCATAACGATTGTTTGGACATCTGCTTTAATAAAGTTCATGGTATCAACGATTGCCAAACCAGCTGAAACAGATCCTCCAGGTGTGTTGACATAAAGGTAAATATCTTTTGTGCTGTCTTGGGCATCCAAGAAGAGCAACTGGGCGATAACGGAGTTGGCTATGTTGTCTTCAACTGGACCTGTTAGCATGATGATGCGGTCTTTCAGAAGACGAGAGTATATGTCATAGGAACGTTCTCCACGGCTTGTTTGTTCAATAACTACAGGAATCATTCATTTCTCCTTTTAATGTTGAATTTTCTTTAGTCTTACGACTCAATACAGAACTATTATATCTTTTTGGTCAAAAAAGGTCAATTTTTTGCTCTATTCTCTAAACAGAAACAAAAACTCAACCTCCTTTCAAGTCAAAAACGAACTTCTAGTTTCAATATTTACTTTGGAAATTTATTTAGTACCAAACAAGCGGTCTCCAGCATCTCCAAGACCTGGAACGATATAACCGTGTTCGTTCAAGCGTTCATCCAAAGCCGCAGTAAAGATTTCTACATCAGGGTGTGCTTCTTGAAGGGCTTTCACTCCTTCTGGAGCAGAAACTAGGCAGACAAACTTGATATTTGAAGCGCCACGTTTTTTAAGGGAATCTACTGCCAAGATTGCTGAGCCGCCTGTTGCCAACATTGGATCAACGACAAATATTTGACGTTGGTCAATATCCTCAGGTAATTTCACCAAGTATTCAACTGGTTGAAGGGTTTCTTCATCACGGTACATACCGATATGACCAACTTTGGCTGCAGGAACCAAGCTCAAGAGGCCATCTACCATCCCGATACCTGCACGCAAGATTGGGACAATCGCCAATTTTTTACCAGCCAATTGTTTTTGAACGGTCTTGGTGATTGGTGTTTCGATTTCCACGTCTTCAAGTGGAAGATCACGAAGTACTTCATATCCCATCAACATTGCGATCTCATCTACTAGCTCACGGAAAGCTTTTGTGGAAGTGTCTGTACGACGCAAGATAGACAATTTGTGTTGAATGAGTGGATGATTAATGACTTCAATTTTTCCCATTTTCTGAGTTCCTTCTTTCAATTTATTCTTCTTATTATATCAAAAAACGGTTTAAAAAGCTTTCTAAACCATTTATTTTAATTAATTTTTAAATCAAATCTGCCTCTTGAAGAGCTGTCTGAACAGCCTCTAATGGTAAATGGGTCAACTCGGTGCCTTTTTCTTGATAAAGGTACTGGGCATAGTCATCCATTCGGTACTGGTTGATATAAACCACGCGCTTGCAACCAACTTGTAGCAATTGTTTGGTGCAGTTCAGACAAGGGAAATGAGTCACATAGGCTGTAAATCCTCTAGGAACCCCTCGTTCAGCCCCCTGGAGAATAGCATTGACCTCAGCGTGAAGGGTACGGACACAGTGACCCTCAATGACCAGACATTCGTGATCGATACAGTGCTCTGTTCCTGATACGGAACCATTGTAACCTGTTGAAATGACCTTATTATCCTTGACTAGGACAGCTCCCACCTTGGCGCGTTTACAAGTAGAACGATTGGCAATCAGTAAGGCTTGAGCCGCAAAGTACTCATCCCAAGCCAGTCTTTTTTCTGTCATAAGTCTTCTCCTTTTCCTCTATTTTTTGAAAAATGGCAAGCGTAAATCCGCAATCTTTTCAGCTGGAACCTTCATTCCATCTTTGATCCATTTGAGCAGGACTGATACGATGGCAGAACTCCAAAAGGAATGAAGGTAGCTGCTAATGCCTTTTGATTTTCCGTGGTATTTTTCCAGAAATTCCTGCATGGCTTGGACGAAAATCTTTTCCAAGCGGTAGTCCAGAGCAAGTTGGATAACCTTGGCTTCTTTCTTGGCTGCGCGGAAAAGGTGAACCCAGACCAGATAAAGATCCGTTTTGACATCGTAGTGGCTCAGCTGTTCCATGATATTATGAACACTACGTTTAAAGACGCTTTCCAAAATCTCTTCTTTAGAATCATAATTTCGATAGAAGGCAGCGCGAGAGACACCCGCCCGCTTGACCAACTCTGAAATACTAATCTTAGCCAAGTCTTTTTTTTCCAGAAGTTGTAAAAGAGCAGTCTCAATCGCTTCTCTGGTCAAGAAATTGGATTCTTGATTTGATTTTCTGAGATTTTCAAGAGATTTTTCAGATATTTTACGTTCAGACATAACAATTTCTTTCTACTTGTGACAACAGAGAGGTGGTACTTTTGTTTCAAGGGCTTTCATGATATAATTGTAAAAAAAGACAGAACCTTTGTCAATGTATAAGTGACAAAGATGGAGAATTTCTATGACTTGGAAGATTGTAGCTGACTCTGGTTGTGATTATCGTCAACTGGCAACTCCTGCTATTGATACTGAATTTGTAAGTGTTCCTTTAACCATTCAAGTAGCTGATCAGGTCTTTATCGATGATGCCAATCTTGACATTGACCACATGATGGAAACCATGTATGCGACTTCTGAGGCTTCAAAATCAGCCTGTCCTAGCCCTGATGATTACCTGCGTGCATTTGAAGGTGCTAAGCATATCTTTGTCGTCACCATTACTGGCAATCTTTCAGGTAGCCATAATAGTGCTCAGCTCGCTAAGAATATCTATCTTGAAGAACATCCTGACACTCAGATTCATGTGATCGATACATTGTCTGCAGGTGGTGAGGTTGACTTGATTGTTGAAAAAATCAATAGTTTGATTGATCAAGGACTTTCTTATGAGGAAATTGTTCAAGCTATTACTGCCTACCAAGAAAAAACGAAGTTGCTCTTTGTCCTCGCTAAGGTCGATAACTTGGTAAAAAATGGCCGTTTGAGTAAGCTGATCGGTACAGTCGTTGGCCTCCTCAACATCCGTATGGTTGGGGAAGCAAGTGAAACTGGAACCTTAGAACTGCTTCAGAAAGCGCGTGGACCAAAAAAATCCCTTCAAGCGGCCTATGAAGAAGTCATCAAGGCTGGTTATGCTGGTGGCCGTATCGTCATGGCTCATCGCAGCAATGAAAAATTCTGTCAGCAATTGTCAGAACGCTTGCTGGAAACCTTCCCACAAGCGGATATCAAAATCATCCCGACGTCTGGTCTCTGCAGTTTCTATGCAGAAGATGGCGGTTTGTTGATGGGATATGAAATTAACTAAGATTATGAGCAACAAGAGATGCCAAGCATCTCTTGTTTTTTGTGGTACAATAGAGCTATGAAACATTTTGATACTATTGTCATCGGTGGAGGGCCTGCGGGCATGATGGCTACCATTTCCAGTAGCTTTTATGGTCAGAAAACTCTTCTCATCGAAAAAAATCGGAAACTCGGAAAAAAATTAGCTGGTACTGGTGGTGGTCGTTGCAATGTAACTAACAATGGAACTCTAGATGACCTACTTGCTGGCATCCCTGGAAATGGACGCTTTCTGTACAGTGTCTTTTCCCAGTTTGATAACCATGATATCATCAACTTTTTCACGGAAAATGGTGTTAAACTCAAGGTTGAAGACCACGGCCGCGTCTTTCCTGCCAGCGACAAATCTAGTACTATTATCGAAACCTTGGAAAAGAAAATCACTGAACTCGGTGGTCAAGTTGCTACTCAAACAGAGATTGTTTCGGTTAAAAAGGTAGATGACCAGTTTATCCTCAAGTCCGCAGACCAAATCTTCACTTGCGATAAACTCATTGTCACAACAGGTGGTAAATCCTATCCTTCTACTGGTTCGACTGGTTTTGGACATGAAATTGCCCGTCATTTTAAGCATACCATTACTGAGCTTGAAGCTGCTGAGAGTCCTTTGTTGACTGATTTTCCACACAAAGCGCTTCAGGGGATTTCACTAGACGATGTGACCTTAAGCTATGGCAAGCATGTCATCACCCACGATCTGCTCTTTACCCACTTTGGTCTATCCGGTCCTGCTGCTCTGCGTATGTCTAGTTTTGTCAAGGGTGGGGAAGTTCTTTCACTGGATGTCTTACCTCAACTTTCTGAGAAGGACTTGGTGGCATTTCTAGAAGAAAATCGGGAAAAATCCTTGAAAAATTCTTTAAGAACTTTATTGCCAGAACGCTTGGCAGAATTTCTTGTGCAAGACTATCCTGAAAAAGTCAAACAACTGACTGAAAAGGAACGCGAGCAACTACTCCAGTCCATCAAGGCCCTCAAAATCCCTTTGACTGGAAAAATGTCCCTTGCCAAGTCCTTTGTCACCAAAGGCGGTATCAGTCTCAAGGAAATCAATCCCAAAACTCTGGAAAGTAAGCTAGTCCGTGGCCTCCACTTTGCTGGCGAGGTCCTGGATATCAATGCCCACACGGGTGGCTTTAACATCACTTCTGCCCTCTGCACCGGCTGGGTGGCAGGAAGTCTGCATTATGATTAAAATGCTCAAAGGAAAGGTCCTATGAACAGACGAGAAACAGTCGAATTTGTCAACATGTGCATGATTAAAAACGGAGACAAGGTTCTTGTCCAAGACCGAATTAGTCCTGACTGGCCTGGCATTACTTTCCCTGGCGGGCATGTTGAACGTGGCGAATCCTTTGTCGATGCTGTCATTCGTGAAGTGAGAGAAGAAACTGGACTAACTATTTCCAAACCCCAACTCTGTGGTATTAAAGATTGGTATGATGATGAGGATTACCGTTATGTTGTCCTTTTTTACAAGACAGAACACTTTACTGGTGAACTCCAGTCTTCAGACGAAGGAAAGGTATGGTGGGAAGATTTTGAAAATCTCTCTCAACTAAAACTCGCAACTAAGGATATGTCTGATATGCTTCGTGTTTTTTTGGAAGATGATCTCAGTGAATTCTTCTACTATAAAGACGGTGACGACTGGCTTTATGATTTGAAGTAAAAAATAGGCTAGGAAATTCCTAGCCTATTTATTCTGCATTTGTTCGAACGTAAGATGCAATGGCATCTGATGTGTACTGGGCCGTTCCAGGTCCAAACTTGTCAATATTATCCTTAAACTCTGGGTTATAGACGTAGCCTTTACCGATATGACCGAAGACTTCAATAGAGCAGTCAAATCCATAAGTACGAATGGCTTGCAAGAGCTTGGCTGCTTGCTCTTGGTTTTCAGTTGCTGTTGCAGGTAAACCAGCTTGAAGATTTTGTGCCAAAGTTTGAAAGACTTGGTTAAAGGCGGCCGTAGACTCATCTTCACGACCTTTTTGGCGTTCGAGGGCCTGATCCATGACTTCTTGCCCATATTTCTCTATCGCTTCTTGGTGGTATTTTTGATTGTCTTGATAGCTAAATCCAGTGAATTTTTCCTCAATCGTCATTTTTCTTTCTCCTTTTTGTTCTTGAATGGTTTTTTGCAAGGTGGAAATCAAGGTATCCAGATGTTGCCTTTCTCGAGTTAGATAGTCCAACTGCCTAGTCAAATGGGGCAATAAATCTGATCTATCTTCCTTTAATAGCTCTGCTATTTTTTCTAAAGAAAAGCCTAGATATTTGTAGTACAGAATGACCTGAAGTCGTTCCAAATCCTCCTGACTATAGGTTCGATAGCCGTTTTCCGACTTTAAGGGAACCAAGAGCCCTATCTTATCGTAGTGGTGCAGGGTCTTGACAGAGACACCTGAAAGCTGCGCAGCTTCTTTTATATGGTACATGATTTCCTCCTTACAAGAAATAGTATAACGCCTCCCCTTAGGTCAGAGTCAAGCGTTTTTGAGAAAAATTTTTAACTTTTTGAGAAAGGTGTGAAAACTTGAAAATGGTTTTCTTGACAGACCTTAGAAAACATGATAGGATAGTCAAGTCTATCAATCAAACAGAAGGCTCATAGAGAGCCATTGAGAGAGGGCTATTTGACAACTCAAGTAGCCTTTTCTTATTTTAAAAACGAGATTGGAGTTTCAACTATGTCAGAAAAATCGCAATGGGGCTCGAAACTAGGCTTTATCCTAGCATCTGCTGGTTCAGCCATCGGGCTTGGTGCCGTTTGGAAGTTTCCCTACATGACTGCCGCTAATGGCGGTGGTGGCTTTTTACTAGTCTTTCTCATTTCCACTATTTTAATCGGTTTCCCGCTCCTGCTGGCTGAATTTGCCCTTGGCCGTAGTGCTGGCGTTTCCGCTATCAAAACCTTTGGAAAACTTGGCAAGAATAACAAGTACAACTTTATCGGTTGGATTGGTGCCTTTGCCCTCTTTATCCTCCTCTCCTTTTACAGTGTCATTGGAGGTTGGATTCTGATTTATCTGGGTATTGAGTTTGGGAAATTGTTCCAACTTGGTGGAACGGGTGATTATGCTCAGTTATTTACTTCAATCATTTCAAATCCAGCCATTGCCCTTGGCGCACAAGCTGCCTTTATCTTGTTGAATATCTTTATTGTATCACGTGGGGTTCAAAAAGGGATTGAAAGAGCTTCGAAAGTCATGATGCCCCTGCTCTTTATCATCTTTGTCGTGATCATTGGGCGCTCTCTCAGCTTGCCAAATGCTATGGAAGGCGTTCTCTACTTCCTCAAACCAGACTTCTCAAAACTGACCAGCGCTGGTCTCCTCTATGCTCTGGGACAATCTTTCTTTGCCCTCTCACTAGGGGTTACAGCCATGCTGACCTATGCTTCCTACTTGGACAAGAAAACCAATCTGGTCCAATCAGGGATTTCCATTGTAGCCATGAACATCTCGGTTTCCATCATGGCGGGACTAGCCATTTTCCCAGCCATGTCAGCTTTCAATATCCAGTCGGAAGGGGGACCAAGCCTGCTCTTTATCGTCTTGCCTCAACTCTTTGACAAGATGCCTTTTGGAACCATTTTCTACATCCTTTTCCTCTTGCTTTTCCTCTTTGCGACGGTCACTTCCTCTGTCGTTATGCTGGAAATCAATGTGGGCAATATCACCAATCAGGACAATCGCAAGCGTGCTAAATGGAGTGCTATTTTAGGAATCTTGACCTTTGTCTTTGGAATTCCTTCAGCTCTATCCTATGGGGTCATGGCGGATGTTCACATCTTTGGTAAGACCTTCTTTGATGCTATGGATTTCTTGGTTTCCAATCTCCTCATGCCATTTGGAGCTCTCTGCCTGTCACTTTTTACAGGCTACATCTTTAAGAAGGCTCATGCTAAGGAGGAACTCCATCTTGATGAAAGAGCATGGAAACAGGGACTTTTCCAAGTCTGGCTCTTCCTTCTTCGTTTCATCATTCCTATTATCATCATTGTGGTTTTTATCACCCAATTTATGTAATCAAAAAGGACTTGAGTAGTAAACTCAGGCCCTTTCTTTTTTTATGGATGGCTAACAATCAATTCCAAACCTTGCCCTTCTAAGGTCCAAGCTTCAACATCACTTGGTAGGATAAAGTGGCTACCTTTTTGGATTGGATAGTTTTTCCCGTCAATAGTAAGCTGACCTTGACCAGCTAAGACACTAAACAAACTGTAGTCTGCTGTCTTTTTAAAGTCAACTTTTCCAGTGATTTCCCACTTGTAAACTGCGAAGAAGTCATTAGACACAAGGAGAGTGGAACGTAAATCATCAGCTTTGATAGTTACAGGACGGCTATTGGCCGGCTCTCCAATGTTTAAAACATCGATGGATTTTTCAAGGTGAAGTTCACGCAAGTTGCCCTTGTCGTCCTTGCGGTCAAAGTCATAGACACGGTAGGTTGTATCACTAGACTGTTGCGTTTCAAGAATCAAGATACCCGCCCCGATAGCGTGCATAGTCCCACTTGGTACATAGAAGAAATCACCAGCTTTAACAGGGACTTTTGTTAATAGACTATCCCAGTCTTTAGCTTCGATTTGCTGACGGAGTTCTTCTTTTGACTTGGCATTGTGGCCATAGATAATCTCTGATCCCTCATCCGCTGCAATGATGTACCAGCATTCTGTTTTTCCAAGTTCGCCTTCGTGTTCTAGTCCATAGGCATCGTCTGGGTGAACTTGGACGCTGAGCCAGTCATTGGCATCGAGAATCTTGGTCAAAAGCGGAAATACAGGTTCTGGACGGTTGCCAAACAATTCACGGTGCTCCGCATACAATGTAGCTAGATCTGTTCCCTCGTAGCGTCCATTTGCAACCTTAGAAACTCCATTTTGGTGAGCTGAGATAGCCCAGTATTCCCCGATTTTTTCACTCGGGATGTCGTAGCCAAACTCATCACGTAGCTTGGTTCCACCCCAGATTTTTTCTTGCATAACTGATTGTAAAAATAATGGTTCTGACATCTTATTCTCCTATCTGTTTTTCTCACTTCATTATAGCAAAAAGCCAGATCTAATTGAACTCTTTTTCACATCTTATAAAGTAGGGAGAAGATTTTATAAAAATAGTGAACAAATGTGCTCTACTTAATACTTGCACCATTGCTGGCAATGACATCCTTGTACCAGTAAAAGGATTTCTTCTTGCTCCGTTTGAGACTTCCTTGACCTGCATTATCACGATCCACATAGATAAAACCATAACGCTTGTTCATTTCGCCTGTTCCAGCTGAAACCAGATCTATACAACCCCAAGTCGTATAACCAAGCAATTCAACGCCATCTTGGTAAATAGCATCTCGCATAGCCTTGATGTGGGCTTCTAGATAAGCAATCCGATAGTCATCTGCTACATAGCCATTTTCATCTGGCGTGTCCATAGCACCGAGACCATTTTCTACGATGAACATAGGCTTTTGATAACGATCCCAGATGGCATTGAGGGTGATTCGAAGTCCCAGTGGGTCAATCTGCCAGCCCCATTCTGAGGATTCCAGATAGGGATTTTTGATAGAGGCAAAGACATTTCCAGCTGTCAGATCCGTCATTTCTGGATCGCCTGAAGCCACTCGACTCGCATAATAAGAGAAGGAAACAAAGTCAACAGTGTGATTCTTTAACAAGTCCAAATCCTCTGCCGTCATTTCTATCTCAATTCCCTCACGCTCCCACTGCTTCTTGGCATAGTTTGGGTATTCCCCACGCGCTTGGACGTCAATGAAGAAGTAGCTCTTACGGTCTTCTTCCATGGCTGCCCAGTAGTCTCTCGGATGGGCAGTGTTAGGATAATATTGCCCTGCTGCCAACATACATCCCACCTTGTTTTCTGGGTCAATTTCGTGAGCAATTTTAGTCGCCATAGCCGAGGCTACCAGCTCATGGTGGGCTGCTTGGTATTTGACTTGCTCTTGATTTTCCCCCTCTTCAAAACAGATCCCAGCTCCTAAAAAGGGGGCATGCAGAATCATATTGATTTCGTTGAAGGTGAGCCAGTACTTGACCAAGCCCTTGTAACGGGTAAAGAGGGTGCGACAGAGATTTGCGTAAAAGTCCAACATACGACGATTGCGCCAACCACCGTACTCCCTGATTAAGTGCATGGGGCAATCGAAATGCGTGATGGTCACCAGTGGCTCGATCCCATGCTTGTGGCACTCCTTAAACAAATCCTCATAAAAGGCTAGACCAGCTTCATTTGGCTCTGCTTCGTCACCTTGAGGAAAAATCCGAGTCCAAGCAATGGAAAGTCGATAGGTTTTAAATCCCATTTCTGCAAAAAGCGCAATATCTTCCTTGTAATGATGGTACATATCAATGGCTTCCTTTGCTGGGTAAAAATAGCCCTCCTCAAAAGAAAACATCTTTTTCTGACCTGTAATAATGGCCTCACGGTCTGGACCAATCGGTACCACATCCACATTAGCAAGACCACGACCGTCCTGATTATAAGCACCCTCACATTGATTAGCCGCCGTTGCACCACCCCAGAGAAATCCTTCTGGAAATTGTAGTATTTCTGTCATCACTTTACCTCGATTGATTTATTACTTCTATTATACTAAAAAGGAGGCAAAAAGTTTTGAACTCTCTGGATAATGATAGCACTAAACTTACTTTTATATATACGAAAAAAAGATTGAAACCAGTCTTCTTTTAAATCAATGCCGTGATAGCCGTTACTAGGCCAAAAACGATACCCGGTGCATTAGCAGCCGCGAGGGGAATATCTCTTTCTTTCTTGAAAAGACCGTAATAAACCCATAAACTACAGTTAATGGCTGCGACCAAGGGTTGGATGAAGTTGCCTTTTTGACCAGCCAAGTTGTTCATGATTT
This sequence comes from Streptococcus oralis, assembly GCF_965111685.1. Taxonomy (GTDB): domain Bacteria; phylum Bacillota; class Bacilli; order Lactobacillales; family Streptococcaceae; genus Streptococcus; species Streptococcus oralis_B. The sequence goes on from NZ_OZ217340.1 coordinate 1,368,497, forward strand.
GCGGGAAGTAAGAGACATACATCATAACGGACATGAAGGTCGCTACCCAACCCAAAATTTTCATTTGTTTTTCAGACATTTTCCAAACCTCTTTCATTTTTATGAACCATATTTTATAATCTTTTTTCAAAACAATCAAGACTTTGAAGCTTTTGTTATGAAGATGTAAACTATCACAATCTTGTGATAAGAAAAAGACCGGATTGCTCCGATCTTTTAACAATTCACATTCTCAATTTCTGTTTTAAAAATAGCTAAGGTTAACGTCAAATGACTAAGCGCCCTACTTCATACGATAGAAATCAATCACTAAACCAGCAGGGCCTTTAACTAGTAGCGATTCCGTTCCCCAATCCGTTTCAGAAGGACCGTATAAAATCTCAGTACCAAGCTCTTTCAATCGTTGGTAGTTCTGCTCTACATCCTCAACCTCGATGTGAAGAATGATTCCTGACTGAAAATTGTTCAAAGGAATCAAATGATTCTCTGACAACATGAGACAATGACTGCCAATCGTGAACTGAGCAAAACTGTCATCAGCATAATCAGCCTTTTTATCCAAAAGCCGCTCCAAGTCAGCACAGACTTGGGGAACATCTGAAACAATAATATCTAATTGATTTAAATTCATTTGTTATCCTCCAGAAAAAGACCGGATTACTCCGATCTTTTCAAGTTCCACCCTATGAAAATCAAAGAATAAAATCTACAAAGTTTACATTTGATTTTCGACGAGAAGAATTATTTAATTGCGCGTGATTGCAACCCTTCTTCTTCCAAGAAGAGGCGGAATGGTACAAGCTCTTCAGCTTCGTATTTTTCCTTGAATGCTTTGATTGCTTCTTCTGAGTGAAGTTTTGGATCCAATTCAAGTACTTCTACTGGAAGTGGACGGTGTTGAGTGATGTGAGCATCGATAACAACAGTTTTACCTTCTTTGTTCAATTTAACAGCTTCTGCAACAACTGCATCGATGTCTTCGATACGGTCAACTGTAAATCCAACAGCTCCTTGAGCTTCAGCGATTTTCGCATAGTCAGCATTAGGGAAGTCACAACCAAACAAGTGTTTGTTTGTGTCTTCGTATTTGTCCTTGATGAAGGCATATTTACCATTTGAGAAGACAACGTTGATAACTGGAAGGTCGTATTGAACGTTTGTGATAACATCTGGGTAGCACATGTTGAATGCACCGTCACCCATGATGTTCCATACTTGGCGATCTGGATTGTCTTTCTTAGCAGCGATACCACCAGGAAGGGCAATGCCCATTGTCGCAAAGAGTGGAGATGTACGCCACATGTTCTTAGGTGTCATATGAAGGTGACGAGTAGATGTTTGAGTAGTGTCACCTACGTCGATTGAGTAGATAGCATCTTGATCAGCATGTTTATTGATAGCATTGTAAACTTGGTACAATTGCAATTCACCCTCAGTTTTACCTTCGAGTTTGTTCATGTAATCACGCCAGTTTTGGTTATTCTTAACGTTTGCACGCCACCATGGAGTAGACTCAACTGGGTTTACTTTATCAAGGATAGCTTTCGCTGCTTGACCTGCGTCACCAAGGATTGAAGCGTCAAGGGCATGACGTTTACCAAGTTTGTAGGGGTCGATATCGACTTGAATGAATTTTTCAGTGTTCTTGAAGGCTTCGTAAACTTCAGCAAACGGGAAGTTTGAACCAAGGAAAAGAACTGTGTCTGCTTCGAAGACCACTTCGTTGGCTGGTTTCCAACCAACACGGTAAGCAGAACCTGTCAAACCTTCGTAGTTCCATTCGAAAGCTTCAAAGTTTTTACCAGTTGTGATGATTGGTGCTTTGATTTTACGTGACAATTCAGTGATCACTTCACCAGCTTTAACACCACCGTAACCAGCATAGATAACTGGACGTTCAGCATTGTTCAAGATTTCAACAGCTTTGTCGATTTCAACTTCGTTCAAGGCAGGAGCGATGAATGAACGCTCGTATGAACCTGAACCGTAGTATGAGTTTTCGTCGATTTCTTGGAAACCGAAGTTTACTGGGATTTCAACAACAGCTGGACCTTTTTTAGAAACTGCAGCGCGGCAAGCTTCGTCGATTACTTTTGGCAATTGTTCAGCGTAAGCTACACGTTTGTTGTAAACAGCGACACCGTTGTACATTGGGTTTTGGTTCAATTCTTGGAAAGCATCCATGTTGAGTTCGTTAACTGGACGTGATCCAAGGATAGCAAGGAATGGAGTGTTATCCATAGCTGCATCGTAAACACCGTTAATCAAGTGAGTCGCACCTGGACCACCTGAACCAACTGCAACCCCGATTGAGCCACCGAATTTAGCTTGCATAACCGCTGCAAGAGCACCTGTTTCTTCGTGGCGAACTTGCAAGAAGCGGATATCTTTGTCTTCAGCCAAAGCGTCCATCAATGAGCTGAGTGTTCCTGATGGGATACCGTAGATTGTGTCTACACCCCATGTTTTCAATACGTTGAGCATTGCTGCAGATGCAGTAATTTTCCCTTGAGTCATAATGATAACTCTCCTTCAAATATTTTTAAAATTTGATTCATCCGTTTTCATATACTAATTGGAAACGTTTCAGCAAATTTTTACTCTACTACTTTACCACATTTGTTTTGGGTCTCCTAAGAATGTGCTCAGAAGTTTTGATTCTCTATTACAGTACAGTTTGAAAACGTTTTTCAGAACTGTTTTATAATAAAAAGCGAGCAAGCTCGCTTTTAGTCTATTTTACTAAAGTTTAGTAAGAGTGAACTAGTCAGAACAGATACAGAACTAAAGGCCATGGCTAGACCAGCCAGTTCTGGATTGAGAACGAGACCAATTCCTGAAAAGACTCCTGCTGCAATCGGAATGCCGGCGACATTGTAGATAAAGGCCCAGAAGAGGTTGAGCAGAATTCGATTAAAGGTTTTCTTACTCATGTCAAAGGCACGAACCACTCCTAGAAGGTTATTAGTTGTCAACACCAAATCTGCTGACTCGATGGCAATATCTGTTCCAGCTCCCATAGCAATCCCGACATCCGCTACACTGAGGGCAGGAGCGTCATTGATACCATCACCAACAAAGGCTACTTTTCCAGCTGATTGTAGTTTATGGATTTCATGGGCTTTTTCTTCTGGCAAGACACCTGCAATGACCTCTTCGATTCCAATCTGATCTGCAATGGCACGCGCCACTCCAGCATTATCCCCTGTCAGCATGACTGTTTTAAGTCCACGTTTTTTCAGCTGACTGATGGCTAGCTTGGCATTTTCCTTGGGAATATCTTGCAGGGCAAGCAAGCCTTTGATTTCATTGTCAACAGCCAAGTAGACAACTGTCTTAGCTTCTTTTTCTAGTTCTTCTAGTTTTTCTTGATAAGTGCTAGAAATGTTCATGCCATCCAGCATTTTAGCATTTCCAAGCAGAACTTGTTTTCCATTGATTTGCCCTGAGACACCTTTTCCGTGCAAGGCTTGGAAATTTTCCACAGTTTGAATCTCAAGTCCAGCTTCACTCGCTCGCTTGACAATGGCCTCAGCCAGTGGGTGTTGGGAAGCTTCTTCCAAGGAGGCTGCCAATCCAAGCACTTCTACTTCGTCGCCGATGATATCTGTTACCACAGGTTTCCCTTCCGTCAAAGTCCCAGTCTTATCAAAGACAATAGTTTGAACTTTTTGGATTTCCTGTAGAACCGTTCCATTTTTGAGGAGAACCCCCATCTTGGCACTGCGACCTGTCCCCACCATAAGGGCCGTTGGTGTTGCAAGTCCTAGTGCACAAGGACAAGCGATAATCAAAACAGCCACCCCATAGAGAAGAGAAGAGACAAAGCTCGCTCCAAGCACGACTACACTATCCCTGAACAAGACAAACCATACCCAAAAGGTCACAATCCCTAAAATGACAACCGCTGGTACAAAAATCCCTGAAATCTTATCCGTCAAATCCTGAATTGGTGCTCGGCTGGTCTGGGCTTTCTTCACAAAGTCCACAATCTGAGCCAAAACTGTCTCTGAACCAACTTTTTCTGCCCTAAAAACAAGTGTTCCACTATTATTGATGGTGGAGCCAATGACAGTATCTCCAACTGTCTTGTCCACAGGCAGACTCTCACCTGTCACCATAGACTCATCAATACTAGAGATACCTTCTACTACGACCCCATCAACCGCAATCTTTTCACCGGGACGCACTCGAATCAGGTCACCTGCCTTGACTTGCTCCAAGGGGACTTGAACATAGCTATCATCACGCAAGACTTCTGCAGTTTTAGCCTGCAAGTCAAGTAATTTCTCCACAGCTTGGGAAGTATTTTTTCGCATTTTTTCCTCAAAAACTGCTCCCAAAAGAACGAAGAAGAGGATAAAACCAGCACTTTCAAAGTAAACAGGAAGTCCAGTAAAGAGGGCAACTAGGCTATAGAGATAGGCCACTAGGGTTCCAAGAGCAACCAAGGTATCCATGTTTGCATTGTGCTTTTTAAAGCTGGCCCAAGCACTCTGAATATAAGGACCACCTGCTGCTAGCATAATGGGTGTTGTGGCTAAAAAGGTGCCCCAACGCATGACTTGGTGACTAATTCCTCCTGTCGACATCCCAATCATGATAATCACAAGAGGCACAGTAAAGATACTAGTAATCCAAAAACGTTGCAAAAGTGACAAAGATTTTCGAGTCTTCTTAACGACTGTATAGCTTCCCTTTTGCATCTTCATTCCACATGAAAATTCATGCTCACCCAACTCTTGAGGTGTGAAACGAATTGTCTTCTCTTCATCTACGCCGATTGGTTCCAAGATGCCTTCTTCTTCAAACAGAATTTCCTTATAACAGTTTGAAGGAGTTGTACGATGAAAGGTAATTTCAGCGGGAATTCCTTTTTGAAGCTGGATGTGGGCTGGATGGTAGCCTTTGTCTGCCGTGATACGGATTTTTTGAACACCATTTTCAAGACTTGCTTTTACGATTTCAGTCATATCATTCTCCTATTCTACAATCATCTTACCGTGCATCATATTCATGCCACATGCAAAGCCATACTCTCCAGCCTGTTCAGGTGTGATTTCCACTACATACTCTTCACCCATAGGCAAGTCCGCATGCACTCCAAAATCTGGGAAAACAATCTGATCTAGGCAGGGTGAAGGGTCCTTACGGTCAAAGACGATACGGGCTGGCACTGATTTCTTAAGAATAATCAACTCAGGCGTATATCCCCCTTTGACTTCCACTCGAATCTCTTGGTAGCCCTTTTTTTGCTGAGCCTTTTGTCCAGATTTTTCAGGCTTTTTGAAAAACCAAATCAAGATAAACGCGATAAGGGCAATACAAATAATGGTTACAATACTATTTAACATGACGTCTCCTTTACATACAATTACATTTTACTTCTGTTACAGCGCTTGATTTCTTCTCAGAAATCACAGCTTCTAAGTCTTCCAAGTCAGCCTGAGTAAAATCACATTCAGCAATCAAATCAGCCAACAAGTTCTTAATCCTACGAGAACAAACCTTGTCCTTGATATTTTGGACAAGCAAGTCTCGGCTTTGGTCTAGAGTTAAAAGCGCCGAATAAACAAAGGACTTGCCCACTTTTTTCCTAGTCAAACACTCTTTCTCAACCAGACGAGCCAAAAGAGTTTGAATGGTCGACTTGGACCAGTCAAACCGTTCCGCTAAAACCCTGATCAAATCGCTACTGGTCTGCTTCCCTTGCATCCAAATAATCTTCATAACCTGCCATTCTGCATCTGAAATCTGCATTGTTATTCCTCCTAAATCTACATTTGTCGATTACAGTTATCAGTATACCTCAAAAATCTACATTTGTCAATTATGAAAATTGATTTTTATATAACACTAGAAATGTTAAACACATTCCAAAACATCAAAAACCTCCACATCAGGTGGAGGCCTTCTACTTTATCAATACAATTTCAAATCACGAGGGTCAACTGGGAAGGTTGGGTTGTATGGGTTGTGACGGAGTTTGAAGTGTTTGACATCCTCAATAGTCTGAGTTCCAGATAGCTGCATAACTGTCCTCAATTCTGCATTCAAGTGTTCAAAGACTTGACGCACACCAACACTACCACCGAGAGCCAAACCATAGATCACAGGGCGACCAATAGCTACCAAGTCTGCTCCTGAAGCCAAGGCTTTAAAGACGTGCTGACCGCGACGAACACCAGAGTCAAAGACAATTGGCACTCGTTTATCAACTGCTTCAGCCACTTCTTGAAGCGAGTCAAAGGATGCTGGTCCACCGTCGATTTGGCGGCCACCGTGATTGGTTACCCAGATACCAGAAGCACCTGCGGCAAGAGAGCGTTCAACGTCCTCACGGCATTGAGGCCCCTTGACATAGACAGGAAGACCTGAGTAAGCAGCGATAAATTCGACATCGCGTGGAGACAAGCGTTGTTTGGCTGACTTGTAAACAAAGTCCATTGATTTTCCAGCACCTTCTGGAAGGTATTCCTCAACAATCGGCATGCCAACGGGGAAGACAAAACCATTGCGCTTATCAACTTCACGATTGCCCCCTACGGTAGCATCTGCCGTCAAGACAATCGCTTTGTAGCCTTCATCCTTCACACGGTCCATGATATGGCGGTTAATACCGTCATCCTTACTAAAGTAAAATTGGAACCAGTGAGGTGTCCCTTGAAGGGCTTCTGTAATTTCTGGAAGATCTACAGTAGAGTAAGAGCTAGTTGTGTAAAGAGAACCAAACTCATGCACACCACGCGCAGTCGCCACTTCACCCTGTTCATTTGCTAATTTATGAGCCGCAACAGGCGCCATAATGATTGGTGAAGATAATTTTTCACCTGCAAATTCAATCTCTGTACTTGGATTTTCAACATCACAAAGCGTATGAGGAACAATAAGTTTGTGGTTAAAGGCACGGATGTTCTCGCGTAAAGTGAAAGTATCCTCTGCTCCACTAGCGATATAACCAAAGGCAGCTTTAGGAATAACTTGTTGCGCCATTGGCTCCAAATCATATGTATTAATAAAATCTACAGGTCCTTCTGCATTGCTTGTTTTATATGACATAAAATGTCCTCCTTATTAAGTAAGCGTTTACTTTAACTTACATTAACTATCTTACCTCTTTTTCAGAATCTTTTCAAAAATTTTGTCTGGAAATTTCAAACTGATTATCTGAATATGTCCCCAAAAAAGAGAAGACTCTCATTCTACCATTATCCTATATTCTTCTTTACCTTTAGGGAGCTTTGTTTTATTGCCCACATATAAAAAATCAGGTAATCCTAGTGACTACCTGATTTTTTATGTTTTAGGCATTTTGCCAATTTTCTTGGTCTTCTTTAAAGCGTTTTAGAAGAGCGAGTCCTTCTGGTGTGATGTAACCTTCTTCTTGGGCTAGGTGGATCAGTTCACTGTAGTTAGAAAGCGTCACAAGTTTGACACCAGCATCCGCAAAATTCTTATCAGCTTTTGGCAATTGATAGCTGAAAATCGCTACGACACCAAGCACATCGGCTCCTTCGCGTTTAGCTGCTGCTACGGCCTCAAGAACAGAACCACCTGTTGAAATCAGGTCTTCAACCACTACCATTTTTTGACCTTGAGCTACACGGCCTTCGATTTGGTTACCAGCTCCGTGGTCTTTTGGTTTGCTGCGGATGTAGGCAAAAGGCAAGTTCATCTTGTCAGCGATGATAGCTCCGTGTGGAATCCCTGCTGTTGCAGTTCCTGCAATCACTTCAACCTCAGGAAAGGCTTCTTTGATAGCATCTACAAAACCATTTTCAATGAGAGTACGAGTTTCTGGATAGGCAAGGGTCAAACGGTTATCCGTATAAATGGGTGACTTGATACCAGATGCCCAAGTGAAAGGCTCCTCTGGTTTGAGGTAAACTGCTTGAATTTTCAAGAGGTGGCTAGCGATATCTTTAGCAAGTGTCATAGTATTCTCCTTTTATTTTTATAATCTATTTCTTTAATTTCTGTCTGGTTCCATTCATCCTTGATAGTATGATAAGCTGCAACAGGATCCTCAGCTTGGGTAATGGGACGTCCAACTACAATATAGTCACTACCGATTTGATAGGCGTCAGCAGGTGTCATGACACGTTTTTGGTCTCCTACCGCAGCTCCCGCTGGACGAATACCAGGTGTCAGACAGATAAAATCTGGATTGGTGGCCTGCTTGATGAGTTGCACTTCCTGGGCCGAGCAAACGACACCATCCAAGCCTGCTTCAGCTGTCTTCTTGGCATAGTGAATCACAGACTCTTGAAGAGTGGTTTGGATATTTTGAAAATCCTGCATCTGGCTTTCCGACGTTGATGTAAGCTGGGTCACAGCGATCAATTTGGCTTGTGTCCCCAGACCCTCACGCGCAGCCTTCATCATCTCTACACCACCAGCAGCATGAACATTGGTCATGTCTACACCAAGCTGAGATAAGACCTTCATGGCAGATTTGACTGTATTTGGAATGTCATGTAGCTTGAGGTCCAAAAAGACACTATGCCCTAGTGACTTCAAATAACGGACAACTTCCGGACCTTCCGCATAATAAAGCTCCATCCCTACTTTTAGATAAAGACTTTCTTCTGCCGGGAAAAGAGATAAAAATTCCTTGACCGCCTCAAAACTAGGAAAATCAAGAGCTATAACTGGACGATATTCACGCATACCTTTCTCCTTTTACCTTAGCTAGCAAGAGAGTATGGTCAAAAACAAACCACGAAAAAAGGAACCTGCCAACAGCAAGGTTCCACGAAAAATGGGTAGTCTCCACCCTTTCACCGTCTAACCTTAGCTGCCTCTCTGGACTGCTTTAAAGGTTTTTTTCTATTCTATTATTTATAGTAGGACTTGTCAAGCAAAAACTCGAAACTGGACTTTTATACCATTCAAAATAAAGAGGAAAAGTTGGTCTAACGACTCTGTGATTGCTGGCTCGTTTGGCTTTGATTTCCCTGTTCTTCTTGTTTTTTCTTTTCTTCTTCCTGTTTTTTCTTCTCAGCTTCCTTGGCCTCTTGCTTGACTTTTTCCTCAGCCTCTTCTATCAATTTATCCGCTATCGTATAGCTGTATACTCCAGCTTCCATATCGACTACACTTGGTTCAGACAATTGTGGCTTGATTTTGCTGTAATAAGGCAATTTCTTGCTCAATTCTGATAGGGGAACCAAAATCTCATCTGTATCCAGCATAGTAATTTTTAAAAGATCTGCTGTTGCCTTGCTCGGCGCTAATTCGATTTTCTGGATTTGACTCTTGATATCCTCACTGATAGTAGACAATCCCGTTATCAGCTCTTTCACCTGCTGCTCATCGTTAAAGGTAACTGTCAGATAAGTCTCAGGCAAGTTTAAGCGATCAATAGGAGTTGACTCTACTGTACCACTAGAGAGAATAGGATAATGTTCTTCACCAGACACATAATAACCGACAATATCAAACTCCTTAACCTCAATCGTAAAGTTAGCCGGAAATTGATAGTTAATTTTCGCTGATTCTATCCAATGGTTGGACTTGATTCGCTCAGCGTATGTTTCCTTATCCAACAATAGAGCTAAGGTATAGTCGCTATCTTGAATCCCCGAAGCCTGTTTGATGTCATCCGCCTGCGTGTTACTATTTCCCTTAACCTCGATATTTTTGATGGTCGAAAGTGGAGTCAACAAATAGACTGAAAGAAGGAGGACCAGGACACTGGGTACCAAGATACTCACAGCTCGCCAAATATGAACAGGCGCAATTTTAGGCTTGGCAGGTTTTTCTGGTTTCTCTGGTTTTTCTTTTTTCTTCTTCTCTTTTTCCTCTTTGACTTTAGGGGCATCCTTTTGAGATTTTTCTTCTTTTTCGGATGGTTCCTTGCTTGGACTTGAGGCTTCCTCAACTGACTCACTCGATGATTTCTTGGATTCCTCCAATAGTTTCGAGTTGGCTTCCTTTCGAGCTTGTTTTTCCTTTTCCTTCTCTTCAGCAAGGGCAGCTTCTTCCTCAGCCTTCTTCTTCAGGTATTCCTGGTTTCGTTTCTGCCATTCAGACAATTCTTGCTTCTGGTTTGATTCTTTTTTCTTATCCTTTGACATTGATATTCCTTATGATAGGTCTTTTCTTAATAGATCGTAAAAATCTGCAAGAGATTTCAATTCAGTTGAAGCCTTCATGCTAGCTTGGTATTGGTCCTTGTGACTAAGTAAGTGACTGAGTTTCTCCTCCAAACTTTCCAAGGTCAAGTCACTTTCTTGAAGTTCTTCTGCATAGCCTTTCTTAACAAAATAGGCTGCATTTTCAATCTGGTCTCCTCGACTTGCTTCACGACCCAATGGTACGATGAGATGGAGTTTCGCCATGGCCAAGAGTTCAAAAATCGTATTAGCACCGCCACGCGTTACCACCACATCTGCCATCTCCATCAAGGGTTGATAGAGATCCGTCACATAATCAACACGAAAGAGATTTTGACTCAACTCATTGAGGCTAGAATCTCCAGTGAGATTGATAATATTGTAGCGCTCTGTCAGTTCTTGCTTATGATCAGTCACCAATTGGTTAAATACACGAGCTCCTGCAGAACCACCAACAAACAATACCGTTGGCAATTTAGGATTAAAGTGGGTTTGGATATCCACCAATTCATCTGGTTCTGGAGTGTTTTGGTCTGAAACCTTGGTCACTGCCCCCACATGCTCGACTTTTGCAAGACTAGCAGGCTGCTCAAAGGTTGAGTACATCTTGGTCGCAAATTTATAGGCAATTTTATTGGCCAAGCCCATAGACAGATCCGATTCGTGAATAAAGACAGGCACACCTGACACACGAGCAGCGATAACTGGCGGCACAGAGACAAAACCTCCCTTTGAAAAGAGGGCTTGTGGACGCAGTCGTAACATGATAAAGAGCGATTGGACAATTCCCCAACCAACTTTAAAGACGTCCAGCATATTTTGCCAAGAGAAATAACGACGCAATTTCCCAGTCGCAATGGAATGGAAGGTCACATCAAGACCCGACTTAAGGATTTCTTGGTGCTCAATCCCACGCTTGTCCCCTATATAGTGGACTTCCCAGCCATCTTCGATGAACTTGGGCATTAACAAAAGGTTGAGGGTCACGTGTCCAACCGTCCCCCCACCTGTAAAGACAATTTTTTTCATATTATTCCTTTAACTCCGCTACTGTGTCGATAAAGAGGTCGCCACGTACTTCAAAGTTAGCATACATATCCCAGCTAGCATTGGCAGGGCTGAGGAGAACCACATCTCCTTGAGTCGCAAGCTCATAGGCCTTGCGGGTCGCATCTGCAATATCAGCCGCATCCACATAAGCCACACCAGCCTTATCCGCTGCCCGTTTGACCCGTTCTGCAGATTGACCGAGGATAACCATCTGCTTGAGGCCTGTGATATCTGGCACCAATTCGTCAAACTCATTTCCACGGTCCAAACCACCTGCAATTAAGATAACCTTACTGTTGTCAAATCCTGACAAGGCTTTTTGAGTCGCTAAGATATTGGTTGATTTGCTATCGTTATAGAATTTGACCCCCTTGATTTCATCCACAAACTGGAGACGGTGTTTGACACCACCAAAGGCTGAAAGAGTTTCTTTGATAGTTTGGTTATCCACACCACGAAGCTTAGCCACAGCAATCGTCGCAAGGGCATTTTCCACATTGTGGCTACCTGGAACACCGATTTCACTAGCTGCCATGACCACTTCTCCACGGAAGTAGAGTTGACCATCTTCCAGATAAGCTCCGTCAACCTTTTCCTGTGTTGAAAATGGAACAACAGTGGCTTGTGTTTTGGTGGCCAAGTCTTTTGCCAAGTCTTGATTAAAGTTCAAGACAAGGAAGTCAGTTGCTGTCATATTTTTTTGGATATTCCACTTGGCAGCCACATATTCTTCAAAAGATCCATGATAGTCGATATGAGTTGGCATGAGGTTGGTAATAACCGCAATCTCAGGATGGAATTCTTGAACACCCATCAGTTGGAAAGAAGAAAGTTCCATGACGAGCGTGTCCTTGGCTGTCGCAGTTTGAGCAACCTGACTTGCTGGATAGCCGATATTCCCTGACAAGAGACCGCGTTGACCAGCAGCAGTCAAAACTTCCCCAATCATCGTCGTTGTAGTGGTTTTCCCATTTGAGCCAGTAATACCAACAATCGGCGCATCTGAAATCAAATAAGCCAATTCCACCTCAGTCAAGACTGGAATCCCCTTTGCCAATGCTTTTTCAATCATGGGATTGCTATACGGGATACCTGGATTTTTCACCATCAGAGCAAAATCTTCATCCAATAATTCCAAAGGATGCCCACCAGTGACAACCTTGATTCCCTCTTCTAGCAAGCTTTGAGCAGCAGGATTTTCCTCAAAAGGCTTGCCGTCATTTACTGTCACAATAGCTCCTAGCTTGTCTAGCAAACGGGCCGCAGACTCACCAGACTTAGCCAAACCTAAAACAAGAACTTTCTTATTTTTAAATTGATCGATTACTTTCATGTCTCAAACTCCATTTCTACTCCTACTATTTTACCATTTTTATGGAAATAAAAAAGCCACAAAGTGTATTTGTGGCTCTTTCTTCTAACTTAATATTCTTTTATCATCTATGTGATAAATCGGTAACTCGAATAACTTGGTCCACTTGTTCCCAAATCAGAGGGTTGTGGGTCGCAATAATAATAGTGCGATTCGGATTTTTTAAAGATTCTAGGATAGAAAGTAATTCCTCAGAGTTTTTGGGGTCTAAGGAAGCGGTTGGTTCATCTGCGAGAATCAATGGTGGATCCTTTAAAATTATCTTCGCTAGTGCAACACGTTGTGCTTCCCCTCCTGATAATTCAAAGATAGGTTGCTTTAAATCTAAATAAGAGAGGTTAACACGGTTTAGAGCTTGTTCCATCAAAGAGATTTTCTCTTTGTCTTTCAACTTTTTACCAACCAAACCCAGATTGAGATTCTCTTTGACGGTTTGACTTTCAATTAAGCCAAAATCTTGAAATAAGTATCCTAAGTAATCTCTAAAGAAAACAGAAGGCTTGATGTCCTTAAGAGAAGTGCCATCATAGATAATTTCTCCATTGTCATATGGCTCTAATCGTCCAATCATATTCAAGAGGGTTGTCTTACCACAGCCACTTGTACCGATTAAGGCATAAATTTTCCCACCTTCAAATTGAAGATTAGTATCTGAAAATAGCTGACGGCTTCCAAATTTTTTAGATATATTCTTTAGTTCAATCATCCTATTTTCCTTTCATAATGGTCATAGAAACACGAGATTCTTTCTGTGCTTGACGGTAGAGAGTCAGTATAGCACTAAAGAGGAAGATCGATAAAGTTACCAATCCAATCACCACATCCCGACTACGCCAAATAAAGAGACTCGCACCGAATACAAAACTAGCAAATTGACTAATCATATACTGAGCGTGCGTTTCAAAAAATCGCAAACCAGAAATTCGTTTAATCAAAATCTCACGACGGAATTGTTCAAAATAAAGAAGATTCACAGAATAAAAGAGAAGCAAAGAACTCGCGATTCCAATAATAGCTCCTAAAATAAGGGTTAGAGTTTGTGTTTGAACCTCATAGTAACGTGCGAGGTAAACACTTCGTCCCTCCTTGAGGTAGGATACTTGATCATAAATTCCTGCATTTTTCAAGAGTTTAATCCCATCTTCATATCCTTTGACAAAGATATTCTTACCAGCATTGATAGACCAACTAGATAAGGATGTAAAACTATCACCTGTAGAAGTCGGCGTGAATACCACTAAAATCGGATCCGTCAAATACTGAGTGGATACGGGGTTCTCACCGTTATTATAAACAAACCGCTTTTCTCCCATTGAAAGATAACTAACGTGCGCTTTCATCTCATAATCCAAAGGAGCACTTGCCTCCTCACCAGATTTTCCATAATAACTCAATTTTTCTTCAAAAACTTTCTTAAGTTCTGCTTCTCGAGAGCGCAAATGTTCTGGGAGCAAGAGGATAAACTCACCTTTTTGGAGATGGGCTAACTTCTGTTTGGTCTCAGCATCTACCACGACCTTTTCCTTCTCCAAATAACTGGGACTAACATAGAGCGTATTAGCATCTGGACTATAGGTATCCAGTGTCTCTCCCTGTTCATTTTTTTCTTGTTCATTTTTTCCTTGTGGATTTGCAAAATGGAACAGATTATCCTTTACATAAAGGGCTTGTTCTTCTTCGATTGCTTCCTTGGCAAAGGCATACCACTTATTCTGATTTTCTGTATCTTTTACTCTATCACCTAAGCCAAAAGAAATTTGATAATAATCTGCTCGGTCTTCCCAAGCTTGCTTGGATAGTTGGAGTTCCTGTAAACGCTGGTAAGAAGTCAAGCCAGTCTTGACTACATAACCTACTGTAAAGACAGCAACTAACTGACATAACAAGGTCAAGGTCATCAAACGTTTGAGGGGCAAACGTCCTTTTAACACAGGAACCAAAGCCTTGTAGCTCAAGCTCATCAAGTAGAGCAGGCTCAGTACGAGCGAAATTCCCAATAAAAAGAGAAGATAAAGCCCCACTCCGATACTAAAGGTTGCTAAAAGAACGGGATAAAAGAGCCCTTGGCCGAGGAGGACAGCACCTCCCACTATAAGAGATCCCCCCCCAGCTAAGCAAAGCCACTTAACGTCATCGTATAAGGCGCTTCCTATGATGTACAAGAGGGTCTGTCCTGAAAAGAGCTGAATCCCTGCAGCCCGCATCTCCTTAATCCGAGTGATAATCACTAAAGCAAAGAAAGCTAATCCAAATATAGCTAAACTAATCAACAACAACGGATTTAAAGCAATCCAAAAAGCTAAAAGATACGGAGGAGTTTTGCGGTCTGCAATCGCTTTATAACCTAAATCATCTAATTTTGCAGCTAATTTTTCCTTGGTCAATGAACCAGATAAGAGAAGGTAACTATTGAGAGGATCGCTCCGTTCTCGGCTTTCTTGGCTAGCCGCTTGAAACTCTTTTGGCAAGCCTCCCTGACCATAAGTCGCATAGGTGAAGTTGGTCCTTCCATCCTTACTCGGCTCTACTATCCGTCTGGCAATCAAACTCTGCTCTGAGTTTACAAAATTCTCCAACTCTCGCTCAAACTCCTCACGAGTCGGCTCTTGTGCCCCCTTTTTAACACTTAGCAGGGTAACGGAGTCATAACTAGTATAGAGATACTGAGGGGCACGTAAGATAACAATCCAAATGAAGAAGCAACTGATAAAAATAGTAGACAAGCAAATAAATAGTTTCTTCATAGTAGACTCCTTATAAAAAAATGATTCCCCTCGTACGAGCTACAAGGGGAACGATTTAAATCAATGAACGATTAGTCATAATCATAGTAAAATGCTACTTGTTCTCCCCATTTGGTCCAGATCCATGCGTAGGAGGTTTTTCCAGCAGGAGCTTCTCCGTTATCAGAATGACCATCCCATCTGCTCACGATGGATGAATAATGGTATTTTTTACCATGGTAGTAATTTGAAAAAGCCCATCCTCCTCCTGAGCCTTCTCCGTATGTCCATACTCCTCCATCTGGATATTGTACAGCAGCTGATACGGCTCCCATTAATGTAAAGCTTGAAATAAGAGCTAGAGCGAGTAATCTATGTTTTTTCGTTTTCATTTTATTTTCCCTTTCGAAAAAAGCACACCCAGAGTGACAAGACGATAATTTAAAATCTCCTCTCTCTTTTTTGAAAACGTTTTCTTTTGTGTTTATGGTATCATTTTTATCATAGTTTGTCAATAACTTTTACAAAAATATTTTAACAATTTTATCTGTCTAAGTCTAAAAAAGAGAGCCGCAGCTCTCTTTCTATTTATCTTCTTTTACCCTTTTTTTCAGGCATGAGCGTAATGTCCCTCAAGCTAAAGTAGGCAAGGGCAAGCATGGCGATTGTGACAAAGAATTCTGTCGGTAATTGGAATATTTGCAAGATGGACAACATCAGCAAAATCAAAAGTGCAACAACTACAAAGACCAAGATAACGATGTTGACTGTTCCTTTGATACTTTGAGGTGTCGCAAATACATAGAGTAGTAATAAGAGTATCCCTATGATTAAATAGACCATCTTTATCTCTTTCTAGCCCTTATTCAGCTGATTTTTTCTTTTTGTTGGCTTTCTCGCGCTCTGCCTTATTAAGGATTTGCTTACGCAAACGGATTGACTCAGGCGTTACTTCCATGTACTCATCGTCATTCAAGAACTCAAGAGACTCTTCAAGGGTCAAGATACGAGGTGTCTTGATAACCGCTGTTTGGTCCTTAGTAGCTGAACGGACGTTGGTCATTTGTTTGGCCTTAGTGATGTTAACTGTCAAGTCGTTTTCACGAGAGTTTTCACCAATGATCATTCCTTCGTAAACCTCAGTACCTGGGTTGACAAAGATTGTACCACGTTCTTCGATAGACATGATAGAGTAAGTTGTAGCCTTACCAGCATCGATGGAAACAAGGGCACCACGGTGACGTCCACCAATTTCCCCTGGAATCAATGGTAAGTATTGGTCGAAGGTATGATTCATGATACCGTAACCACGAGTCATTGACAAGAACTCAGTTGAGTATCCGATCAAACCACGCGCTGGAACTAGGAAGACCAAACGAGTTTGACCATTACCAGTTGAAATCATATCCAACATTTCACCCTTACGTTCAGAAAGGCTTTGGATAACAGATCCTTGGTATTCTTCTGGAGTATCGATTTGCACACGTTCAAATGGTTCACATTTAACACCGTCGATTTCTTTTACGATAACTTCTGGACGAGATACTTGAAGTTCATAACCCTCACGGCGCATGGTTTCAATCAGGATTGACAAGTGCAATTCTCCACGACCTGAAACAGTCCATTTATCTGGTGAGTCCGTTGGGTCAACACGAAGGGAAACGTCTGTTTGCAATTCTGCCTGCAAGCGTTCTTCTACCTTACGAGAAGTTACCCATTTACCTTCTTTACCAGCAAATGGTGAGTTGTTGACCAAGAAAGTCATTTGAAGAGTTGGCTCATCGATATGTAGGATTGGAAGAGCTTCAACTGCGTCTGTCGGAGTAATGGTTTCACCGACAAAGATGTCTTCCATACCTGAAACGGCAATCAAATCACCTGCTTTTGCTTCTTGGATTTCACGACGTTCCAAACCAAAGAAACCGAAAAGTTTTGTAACACGGAAGTTCTTCGTTGTACCATCTAGTTTAGAAAGGGTAACTTGGTCTCCAACCTTAACAGTACCACGGAAAACACGACCGATACCGATACGTCCAACGAAATCATTATAGTCCAAAAGTGACACTTGGAATTGCAAAGGCTCATCTGAGTTATCTACTGGAGCTGGGATATGGTCGATAATCGTGTCAAAGATTGGTGCCATCGTAGCTTCTTGGTCAGCTGGATCATCTGACAAGGAAGATGTTCCATTGATAGCTGAAGCATACACCACTGGGAAGTCAAGCTGGTCGTCATCTGCACCAAGCTCGATGAAAAGTTCCAAGACTTCGTCCACTACTTCTGCTGGACGAGCTGATGGTTTATCGATTTTATTAACAACCACGATTGGAACAAGGTCTTGTTCCAAAGCTTTTTTCAATACGAAACGAGTCTGTGGCATGGTTCCTTCGTAGGCATCTACGACCAAAACAACACCGTCAACCATTTTCATGATACGCTCAACTTCTCCACCGAAGTCCGCGTGTCCTGGTGTGTCCATGATGTTGATACGAGTTCCGTTGTAAGCAACGGCTGTATTTTTAGCAAGAATTGTAATTCCACGCTCTTTTTCGATATCGTTTGAGTCCATAGCACGCTCTGCCAATTCAGTACGTGCATCAAGAGTTTCAGATTGTTTCAATAATTCGTCAACGAGGGTTGTTTTCCCGTGGTCAACGTGGGCGATAATCGCAATGTTACGGATATCTTCTCTTAATTTTGTCATGATTTCCTCTAATATTTAAATTTTTATTTCTAACTGAACAATTATACCACAGTCTCATTCAAAAATCACTGTTCAGCTAAGTGTAAATGTTTTCACTCTACTTTTCTAGCCAAGGCAACTCTTTTCAAAGTCAGAGACTTATGATAAGATAAGCTGGTATGCGTTTAGATAGATTATTAGCCCAAGAAAAGATCAGTCGCAAGGCTATGAAACAGGCTCTGTTAAAAAAAGAAATCCTAGTCGACGATTATCCAGTTCGCTCCCTCGCCCAAAATGTTGATACAGGATTGCAAAAACTAGTCTTTCAAGGAAGGCAAATCCAAGGATATGAGCACAACTATCTCATGCTTCATAAGCCAAACGGAGTCGTTACAGCTAGCAAGGATAAGAAATTGCCAACCGTCATGGACCTGCTTCCGCCTGACATCCAGTCTGACCAACTCTATGCTATCGGCAGACTAGACCGCGATACGACGGGACTGCTGCTTTTGACAGACAATGGACCACTTGGATTTCAACTCCTTCATCCCCAGTACCATGTCGATAAATCCTATCAAGTGGTGGTAAACGGACCGCTCAAGTCAGACCATATCCAAAAATTCAAAGAGGGGATTGTCTTTCTAGACGGGACCACTTGTAAACCTGCTCAGCTTGAAATTCTGTCCTCAAGTCCAACAGAGAGCCGGGCCTCTATTACCATCTCAGAAGGAAAATTTCATCAGGTTAAAAAAATGTTCCTCTCAGTTGGTGTCAAGGTGACCTCTCTCAAACGCACCCATTTTGGACCTTGGAACTTGGATAATAATCTTCAAGAAGGAGACTATCGTCCCCTAAACTCAGAAGAGTTGGCAAGCATTCGTGACTTTCTCAGAAAAAGTGGTTAAAAAATGAGCTCAGAAACATCTAAGCTCGTTTTCTTATTTCTCAACTTTGACCTTACCAATCCAAGAATCCAATCCATAAGAAAGGATATAAATCTCAGAGAAACCTTGTTTTTTCAGATAGAGAGCTGCATTGGTCACTCGTTGTCCGCGTTGGTTTTCGTAGAGAAGGACAGGTCTATCCTTACGAAGGGCTGCAAGGCTTGACTTCAACTGATTTGAAGGAATATTGCGCGCACCAAGTATATGTTTTCTGTGAAATTCTGCTGGTTCACGGACATCAATCAACTGCCCTTTTCGAATCAAGGCTTCAAATTCTGTATTATCCACAATCTTAGCAGCACGACGAATACGAAGGTAGTTATAACCCATCCATGCCACCATTGCAAATACGATTCCCCAAACAATCCAAATTGTCATAAGTTCTTATCTCCATTTTTCTCTATGTAGTCTAATTCTATCTTGTGCTCCCTGCGGAGAACAGCTTCCGCTTCTAGGTAATCTAGCTTGTCCATCAGACCGGCATCATAGATTCGAGAGAGTTCAAGCTTCATCAGTTCAATATCATACAAGCGCTTCCCCATGTAAACAATAATGCCAAACTGTTTGAGAAATTGTTGCACATCATAGAATGTTTTCATAGCTTCCATTCTAACAGATTTTAGACTTTTTTTCAATACTGGACCGGCTCTTTCCCCCTATTTTCTTCGTCTTCATTGCCCATTCTTCTGCAAGTATGGTACAATAAAAACATGAGAATTCAACAACTACACTATATTATCAAAATCGTCGAAACTGGCTCTATGAATGAGGCAGCCAAGCAACTCTTTATCACCCAACCCAGTCTTTCAAATGCCGTTCGAGACTTGGAAAATGAAATGGGCATTGAAATCTTTATCCGCAATCCCAAAGGCATTACCTTAACCCGTGATGGGATGGAGTTTCTCTCCTACGCTCGTCAAGTTGTCGAGCAAACTCAGCTTCTGGAGGAACGCTATAAAAATCCTGTCGCCCACCGCGAACTATTCAGCGTTTCTTCTCAGCACTATGCCTTTGTAGTCAATGCCTTTGTCTCTCTGCTCAAAAAAAGTGATATGGAAAAATACGAACTTTTCCTTCGTGAAACTCGAACTTGGGAGATTATCGATGACGTCAAGAACTTCCGTAGCGAGGTCGGTGTCCTCTTTTTAAATAGCTACAACCGCGATGTTTTAACAAAAATGCTAGATGACAATCACCTGCTAGCGCACCACCTCTTTACCGCTCAACCTCATATCTTCGTTAGCAAGACCAACCCTCTAGCTAAAAAAGACAAGGTCAAACTGGCTGATTTGGAAGACTTCCCTTATCTGAGTTATGACCAAGGGACGCACAACTCCTTCTACTTTTCAGAGGAGATTCTTTCACAAGAGCATCACAAGAAATCCATCGTAGTCAGTGACCGTGCCACCCTCTTTAACCTCTTGATTGGTTTGGATGGTTACACCATTGCAACAGGGATTTTGAACAGCAACCTCAACGGAGATAATATCGTTTCCATTCCGCTGGACATTGACGACCCGATTGAACTGGTCTATATCCAACATGAAAAAACCAGCCTGTCTAAGATGGGCGAACGCTTTATCGAATACTTAGTAGAAGAAGTTCAATTCGATAGTTGAAAAACTCTAAAACATATTTTATAATATGTTTTGGAAAATAAAAATTGGAGAAAAATGTTGAAAAAGTTAATATTAGTAAGTGCCATCGCACTCTCTATCACAGGATTGCCACAAGCATCAATATCAGCAGAAGAAAACACAACTCAATCCACATCTGCTGTCAAGGAAGCAATTGCCAAAGAAGAAAAGAAAGAATCGGGTGTTGAGGAAAACTCTAAATCAGAAACTCTTCCGAAAGTAGATGTACAAGAAGACAAGCCAAAAAAAGAAGGGTGGTACCAAGAAAATCAAAACTGGCGCTTTTACCAAGATGATAAGCCTGCTTTGAATTGGAAACAAATCCAAGGAAAATGGTACTACTTCGATCAAGATGGAAATCGTCTTCATTCTACTATCTACAAAGGCTATGCCTTTGACCAAGATGGTGTCATGATAGAAAATAGCTGGACCCAATTGGACAATCAATGGTACTATGCTGATTCCTCTGGACGTCTAGCTCAGAACAGTTGGAAAAAAATTAACGGGTCCTGGTACTATTTTGACCAAACTGGAAGCATGCTCAGCAACACTGCCATTGACGGTTATCTGCTCACAAAAAGCGGAGCTATGGCAGAAAAGGGCTGGACTAAATTAGACCAAATTTGGTATTATGTCGCTCCTTCTGGAAAAATCTCACAGGATAAATGGGAGAAAATCAACGGTTCTTGGTATTACTTTGACAAAGACGGTGGAATGCTGAGTGCGACAACCTTCAAGGGCTACCTCTTCAACCAGAGTGGAGCTATGGCAGAAAACAACTGGGTCAAAATCAAGGATACTTGGTTCTATGCGAACGGGTCAGGGAGATATGTCCAAGAAAACTGGCAAAAGATTCAGGGTTCCTGGTACTCATTTGACCAAAATGGTGGAATGCTAGCAGACAAATGGAAAGGAAGCTACTACCTCAAAACTAGTGGAGCCATGGCTGAAAAAGAGTGGATCTTCGATAAAGCCTACAAAAGCTGGTTCTATCTAAAAGAGGATGGCCGTTATGCAAATCAGGAGTGGATTGGAGCTTTTTATCTCAAATCAGGTGGTTACATGGCAAAAAGCGAGTGGATTTACGATGACGCATACAAAGCATATTACTACCTAGATGATGATGGACATTATGTTTCAGGAACATACCAAATAAATGGTAAGAAACATTTGTTTCAAAAATACGGCCAATGGATTTCTGAAATCTCCGAAGACGTTGGTTTTACAAAAGGTCAATATAGTAATACCATCTTCCTAGATCCTGGGCATGGTGGTCGAGATTCCGGTGCCTTCTACTACAATGTCGCTGAAAAAGATCTCAATATGCAAATCTATCGCAAACTTCGCGCTAAGCTAGAAGAACTAGGCTACAAGGTCCTCACTTCTCGTGATAGTGATATTGACGTTGATTTTGTAACCGAACGTTCTCGTATGGTTAATAAGACCAACTCTGATATTTTTATCAGTATTCACTTCAACGCTACTGGTAATACCTACTCAAAAGCAAGAGGTATTCAAACCTACTCCTATAGCGATGAACCTGATTACCCAAGTAAGATTAATAAATACTGGCACAATCACCCTGATCGTATGAGTGAAAGCAGACGCCTCGCCGCTGCTATCCACTCCTCTCTCTTAGCCGAAACAGGGGCTAAGGATGCTGGTCTGTTAGAAAGAAGTTTTGCCGTCCTACGTGAAACAGCAAAACCAGCCGTTCTCCTTGAACTTGGTTATATGGATAATTTCACCGAAAACCAACAAATCAGAGATAGCCACTACCAAGATAAACTGGTCGCAGGCATCGTAAAAGGGATCCAAAAATATTACGCTGGTCAGTAAAAAAAGTCTCGAGAAATCTCGAGACTTTTTATTTTCCTTCTTTTTTATCTTTATCAGGAAAGAGGTAACCAAGTCCTACACAAGCTAGCACACCGGCACCAATCACCAAACCACTTGAAATTGGCAACAGATCAAAAATAGTATTTGCAATGATAAAGGCAATGATAAAGCACATCAGACTAGCCTTGTAGTCTTTTTTCAAAAAGTTTTCTAATGTGAAATAGAGGAACAATCCTACCGGAATGAGAGACCAGAGGTTGACATCCAAGCTTGGCCATCCAACAGATCCGAAATACAATACTAGCGCTGCTGCTACTAAAAATACAAGTCCCAATAATTTTTTCATTTTTTGTCTCCATTTTCTTTTTTGGGTTCTTGAGTTGTCTGATACTGACCCCTCATATCCCTTACATGAACCATTATAGCAGAGGAATTTTTCAAGAACAAACCTTTTTGCCTATCTGGCCAATATCTCTGTCTAAGTGGTTGAATAGTAGTGATAAAAGAAAAAGAAGCCCATTTGGGCTTCTTGATTCTGCCGATTGCAGGGCTTGAACCTGTGACCTACGCCTTACGAGTGCGTTGCTCTACCAACTGAGCTAAATCGGCGATTACCCTTTTAGTATAGCACTCTGAGAATAGATGTCAAGAAATTTTCATCACCATTAGAAAAGCCTGTCCTGAGACAAGGCTTTGAGTTTCTTCCTTTTACGAACCCGCACTTTCGTAGGCACCCAAGCCCCTGTCCCATAGTTTCAATGAAATGACAAAGAAAACAATAGAAATCACAATTAACCCACCAATGTTAAAGAGCCCGTCTTTGTCCTGCAAGAAATAGCTGGCAGGATAGTAGGCCGTAAAGGCGAAAGGGATGATAAAGCTAATCAACCAACGAAGAAGCGAATTGTAAATAGAAATCGGGTACTTGGCAAAATCATTGAACATATAGAAAATGTAGATCATAGCTCCTGACTGCTTGGTCCAAAAAGCGATACTGGCTGTCGCAATTTTCAAGGAAGTATAGATCAAGGTCGCAAAAGGAATACAAACTAGGAAAAGCAGGAATTTGGGAAGTGTCCAAGCAATACTAGATACCGTTGTCGCTAGTAAAATTCCACCGACCAATAGTTCGCCCAGGGCATCAATCTGAAAGGTCTCAACCAGAATATGAAAAAGAGGATTGATAGGACGCGTTAGATACTTGTCAAGCTCCCCTTTTCGGACTAGTCGTTGACCTAGTGCCCAGAGATTGTCAAAAAAGAGATGGTCCAGTCCCTTGGGAATCAAGGAAAATCCATAGATAAAGGCAATCTCCTGAAAGGTCCATCCTTCTAAGGAAGGAATGTGTTGAAAGAGTACATTGAGAAACAAGAGGTTCAGGCCTTGAGTCAGAAAAACTCCCAAGACACCAACCACAAAATCAACCTTGTATTCCATGATTTGCTTGATGTATTGTCTGATAAAAATCAAATGCATGCGTTGATATTTTTTCATACTAACCTCCTTGAATGGTGATGAATGACTGGACTCGTTTCCATATCAACTGAGACAAGC
Organism: Streptococcus oralis; assembly: GCF_965111685.1. GTDB lineage: Bacteria > Bacillota > Bacilli > Lactobacillales > Streptococcaceae > Streptococcus > Streptococcus oralis_B. The sequence goes on from NZ_OZ217340.1 coordinate 1,392,417, forward strand.
CCACCATCACTATGAGCCAGAAGAACTGTAGCAAGAGTGCTTGAAGAATCTGACTTGCATCGTATTTTCCAACAACAATCATAACTGGAGTATAAATCAAGGATGAAAAAGGCAAGAAGGACAGAATATCTGATACGATCTTTGGAAAGAAAGCCAAGGGAATCAGACTTCCAGACATAAATGCCACTATTGAAGTCTTGAGGAGATTGGAACCCCATAAATTTTTAAATACAAAGGCTGAAAATCCAAAGCAAATATTAAAGAAAAAGTTAATCAGATAAGCCAGCGTCAAGCTAAAAAGATAAAGTACAGTTAGGCCCAGCACTTCTACAATCCCTTGCCCCGATAAGATTTTCATCAAGACAATCACACTTAAAAATGGCAGTCCAACAGAGATAAAAATCAACCACTTGGAGCCAAGCTCGGTGAAAAGGTAAGAGGCCGCAAAATGCACCGGTCGCAACAAACGCATGATAATGGAACCATCCTTGACCTCATCACCAATCATAAAGGAAGAATCCGACCTGGTCAGAAGATTAGTCACAAAACTCATGATGATGTAGAGGGTGATATCTGCCATACTAAAGCCCTGAATCAAAGACTCTTGCGAAGAATCAAAGACAGCCTTCCAGAGATAAAAAGCGACAAAAGCCCCCATGACATCGCCAATCCGATAGAGAATAAAGTTGACTCGATAGCTAATCAACTCCTGAACACCTGCATTGATAAAGGGTTTATAACGTCTCCACAATTTGACCATCTTAGAGCTCCTTTCGATAGAAGCGACGGATAATATCCTCGATATCCGTATCCATCATCTTCAAATCGCGGATTTCAAAATCAGACAGGGTTTGCTTGATAATATCAGCCGACTGGTAGCGGGAACTATCGAATTCAATATTGAGGCTGTTTCCTTGTCTATCAATGGTCATATCCGAAAAGCCTTCATAGTGAGAAAGGAGATGACTTTGACCTGGTAGCAGTTCAAAGGAAAGAGTCTTCATCTTGCCAAAGGTTTCCTTGAGCTGGCTAACCGTTCCATCAAAAATCTCCTGCCCCTTGTCAATCATAAAAATTCGATCACAGAGCTGCTCAATATCACTCAGGTCGTGAGTGGTCAAGAGAATGGTTGTCTCTTCCTCCTGATTGATTTGGCTGATAGCCCGACGAATATTATCCTTGACAGAAACGTCCAAACCAATGGTCGGTTCATCTAAAAAGAGAACTTTAGGATTGTGGAGTAAAGAAGCCGCAATATCCGCCCGCATCCGTTGACCCAGCGAAAGAGTTCGCACGGGATCCTTGATAAATTCCTTCAAATCCAAGACTTCATTCAAAAAGTCCATACGCTTATGAAAGAGCGAGTCTGGCACATCGTAAATCTCTTTCAAGACCGTGTAGGTCTCTTGTAGAGCCAAATCCCACCATAACTGGGTGCGTTGTCCGAAGACCACTCCAATATCCTTGACATAATCTTGGCGATTGTCCTGCGGAATCTTTCCATTAATCCGACAAAAACCAGATGTCGGTTTCAAAATTCCTGTCAGCATTTTGATGGTTGTCGACTTCCCAGCACCATTTGCCCCGATAAATCCTAAAATCTGCCCCTTGGGAACCTCAAAGGTTAAATTCTTGACCGCTTCAAAGGTCTGTTTTTCAGGATGAATAAAGGAGCGCAAAGCTCCCTTCAACCCCGGTTCCTTCACTGTCTTCACAAAATTTTTCTGAAGATGTTCCACTTCTATCATTGCCATAAATCTCTCCCTATCGCAAGGAATAGCAACATTGTATTTTTGACTACAAATATCTAAATCCTTACTTTCTACACCTTCTCAATATTATTACAGAAGGCTTTATACCAACCTATTATAGTCCAATAAAAAACGGAATGCAAGCGTTTGCCTGAAGTTTATGAAATTGAAAATTTCTCTCTTAAAATAATAGTTTTAATCAAAAATTCTGGTTTGATAATTTCCCTAGAACACCAAAAAAACCTGCCCAATGGGCAGGTTTCATCTGTATTGTTCAGCTAGATTAAGCTTTGCCTTCTGAACCGAATACGTCGATACGTTCTTCAACTGATGCTTGGATAGCTTTTACACCGTCAGCCAAGAATTTACGTGGGTCGAAGAGTTTCTTCTTGTCGTATTCTGCTTCGTTTGCTTCATAGTCACGAGCAAATTTACGAGTTGCGTTAGCGAATGCAATTTGGCATTCAGTGTTAACGTTAACTTTCGCAACACCAAGTTTGATAGCTGCTTGGATTTGGTCATCAGGAATACCTGAACCACCATGCAATACGATTGGGAAGCCTGGAACTGCTTCTGTCAATTTTTGCAAGTGATCAAGGTGAAGACCTTTCCAGTTTGCTGGGTAAGGACCGTGGATGTTACCGATACCAGCTGCCAAGAAGTCAATACCAGTTGCAACCATTGCTTTAGCATCTTCAATTGGAGCCAATTCGCCATCACCAATGATTCCGTCTTCTTCACCACCGATAGTACCAACTTCAGCTTCTACTGAGATACCTTTAGCGTGTGCTTTTTCAACAACATCTTTAGCCAATTTAAGGTTTTCTTCAACTGGAAGGTGTGAACCGTCAAACATGATTGAAGTGTAACCAACTTCGATACACTCAAGTGCATCTTCGTAGTGACCGTGGTCCAGGTGGATAGCTACTGGTACAGTGATACCCATTGACTCAACAAGGTTAGCGATCAAGTTGCGAGCAACTTTGTAACCACCCATGTATTTAGCAGCACCCATTGAAGTTTGGATCAAAACTGGAGCTTTTTTAGCTTCTGCTGCGCGCAAGATAGCTTGAGTCCACTCAAGGTTGTTTGTGTTAAATCCACCAACTGCATAACCGTTGTCACGAGCTGCTTGGACAAATTTTTCTGCTGAAACGATTGCCATTTGTCAGGCCTCCTATATATTTTTTGGGACATCCCATTTACATTGTTCATTTTATCACTTTTTGATAAAAAAAGCTAGTTTTTCCCATACTTTAGATTGAATTTCTTCCAATCCAATCTATGTAAACCCTTTCTTTTCCTTAGTCGTGAGTGACTTTGGGATAACGTATGAAGAAGGTCAAGTGATCATCTTGCATCTCAAAATGATAAGGTAATTTCTCATGTTCTAATAAACTTTTGACCACAAAGAGCCCCATTCCTGAACCCTTGGCCTTGCGACTAGCATTTTCAGAAAAAGACTGGGCCAATTTTTCTTGTTCTTCAGGACTACAGCTATTCTCGATATAGAGTTCCCCTTCTCTCTCGCCAATGCGGACTAAGCCACCTGGAGTGGAGTGCTTGATAGCATTGCTGATGAGATTCGATAGGATTAATTTCATGACAGATGGGTTTATGTAAGCCTGCTGATGGGTTAGGCTAATGTCTACCTGAAGTTCTCTATCCTTGGCGAGTAAAGTATAATCCTTAACCAGAGTTTGCGTCATCTGAAGGAGGTCAATCTCTTCTTTCTCGTCTCGCAATTCCTGAACAGAAGAAAGAGACAATATCTGGAGAACGTGGTGACTGAGGTCATCCACAATCCCCAAGGCAACTCCCAGATAGTGGTCTCTATCCTTATAACGGCCGATATTTTCTTTCATATTTTCGATTAGGATTTTCAAGCTGGCCAGTGGTGTTTTCAGTTCATGAGAAGCCCCTCGTAGGAACTCAACCTTCATCTTTTCCAGCTGGAGAATAGCTTCATTCTTGTCATGCAAGTCCGCAATAACAGTCAAAAGGTGCTGGTAAAGGCTATTGATTTGTTCCTTGAGATCACCTATCTCATCCTTAGAATCCACACGCAATCGCACTTGGGCATCCAAATCCATCATCCGACGGGTCACCCGCTTGATTTCCAAAATCGGGGCAACAATGGTCCGAGCATAGATGTAGGCCACCAAAAGAGAAATCAGAAAGGATGCCAGCAAGGTATAAGGAAGAAACTGGAGACTGATCTGCTCTGCTTCCTTTTGCAAGTCCATGGAAGCTAGAAATTGCAGAGTCATGGTACTACCATCCTGCGTTCTCACCTCACGCTCCTCGATAAAGAGAGAGGTGGTCTGGCGGTCTGTGTCCAGAGGAAGATTGTCCTTGACTTCTAACTTGTCCTCTGTCATCTCTCCCTTGACGGCCCCCTTGATATCACTAGTCTGGGAATACAAGTCTAACACTTGCTCGATACTTTGCCTATCCTTTCCTTCTAGGGACTGGGAAATGGCTGTCGCTTTCTGACCAATGGTTTCCTGACGATGACTCAGATAAGTTGAGGGAAAGAGAAAATAAATAGCTAAATGAAGACAAATCACCAGAACACTAAAAATCGAGAAGGTATAGATAAATATCTTTGTAAATAAACCTGTTCGTTTCATTTTCGCTCCAATTTATAACCAACATTACGCACAGTGAGGATACAATCCAAGTCTAGCTTTTTCCGCAGTTCCTTGATATAAACATCAATAACACGGTCAAAGGGAACCTCATCAGTCACCTTCCAAACGGCATCGATTATCTGAGATCGAGTCAAGGCTCGTCCTTCATTTTTCACCAGATAGTCCAAAATTTCCAGCTCTTTGGCATTGATAGCCACTTCCTCGCCTGCTAGGCTTGCACTGTAGCTCTCAAAGTCCACCTTGGTGTCCTTGTAGGAGAAGATTCGTCCCGTATCGTAGTAGCGCTTGAAAATCGCGTCCACCCTCACTTTTAAGAGGGAGAGGGAGAAGGGTTTTTCCAGATATCCATCTGCTAGCGAAGCAAAGGCACTCATCTTGTATTCCTCATCCTGAAAGGCAGTTAGCATCAAAACAGGAACCTGACTGGTCTTACGAATCTCAGCTAGGACTTCTAAACCATTGAGTTTGGGCATCTGGATATCCAGTAAAACTAAGGCTACTTCATAGCTGGAAAATTGTTCTAGGGCTTCCTGACCATCTGCTGCTTCAATGGTTTCATAACCACAATCCGTCAAATAGTCACTGATCCCCTCACGGATCATCTCTTCATCTTCTACAATTAAAATTTTCATAGAAAAACGTTTCACATTCCTTTAAATTTCTTGTAAATCTTCTCTGTTTCATCCTGATAGGAAGAGTCCTTATCAAGATGAAATAGATAAAAATGCTACCTATATTATACCCCATTTAGGGGAGAATAGGTAGCAAGTTTTTTATTCGCTATCGAGCAAGAGTTCTTTTGGTTGTTTTCTAAGGAGATTGCTTGAAGCAAGCGCCATAACAAGAACGACTAGAACCAAAGCAAGAACAAAGACGATGATAAAGTCTGATGTCTGAATAGAAATATCTAGGCTCGACAAGGTCTTGCTAAAGCCGTCTACTTCTGCACCACCACCAAGATTAGAGGCTTGAGCTGCCTTGCTGGCTTGCTTGGCAACACCTGAAGTGACATTGGCTAGGACAGTATTTCCGATGGCACGAGCTGTATAGTTGGCTAGGAAGTAAGCTGAAACGAGAGCAGGGATGGCAATCAAGATCGATTCGGTGATGAATTGCCCCAAGATACTTGCCTGCTTGAGACCGATAGAGAGGAGAATGCCCACTTCCTTGCGACGGGCGTTGATCCAAAGACTAAGCAAGAGCGCAAGGAGAAGAACTGAGAAGCTCAAGCTACCCCAGAAGAGGAGGTTGGCCATTTTGTACATACCAGAAATGGATTGCTCTAGAGCTGGGTAGTTAGAGGAGCTCTTCACAAGTGTGTAGCTCTTCCAGTTGATACCACTGATACCATTCAACTCTTTCATGACATCATCCAAATTCTTGTCCGCTGTTACAAAGAAGGTTGCGTCCCCATAAATAGCTGTGTCTTCTGTGTATCCATAAAGTTTTGCAGCAGTGTGAATATCTGTGATAGCTGTGTTTTCATAGAGTTCTTGTGAGTAGGTTACTGCTGACTTATTGTGACCATCAAAGAGTCCCTTGATTGTCACTTCAACTGTTTCCTTGGCTCCTTTTTCATTGTCTGCATCGTAGATATTGGAGTCTAGTTTGACCTTATCTCCGACTTTCCAACCGTGTTTAGCTGCCAAGTCCTTATGCAAGAGGATCTTGTCCTTGTCGTCGTTGGTTAGGTGTTCACCTTCAACCAGCTTATATGATCCAGAGACAAACTTATCTTCTTTTGAGGAGTCATTGACACCTGTAATCATCAAACTGCTTCCAAACCGTTTGGCACGGTCTGCAGTGAGATTTTTCTTGGTTTCTGGCGTTTCAATAAGGTCATATCCAGTCAAATCTCCGATAGCATTGATACGTTTAACATAAGACTCGATGGCCTTGTTTTCGGTGATTTTTTTGATATCCTCACCCTTGATATTCCCAGAACCACGTGGCGTCCCTTGATTGACGCGACGATTGATTTGCATGGAGAAGCTATTGGTGATATTTTTAAAAGTCTCCTGAGAAGCCTTGGCAGTAGCTCCCTTGATCGACAAGCCGACCAAACTCAAGCTCGCCATGAGGAGAATAATCAGGAAGATAACAATCGATTTGAAAAACTTCCTTGTAACATAGGCAAATGCGTTGTGTAACATAGGTTCCCTTTCTAGATTTTGTTCTATTTCAATGTCTTATAACTTATATAAATTATTTTTTTACTATTTCCCTTAGATTGTGTGGACGGGAGCAACTTCCTGTAGGAATTTCATCCCTAATTTTTGAGCCATATGTCTCAAAAATTCCGGCCTAGATAATAACTTTGTTATTATCTAGGCTATCACTACTGCGGGAAATAGTTGTTAAAGACTCACTTCGTTTATTATTACTTTACACGTATCTGGTTACCAACTAATACTATTTTAAAGTTTAATAACTAGATTCTATATTTCAGTCAGTTTCTTATTCTTCAATTCAAGTGTAATATCTGACGCTTGCGCCACTTCTTTACTGTGCGTAACGACGATGACACATTTACCTGTTTTCTCGGCAAGTGATTTGAGCAGTTCGATAATATCTCCAGCAGTTTTAGGGTCCAGATTTCCTGTTGGCTCATCAGCTAGAATAACTGGAGCTTCTGAGACCAAACTGCGAGCAATAGCAACACGTTGCTGTTGACCACCTGATAACTGGAGAACGTTCCGCTTGATCTGACTTTCATCCAAACCAAGCTCAAGAAGTGTATCCTTGCTTGCTTTTTTGTTGACCAAGCGGATATTTTCCAGCGGAGAAAGATAATCTATCAAGTTATAATTTTGAAAGACCAGGGAAATATGATGCATGCGATGATAAGAATATCCCTTATTCCGAATGTCCTCTCCTTGGAAAAGAATAGAACCTTCGACAGGACTATCTAGACCCGCAAGTAGGGACAAGAGAGTGGATTTTCCTGCTCCTGACTCACCAATGATACTATAAAATTTTCCGGGTTCAAAATTATACTTGATCTGATATAAAACTGCCTCAGCAGTGTTCTTATAACGGTAGGTAACATCTTGCAATTGTAATAAAGTCATGATTTCTCCTTCTTAACTAATAGATGATAAAATTTCCTTAGGCGATTTTCTAAATAAGAATAGGAAACAAAGAGCTACAGACAAGCAACCAATCAAGAGCAGAAAGACATAGGATTCTGCAAAGGATAGGAGACTAGTTGATAGACCGCTTGCTTTGGCCAGCGTGTCCTGTAAGCTTGCCTGATCTCCACTGGCTAGGACAGTTTGGAGCAGATAGGATGTAATGGCATTTCCAGCGATAAGGGATGGAAGCAAAGCTCCGAGAGATACCAAAACTACCTCTAAACAGAATTGTAGGAAAATCGAACTCTTGCCTTTTCCGAGTGCCAGAAGAATCCCCACTTCGTAGACCCTTTCTCTCAACCAGAGAGACAAGACCAAAATTAAGGCTCCTGCTCCAGCTATCAACATCCCGTAAAGGAAGATGGTGAGGAAGGTTTGGAAGGTTGCAACTGAGTCTTTGATTTGTTCAAAGGCCTTGTTTTCCTTCTCTACTTGATAGCCTTGATTTTCCAAGGCCAAGTTTTCCACTTGCTTCATGAGTCCGTCCATTTCCTTAGGATTTTCTACATAGAAGCGCGCTGCACTGACTTGCGGTTCACTATTTCCCAAAAGGGTTTGGCTACTTTCATAGTCTGTAAAGACTTGGTTTTCACTGAAATCAGAAGACAAGCCTGTAAATTTCTCTTGTTTTTTACCAGAAAAGATGCCGACAATTTCAAACTCAACTGTCTGTCCTTTTCCAGATTCTGACTGTCCAGCATCCAAGCGAATCTTGTCATGAAGCGAAAGACCGTTCTTCTTAGCCAACTCTTCGTGGATCAGGATTTTCTTGGAATCCCCTTTTTGAAGGTGTCGGCCTTCTTTTAGATTGAAAGCCGAACTAGTAAAGGTAACATCCTTGGATGAATCCTCAAGAGCCGTTAAGCTAACCAAATTCTTGTCCGCAGCTGACAAGTCATCACGTTCGACGCTCTGCTCACCACTCACTGCTTCCTTGTCTTTTAGTTTTGCGACTGTCTCGAGTTCAGGAGAGACATTTTCCAGTCCCTTAATCTTGCTAACTGATGCTAGGTCCGACAACTTGAAGGTCTGTCCATTTTCTATCTTTTTGATAGAAAATGAAGTATTGAGTGATTTGTAAAGATTGCTTTCTACTGTTTTGTTGGACTTCATCAGAGTCAAACAGGCTGAAATTCCTGCTAAAAGGACAAATAAAATCAGAAATAAAATAAAACTTCTCAGTCGTTTTCTGCTGACATAAGCCCAAGCTCTTTGGATTGGATTCATTTGTCACCTCCATATTTGTAAGACTATTATAAAATTCAAATATGAAATGTTTATGAAATCGAAAAAACTTTTTGATTTATTTTTTGAAAAAATGAAGAAAGCTAGCAACTTCTAACTTTCCTTCTTATATAAGGATGTATAGTACCAATCAAAAATCTACTTCATTCTAAAAATGATAGTCACATCTTTCTGATTAGTATTTTTCCATCTCCTAAGTTCTTCATCTTCTGACTTGTGTTTGAAGAAATTCTTGATAGGATGAAATGGAAAACTCAGTTTAAATTTTCTGATACAATGACTGTTCTTGATGCCAATATTTTTCGATATAGGAAACGTGGACTCTAGTCTTCTTTGTAAAAACAAAAAGAGCTAGCTAAAGCTAACTCTTACCCTATGCGGAGAGAGGGACTTGAACCCTCACGACCTAAAGCGGTCACAGGATCCTTAGTCCTGCGCGTCTGCCAATTCCGCCATCCCCGCGTCGATTACTTTACTAGTATATCAACTTTCAAAATCTTTGTCAACACTTTTTTCAGATTTTTTTCATTTTTCCAACAGGCTTATTGTTCAATTTCAGCAAGGTTTTCATCCAGTAATTTTACTCCCAATGTGTTCTTAAAATGCCCAAGAGCAAACTGATGATTTTCTGGCCAGATAGAGGCAACTGCAGGCTTAACAATCTCAATTTGATAACCTAAATTATAAGCATCAATAGCCGTATGAAGGATGCAAATGTCCGTCAAAACACCTGTTAAGATAACAGTATCAACCCGACGTTCCCGCAAACGGATATCTAAGTCCGTTCCTGAAAAAGCTGAATAGTGACGCTTGTCCATCCAAAAGACACGACTATCCGCCTCATGCTCAGCATAAAAATCAGCTAGGGGGCCATAAAGGTTACGTCCACTAGTTCCGATGATGTTGTGCGGTGGAAAGAGCTTGCTTTCTGGGTGGAATGTATCCTTCTCTTCATGAGCATCAATGGTAAAAAAGACATAGTCTCCACGATCAAAAGCTAATCTAGTTACCTGATCAATGGCTTTTGATATTGCTTGAGCAGGTGCTCCAGCAGTTAGCTTTCCATGGTCTGCTACGAAATCCTCTGTATAGTCAATCGAGATTAAAGCCTTTGCCATTAGTAGTCCCTCTTTTTCACTTCCTCAAAAATATCACCAATTAGAACTTTGAGATAAGTCCCCTTCATTCCTAATGAACGACTCTCAATAATTCCCGCAGACTCCAATTTCCGAAGCGCATTGACAATCACTGAGCGCGTGATGCCAATACGATCTGCAATAACTGATGCAGTCAGCTGCCCTTCATTTCCATCCAATTCAGCTAAAATAGCTGATACGGCACGAAGTTCTGAATAGGAGAGGGTATTAACCGCCATGGTAACAGCCGTACGACGGCGAATATTTTTCTCATCTTCTTCACGTTGGAAGTTCAACAGTTGAATCCCTACTACCGTGCTCGCAATCTCGACAAGAATCAAATCTTCATCTTCAAACTTCTTATCATTGCGCCAAATAATCAAGGAACCCAAACGAATCCCTGATACATGAATCGGAGCGATGGTCGTCAAACCATCTGGAAAGTCCGCACGACTCTCTACAGGGAAAATGGTCAAATCATGTTCAACAGGAAGATTGGCTTCCGTATCATAGATCATGTTTGCCCCTTGTACATAGACGTCAGGGAAGGTTTTGGTTTGGAAGAACTGTTCTACACGGTCATTATTGGTCTTATAACGCATAAAGTAACCCAAGAGACGTCCCTTGTTATTCACAATACAAGCGTTACAGTCAATAATATCAGCTAACTGGCGTGTGATCGCATTGTAAGGAAGTTCATCTTGGAGTTGCTCCTCAGAGCGCTTTAGAATAGACGTGATTTTTCTTGTTTTTTCTAATAAATGTGCCATTTTTTACCTCGCATATAATCGCTTCCATTATAACATAGAAAAGTCTTTATTACAATAATTATCTGAAAATTGCTTATTTAATTGCAATTTTGAACAGCAAAAATATTTTAGAAAAAAAGCGATTTTTTATTGACATCCTATTTTATTTTTGATATTATAACATTATAAGAAGATGACATGGTAAATCCCTTTCCGTTTCACCTATCCTTTACTATCACCATCTTCTTTTACTATCGGTCTCCTTATATATAAAAGCGATTCACAGTGTGAATCGCTTTTTTCTATTTGTCCCCTTTGTTACGAATAACAAAGCCGGTTTTCTTTTCGCTTGAAGTGTTGCGAGGTTTTTTATTGTCTTTATTACGGTACCGTCTGTCTTTATCAAAACGATCGTTCCCACGACTGCCTTTCTTGAAATCATCACGGCGACCATTGCCACGGCGATCACGGTCTCGGCGGTCATCTCCACGACGGCCTCCTCGACCTCCCTTGCCTTTGCCACCAAAGCCATTACCTGATGGTTTAAATGGCAGTGGTTTTTCACGTGCAATCTCAACTTCTGGAAGGCTGTCTGGATCTTGGACTGTCATACTCAAGATATACATAGCCAATTCTTCTGGACTAAATTCTGCAGCTAACTTACGAGCATCTTTAGCAAATTTCTCAAAGTTCCCACGAATGGATTCGTCCGCGAAGTCTCGTTCGATTTTCTTGAGCGCTACTTGTTTCTTAGCTTGGAAGGCTTCTTCTGCTGTCGCTGGTTTCAATCCTTTCATGCGTTTCTTAGTCAAGTTTTCAATAATTTGAAGGTAGCCCATTTCATTTGGAGAAACAAAGGTAATAGATTGACCTGACTTACCAGCACGGCCTGTACGGCCGATACGGTGAACATAACTTTCAGGATCTTGTGGAATATCGTAGTTGTAGACGTGGGTCACACCCGAGATATCCAAACCACGTGCTGCCACGTCTGTCGCAACCAGAACATCAAGATTTCCATTTTTAAAATCACGAAGGACACGCAGACGTTTGTTTTGGTCCAAATCACCATGAATGCCTTCTGCACGGAAGCCACGAATCTTCAGTCCACGAGTCAATTCATCCACACGGCGTTTGGTACGACCAAATACAATAGAAAGTTCAGGTTGTTCTACATCCATCAGACGCGTCATAGTGTCAAATTTTTCTTGTTCCTTGACACGGATATAGTACTGGTCCACCAGTTCTGTTGTCAATTCTTTAGCAGCAATCTTGACATGCTCAGGCTCTTTCATAAACTGAACGCCGATACGTTTGATGGCTTCAGGCATGGTTGCTGAAAAGAGTAAGGTTTGACGACTTTCAGGGACACGCGAGATAATAGCTTCGATGTCTTCAAGAAAGCCCATGTTGAGCATTTCATCCGCTTCATCAAGGATGAGGGTTTCAATATCGTGCAATTTCAAAGCCTTGCGTTTGATCAAGTCCAAAAGACGGCCCGGTGTTCCTACAACGATATGGGCACCAGATTTAAGGGCTTTGATTTGTTTTTCAATGCTTGAACCACCGTAAACTGAGCGAACTTTCACTCCCTTGCTACGACCAAATCGGAAAAGTTCCTCTTGACTTTGGACAGCGAGTTCACGAGTTGGAGCGATAACCAAGGCTTGGATAGTCGCTTCTTCTGTACGGATTTTTTCAAGGGTTGGCAAGCCAAAGGCTGCAGTTTTCCCTGTACCAGTCTGAGCTTGACCGATAACGTCTTTTCCCTCAAGAGCCAAAGGAATAGTTTGCTCTTGGATAGGACTTGCTTCTACAAATCCAGCTTTTTCAATCTCTGCTAGCAAATCAGCAGACAAGTTAAATTCATTAAATTTCACGTTTTTCTTCTTTCTAAAGATGGTGCGAAGCCATCCTATAGCGCTTAGTATATACTTTTCTTTTCATGATGTATCTTCTTAAAAAATGAGATACCGTGTTGCTTCTTTTCCACGAAAGAAAAGTACGAGTTTCTTTGCAACCTATCTAGTATAACACAAGAGCGGGGCAAAAGATAGTAGAATCCTTAAGGAAAATCATGTAAACGATTTTCCACAAATATAAATACATACTTATATGGTTCGTTTCTCCCGTAGCAGAATTGTGCAAAAGTTTTTTTCTTGTGCTAGAATGAAAGCAAATAGGAGGAACTAAAAATGCTAACTTATGATTTAATCGTTATTGGATTCGGTAAAGCTGGGAAAACACTGGCTGGTAAACTAGCTTCAGCTGGTAAAAAAGTTGCCCTTATCGAACGTAGTAAGGCTATGTACGGCGGAACTTGTATCAACATCGGTTGTATCCCGACTAAAACCTTGCTAGTTGCTGCTGAGAAAGATTTGTCTTTTGAAGAAGTCATTGCTACCAAAAATACTATCACAAGTCGCCTCAATGGTAAAAACTATGCTACTGTTGCTGGTACAGGTGTAGATATCTTTGATGCGGAAGCTCACTTCCTTTCAAACAAGGTCATCGAAATCCAAGCTGGTGATGAAAAACAAGAACTGACTGCTGAAACTATCGTTATCAATACTGGTGCCGTTTCAAACGTCTTGCCAATCCCTGGACTTGCTACAAGCAAAAACGTCTTTGACTCAACAGGTATCCAAAACTTGGATAAATTGCCTGAAAAACTGGGAGTTCTTGGTGGCGGAAACATCGGTCTTGAATTTGCAGAACTCTACAACAAACTTGGTAGCAAGGTCACAGTCCTAGATGCCTTGGATACATTCCTTCCTCGTGCAGAACCTTCCATCGCAGCTCTTGCTAAACAATATATGGAAGAAGACGGCATTGAATTACTTCAAAACATCCGTACTACTGAAATCAAAAACGACGGTGATCAAGTCCTTATCGTAACTGAAAATGAAACTTACCGTTTCGATGCCCTTCTCTACGCAACTGGACGTAAACCAAACGTAGAACCACTTCAACTTGAGAATACTGATATTGAACTAACAGAGCGTGGTGCTATCAAAGTAGACAAACATTGTCAAACAAACGTTCCTGGTGTCTTTGCAGTTGGAGACGTCAATGGTGGACCTCAATTTACCTACATTTCACTTGATGACTTCCGTGTTGTTTACAGCTATCTTGCTGGAGATGGCAGCTACACTCTTGAAGACCGTCTCAATGTACCAAACACCATGTTCATCACACCTGCACTTTCACAAGTTGGTTTGACTGAAAGCCAAGCAGCTGATTTGAAACTTCCATACGCTGTTAAGGAAATCCCTGTTGCTGCGATGCCTCGTGGTCATGTAAATGGCGATCTTCGCGGTGCTTTCAAAGCTGTTGTCAACACTGAAACTAAAGAGATCCTCGGTGCAAGCATCTTCTCAGAAGGTTCTCAAGAAATCATCAACATCATCACTGTTGCCATGGACAACAAAATTCCTTACACTTACTTCACAAAACAAATCTTCACTCACCCAACCTTGGCTGAGAACTTGAATGACTTGTTTGCGATTTAAGTTTTCAGATATTCTCCACAAGACAAGCATCTATTTCGATGTTTGTCTTTTTCTATCCAGTCTATAGTTTCCTTGCAAGATTATTTGTGCTTTTAGCTGTAAAAGCTTATAATATAAGTGTAGGATGTTGTCTTCATTTTCTGTTCAAAAAGGAGGCTAGTCACATGGGAAAGCAAGTTAAACTACCAACACACTCTCCCTTTTCCTTTCTATTTAAAGGAAAAAATCCGGCTATGAAAACACTGGTTTTCTGTGTCAGTATAGTCTTCATTTTTCTCCTGCTTTGCTGGGTACTTTTTCGCTTGATTTCACCTCAAAAACAGCGATTCACAGTCAATCAAGCTGCTGATTTTTACCTTGTTAATTCGAAATCCATTCAAAGTTATCAGTTGCAAAACGATCAGTTTCAGCTCATAAAGACTGAAGGCGTCTCCATTGCAGAAGATGTCAATTTCTGGTTTCCTCAGGGACGGTTTGACAATCGCTATCTCGTCTTTTCATCTGGAAATACCAGAGGGAAGGCATCCACTCAGAACATCGTATCTCTTGACTTTCAGACAGGGGACATCCGGAAAACTTCAACTCCCTTCTATGCTTATTCGGGAGCTGGAGTATCAGATAAGTTCTTCTACACGGGCCAAACTACAACTGAGGATGGGGTGCTCAGTATGTTTGACATCTCAGGAAAGTTGATTACTCAGAAAACATTCTCCGAATCCACTTCTTTTCCAATCCAGTTTCACGGAAGAGGGAATCGCCTCTACCTCGGTCTGGGTTTTCATGATGAGTCTCGCCAACGACCCGCTTTAGTCTTCGATGGTTATTTAGTTGAATTAGACGAAAATAATCAACTAAAAGAATTGTCTCGCACGCCTCTGACAAGCGAAGGCAAGATAGTTGAAATGTTGACGTCTTCTGAATTAATCGGTGACAATTATTACAGTAGTGTTGCTTATACCCGAAATACAGAAACTTTCTCCAAAGATCCAGACAATCGCATACTTGTCATGAACTTGTCTAGTAAAGAGAAGCACTTCATCACGCTACCAGAGGACAATCCAAATCTTCTTTATAAAACACCGAAAGAGGATCGTTTGATTGTAAAACATGAGGCGGATGGAAATGATCGCTGCGCCTTATCTATTGTCAATCTCTCTGATGAATCTAGCTATCTAATCAATGTCAGAAAAGATTTACCTGACTCTACCGAAGAGATAATACACATCGATACAAGTTTGAAAAGCAAGGTATTAGTCGTAACTAATCAACATTTGTTATTGTATTCTTTAGAAAATGGCCAGCTTCTAACAAAAACAAATCTGGAACTGAAACAAAACGACTTTCCAATCGCAACTTGGTTTCAGAACTAATCACTCACAGCCCTCGTCGGGCTGTTTTTGTTTCTGCGAAATCTCAAATCTGTCTTTTCCCTCTTTTATGATATAATAGAAACATGAAATTAAAAACTACTTCGGGCATCCTTGCTGGGCGTTCATCTCACTTCATCTTGAGCCGTCTTGGTCGTGGAAGTACGCTCCCTGGAAAACTTGCCCTCCAATTTGATAAAGATATTTTACAAAATCTAGCTAAGAACTACGAGATTGTCGTGATCACTGGAACCAACGGGAAAACCCTGACAACTGCCCTCACTGTCGGCATTTTAAAAGAAGTTTATGGTCAGGTTCTGACCAATCCAAGCGGTGCCAATATGATCACAGGGATTACGACAACCTTCTTGACGGCCAAATCCTCTAAAACTGGGAAAAACATTGCCGTTCTAGAAATTGATGAGGCCAGTCTGTCTCGTATCTGTGACTACATCCATCCTAGCCTTTTTGTCATTACTAACATTTTCCGTGATCAGATGGACCGCTATGGTGAGATTTACACGACTTATAACATGATTTTGGATGCCATTCGTAAGGTGCCTACGGCTACTGTTCTCCTCAATGGTGACAGTCCACTTTTCTACAAACCAGCTATTCCAAATCCTGTACAGTATTTTGGTTTTGACTTGGAGAAAGGGCCAGCCCAACTAGCTCACTACAATACCGAAGGGATTCTCTGCCCTGACTGTCAAGGCATCCTCAAATATGAACTCAATACTTATGCTAACTTGGGTGCCTATATCTGTGAAAATTGTGGTTGCAAACGTCCTGGCTTGGACTACCGTCTGACCGACTTGGTTGAGTTAACCAACAATCGCTCCCGCTTTGTCATTGACGGACAAGAATACGGCATTCAAATCGGTGGACTTTACAACATCTACAACGCCCTAGCAGCGGTTGCCATCGCTCGCTTTCTCGGCGCAGATTCGCAACGAATCAAGCAAGGATTTGATAAGAGTCGCGCTGTCTTCGGTCGTCAGGAAACCTTCCATATCGGTGATAAGGAATGTACCCTTGTCCTCATCAAGAATCCAGTCGGTGCGACTCAAGCCATCGAAATGATTAAACTGGCACCTTACCCATTTAGCCTATCTGTCCTTCTCAATGCCAACTATGCAGATGGAATTGACACTAGCTGGATCTGGGATGCGGACTTTGAACAAATCACTGACATGGATATCCCTGAAATCAACGCTGGCGGTGTTCGGCATTCTGAAATTGCTCGTCGTCTTCGGGTGACTGGCTATCCAGCTGATAAAATCACTGAGACAAGCAATCTGGAGCAAGTTCTCAAAACCATTGAGAAGCAAGACTGCAAGCATGCCTATATCCTAGCTACCTATACCGCCATGCTGGAATTCCGCGAACTGCTAGCTAGTCGTCAGATTGTTAGAAAGGAGATGAACTAATGGTTTATACTTCACTTTCCTCAAAAGCTGGCAACTACCCTTATCAGCTCAACATCGCCCACCTCTATGGAAATATCATGAATACCTATGGAGACAATGGAAACATCCTTATGCTCAAGTATGTGGCTGAAAAGCTGGGGGCTCATGTGACAGTTGACATCGTTTCTCTCCATGATGACTTTGATGAAAACCACTACGATATCGCCTTTTTCGGTGGTGGCCAAGACTTTGAACAAAGTATTATCGCTGGAGACCTTCCTGCTAAAAAAGAGAGCATTGACAACTACATCCAAAAGGACGGTGTGGTTCTAGCCATCTGCGGTGGTTTCCAACTATTGGGGCAATATTATGTTGAGGCTTCAGGAAAACGCATCGAAGGGCTAGGTGTCATGGGCCACTACACCCTCAACCAGACCAATAACCGTTTTATCGGTGATATCAAGATTCACAATGAAGAATTCGATGAAACCTACTATGGATTTGAAAATCACCAGGGTCGTACCTTCCTCTCAGATGACCAAAAACCACTGGGACTGGTTGTCTATGGAAATGGAAACAACGAAGAAAAGGTCGGCGAAGGGGTTCATTACAAGAATGTCTTTGGTTCCTACTTCCACGGACCTATCCTCTCTCGTAATGCCAATCTGGCTTATCGCCTAGTCACTACTTCCCTCAAGAAGAAATACGGTCAGGACATCCAACTCCCTGCCTATGAGGATATTCTCAGTCAAGAAATCGCTGAAGAATACAGTGACGTGAAAAGCAAGGCTGACTTTTCTTAAACTAAGGAAAATTATATCAAAGAACTCCCCTATCTTGTCGGAGTTCTTTTTGCCTGTTCTTTTACCCTTCTCCCTTGCATTTTCTCTCTTTTTTTGCCAAAATAGAGGGGTAGAAAGAAGGTAGCATATGTCTAAATTACAACAAATCCTAACATATCTTGAATCAGAAAAACTAGACGTCGCTGTCGTATCTGACCCCGTCACTATTAATTACCTCACTGGCTTTTACAGTGATCCACATGAACGCCAAATGTTCCTCTTTGTCCTAGCGGACCGGGAACCGCTTCTATTCGTTCCAGCCCTTGAAGTAGAGCGTGCAAGTAGCACTGTTTCCTTCTCAGTAGTTGGTTATGTGGACTCTGAAAACCCATGGAAGAAAATCCAAAATGCTCTTCCACAGCTTGATTTCAAACGTGTGGCAGTCGAGTTTGACAATCTCATCTTGACCAAATACCATGGTTTGAAAACAGTCTTTGAAACTGCTGAGTTTGAAAATCTCACTCCTCGCATCCAACGCATGCGCCTCATCAAATCAGCTGACGAAGTGCAAAAAATGATGGTTGCAGGTCTCTATGCTGATAAAGCTGTAAAAGTTGGTTTTAACAATATTTCTCTTGATAAAACTGAGACAGATATCATTGCACAAATCGACTTTGCCATGAAAGGTGAAGGCTATGAAATGAGTTTTGATACCATGGTCTTGACTGGTGATAATGCTGCAAATCCACACGGAATTCCTGGTGCAAACAAGGTCGAAAAGGACGCCCTTCTCCTCTTTGACCTCGGTGTCATGGTTAATGGCTACGCCTCAGATATGACTCGTACAGTCGCTGTCGGAAAACCAGACCAATTCAAGAAAGATATTTACAACTTGACCCTTGAAGCCCAACAAGCTGCCCTTGACTTTATCAAACCTGGTGTGACTGCTCATGAAGTAGACCGCGCTGCCCGTGAAGTCATCGAAAAAGCTGGTTACGGTGAGTACTTCAACCACCGTCTCGGTCACGGTATCGGTATGGATGTCCACGAATTCCCATCTATCATGGAAGGAAACGACATGGTCATCGAAGAAGGCATGTGCTTCTCTGTTGAACCAGGTATCTATATCCCTGGTAAAGTCGGCGTTCGTATCGAAGACTGCGGTGTTGTAACCAAGGATGGATTTGACCTCTTTACCAGCACCAGCAAAGACTTGCTTTATTTTGATTAAACCTAGACAAGCAAAAAGTCAGCTTCAATAGCTGACTTTTTTATTTTATCTTCTTGACGCTCTGAAAGACTACAAATCCCACAACCATCCCCAAGGTATTTTGTAGGAAGTTTGGAAGGATTTCTGGCAAGGCTGCTGACCAGCCATTCATTAGGGTAGAACCTAAGGCGTAGCCACTTACCATGACGATTGTAGCCAAGACAAGTCCTAGCCATTGCCATTTCCCTTTAAAACCTGCAAAAAATCCTTGCAAGCCATGGTTTACCAAGCTAAAGAACATCCACTGTGGAAAGCCTGATAAAAGGTCAATTAGGAATCCTGCTAGTCCTCCAACGACGGCCCCTTCTTTACTGCCAAAGTAAAAGGCAGTAAAGAAAATACCTGCATCCAAGAGAGTCAATATTCCTGTTGGCGTTCCAATTTTCAAGTAATAACCTAGAACTACTGAAAGAGCGGTTAGAAGGGATACAAGTGCGATTTTAGTTGTTTTGGTTTGCTTCATATTGTCTTACTCCATATTGATCTGCTTGTGCAATAGCACGGTAAACGAAAGCTTTCGAGCTCTCTACTGCTGGTAAAAGTTCATCCCCTTTAACCAAGTGACTGGCGATGCTTGAGGCAAAGGTACAACCTGCACCAGCATTTTGGCCTTGAATGACTGGGTTTTCTAGAACAATGAAAGTTTGTCCATCATAAAAGACATCCACTGCCTTGTCCTGACTGAGGCGATTGCCTCCCTTGATAATGACTGCTGGCGCTCCTAAATCATGCAATTTCTGCGCTGCAGCTTTCATATCTTCCAATGTTTTGATCTCTTGACCCGCTAACAATTCTGCTTCAGGAAGATTTGGCGTAATCACACTGACATGAGGGAAAAAACGAATCAACTCTTGGCAGAGCTCACTAACAGCCACATCGTGCGTTTCTTTGCAGACCAAAACGGGGTCCAATACCACCGGCACTCCAGGACGTTGCTTGATAAAGTCCAAGGCCTTATCAGCCACACTGACAGTAGGAAGAAGGCCAATCTTAATCCCTGCAAACTCGACATCACGCAAACTATTCAACTCATGTTGAAAAATAGTATCATCCGTAGGAAAGACCTCAAAGCCCTTTTCAGTCAAGGCCGTCAAACAAGTCACTGCTACAAAGCCATGCAAGCCGTTCAAGGTATAGGTAGCCAAATCAGCTGACAAACCACCACCACTAAAAATATCATTCCCAGAAAGGGCTAAAATACGATTATTCTTCATAACGAATCTCCTTTAAATACAAGCCATTCGATGCTGCTGTTGGACCTGCAAGTTGCCTGTCCTTCTTCTCCAAAATCAAGTCAATCTGCTCAACTGGCATGCGGTTATTGCCGATTTTGAGAAGAGTCCCCACCATATTACGAATCTGCTTATACAAGAAGCCATTTCCTGAGAAGGTAAAGATTAAAAACTGCCCTGTCTCATCAACACTAAGACTAGCTTCTGTAATGGTCCGAACCTTGTCCTCTACACTGGTTCCAGATGCTGTAAAACCGGTGAAATCATGGGTTCCTTCTAATTTCTTGACAGCCTCCTGCATCCGCTCTACATCGAGGGGATAGGGAAAGTGAGTAGCATAGTGACGGCGCATCGGATTTTTAGGACGCCCCCTATCTACTATAAACTCATAGGTCTTGCTATGTTTTGCATAACGGCAATGAAAATCATCGGCCACAAGCTCAATTGAAATCACATCGATATCTTCAGGAGACTGGGTATCTAGAGCAAAACGGAGTTTTTCCTCATCCATCTGATAGGGCAGATCAAAATGAATAACCTGACCAAGAGCATGAACCCCACTATCCGTCCTACCAGCACCGTGTACAGTGATGGCTTGCCCCTTATTCAGTCTCGTTAAAGTTTTTTCGATTTCCTCTTGAACGCTCCGCGCATGAGGCTGGCGCTGAAAACCAGCAAAGGCATAACCATCATAGGAAATGATTGCTTTATATCTTGTCATGACTTCTATTTTATCAGGAAATAAAAGTGTAAACAAGTTTAAAAACCAATAATTGTCTGGGTACAAAATTCCCAGAAAGAAAAACTTAGGAAATTAATCCTAAGCTCTCTTTTGAAGTGCGTACATAACAAAGATAGAAGTGACAATCAACCAGCAGCCTAGAATGGTGAAGACCAACATACCGTTTTGAGTCACCAAGCCAATCGCCCCAAGAATAAACGGTGTCGTAAAGGCTCCAAAGCTACATCCTAGCACTGCAAAAGATGTTGCCTGATTAAGAAGCTTGGCTGGGATTCTTTCAGAAAGAAGCTGAAAGACAGTGGTCAAGGCCACACTGTAAGAAAAACCTGCCACAATACTTCCAACTACCATCACACCCAATGACGGAGACAAGGCAATCACAATCTGCCCCAATCCAAAGGTGATACCTGACCAAAGGAGCAATCTTTCTTTAAACAGAGAGATAAAGAAAGAAAAACTCACACCAGCCAAGATACCAATCAACTGCATGATACTTAAAACCAAGCTCGATAACTGGGCATCCCCTAGACCTCTTTCCACCATCAGACTAGGAATACGGATGGTGATAGCTGTGTTGGTGCAGACAACAACTGCTGCTTCGACAGCCAATAGAAAAATCAAGCCTTTCATCTGTCCTGTCAAACGAGTTGTTTCGGCCTCTTTTTTCTTTGTTTCTTTCTTTTCTTTCCCATAAGGGACAAAGAGCAGATAAAGGATCAATACTAAAAATCCCGCACTGTAGGCCAAGAAGGTCACTGTCCATCCCAAGGATAAGAGTTGACCGACCACTAGAGTCAAAATCGATGCCCCGACAACTTCTGCTGATCCGCGAAGACCCAACATCTGGATCCGTGTCTTTCCATGATAGCGTTCGCTAATGATGGAAATGGCCTTGGCATTGATCATCCCAACACCCAAGCCAAATAAAATCCGCATCGCAAAGACAAAGTTGTACTCCTGATACCAGAAAGGGGCTGCCCCCCCGATAGAAAGGATGAGAAGTCCCAGACTAATCTGAAGTCGCTCAGGAAGCAAACGCTCCAAAAAACCATTTAAAACCAGCATAATCATGATTCCAAAAGAAGGGAGACTGACCAGGAGCTCGATTTGTTCTTTGGGGTAGCCTTGATAATAGTCAAACATGGCTGGCAGAGCACTTGAGATGGAAAAGGAGGTAATCAAAACGAGGGAGAGGGCCAAAATACTAGCCCGTTCTAAATATTGTTTCATGGATTTTCTTTCTATATATTTCTCACTGTTTATCCTTGTAAAAGGAAGATGGCAAGAAAAGAAGGAGCCCGATTGAACTAGAGACTCCGTCCTAACTTTCCTAATAGGAAGACTATTTTCGCTTGATTTGCTTGATTAGGTAGAAGATAAATCCTGCAACCATATACGCCGCAAAAATGATCAAACACCATTTGATAACCACGTCCCAACCCTTGTTCACATTTAAAAAGAAATAAGGGAAGGGATTATCCTTGGAATTCGGAATATTGAGTTTTAAGACCAGGCCGTTAAACAAGGCAAAAATCATATAAACCAAGGGTAAGATGGTCCACAAGACTGGATCCCAGATCCTGTATTGACCCCGTTTATCAAAGAAGAGGGTGTCGGCTAAAAACCAGAGTGGAACGATATAGTGGCAAAGGAAATTTTCCACACGATAAAAGTCTGTCGCAATCGGAGCAAGCATAAAATGGTAAATCACACAGGTAATCATGATACTCATGGTAACACCACCCTTGAGACGAAGCAAGGTCGGACTTTGCCAATTTTCACCTGAACGGCTCATCACACGGAGCAGATAACCCGTGAAAATCGTTACCAAAAGATTGGACAACACTGTGTAGTAAAGGAGCATACCAAAGCCACCGTGCTTGGTAATCTCCAAATAAACTCCTGTAAATGCCGCTAAGAACAAAAGTACACGACTATAAAAGATAAATTTGTAGTTCAGTTTCATGGTTAGATTTTCTTAACAAACTCTGACTTGAGTTTCATGGCTCCAAAACCATCAATCTTACAGTCGATGTTGTGGTCACCTTCTACGATACGGATATTTTTAACACGAGTTCCTTGTTTCAAATCCTTTGGCGCACCTTTTACCTTCAAGTCCTTGATAAGGGTCACAGTATCTCCGTCAGCCAATTTATTTCCATTGGCATCGATAGCAACAACACCTTCTTCTACTTCTGCAACTTCTGCAGGATTCCACTCATAGACACACTCTGGGCAGACCAAGAGACTTCCGTCTTCGTAGACATATTCTGAATGACATTTTGGGCAATTTGGTAAGTTGTTCATAAGTCCTCCTTAAACTAACAATTATTCTTTAAAATTCATATGTTATTGAACAGCAACTATTATACCGTAAAATCCTACTTTTGACAATGTGTCCTAAGTCCAGCAGACAAAAAAATCATGCAACTTTTTACAGTTACATGACTTTTAAAAGATGATTGGTCATGGGCACTTATCAAGCACCACATGATAAAAGGGGTAGCAACTATATTTTACAAACCAGGAGCTTGTCCAAGTTCTGCTGCAAGCATCCAAACTGTTTTCTCAAGTTCAGCCTTAGCACCAACAAAGATATCGTTTGTAACATCATCGCCTTCTTCATCTGTTACATCCAAAGCTTTTTGGAAAAGAGCGATGAGGTAGCGATAAATCGCTAGAACACGTTCCAAACTTTTTTCAACGTTACGGAATTCCCCTTCTTCTTCTTCGATTTCACTGTGTTGAAGGAATTCTGTCAAAGTTGAGTATGGTTTGCCACCAAGGGTGATCAAACGTTCGCTGATTTCGTCAAGATAGCCATCAAGGCTGTCCATGTATTCATCCATTTTTGGATGCCATACGAGGAAACCACGACCACGCATATACCAGTGTACTTGGTGAAGGGCAATGTGAGCCACATACAAGTCCGCTACTGCTTGGTTCAATACTTCCTTTGTTTTTACCAATGCTACTGGCGCTGTTTTAGATAATGTTGTAACGTCTTTTACTGCTTCTTTTTTCAATTCAACCATATTTCTTACCTCTTTCATTTTTTTGTAACCATCTTCTTAGTGGTTACAATATAAGTATACTACTACCAAAAAACGATAGCAAGTAAAATGTACTATCTGAGAAAAGTTGTAATAGACTGATAATTTAAGAATAGTCTAGATAGTTTTGATTAGCTGGATTCCCCAGACTTACTTGAAAATTGGCTTTGGTACAAGTCATAATAAAAGCCTTTTTCTTGGAGCAAGCGTTCATGATTTCCCTGCTCAATAATCTGCCCATCCTTAAGAACGAGAATCTTATCTGCTTCTTGAATGGTAGAGAGACGGTGAGCGATGACAAAGCTGGTTCTTTCTTTCATCAAGCGTTTCATAGCTTTTTGAATCAAGAGTTCCAAACGGGTGTCAACAGAGGAAGTCGCTTCATCTAAAATGAGAATTTTAGGATTGGCTAGGAGAGAACGCGCTATGGTCAAGAGTTGTTTTTGCCCGAGGGAAATATTGCTTGACTCTTGGTTCATCTCCATGTTGTAACCACCAGGAAGCGTTCGGATAAAGTGGTCTACATTTGCTGCTTTGGCAGCTTCTACAATTTCCTCGTCACTAGCGTCAAGATTTCCAAAACGTAGGTTTTCTTTGATTGTCCCTTCATAAAGCCAAGCATCCTGCAAGACCATCCCAAATTGACGGCGGTAGTCTTTACGTGACAAGTGGCGAATATCCTGCCCGTCAACCAAGATTGCACCTGCTGTAACATCATAAAAACGCATGAGTAGATTGATCAGGGTTGTCTTACCAGCTCCGGTCGGACCAACAATCGCTACCATCTCTCCTGGTTGAACTTCTAGATTAAAGTCTCGAATCAATGGTTTGTTTTCAACATACTGGAAGTCAACATGTTGGAAGGTCACCTGACCTGTTAAGGGTTCAGGGATTTCGAGTTCTTCTCCCTTGACTTCCTCTGCCTCATCCAAGATATCGAAGATGCGGTCTAACGAAGACTTGGCACTTTGCATTTGACCCGCAAGTTGTGTAATGTTTTGGATAGGCTGGCTAACCTGCCAGACATACTGAACAAAAGCCTGCATATTCCCTACTGTCAAACGACCTGCAATAACCTGCAAACCACCAAGAACTGCAACGATCAGATAGGTCAAGTCTGATACGACATGAAGGGCTGGCATCATGAGCCCAGAGATAAAGCTGGCTTTAAAGCCAACACGTTGGAGGTCGTCTGTAATCTTAGAAAATTCATTATGAGAGGATTCCTCACGACCGTAGAGTTTCAAGACATTAAAACCTGTAAGATTTTCCTGCACATAGCCATTCATCCGTCCTAAAATAGCCGCCTGCTCTTTAAAATAAGGCTGAGAATGTTTCAGGATACTTTTTGCACCAAAATAGGTCACTGGAATGGATAGAATAACCACTATAGCCAACTGAAAATTCAAGTATAATACCATTCCCATCACGAGGATAATTGTCAGAACGGCATTGACAATTTGGAGAAAAGATTGTTGAAGAGCATTGGACACTGTCTCAACGTCACTGGTAAAGCGCCCCAACAAATCACCGAACTGGTGTTTGTCAAAGAAGGATACAGGGATACGATTGATTTTTTCAGTCATTTCATTGCGTAGATCCTGAGTCATGGACTGGACCGCATTGGTCATGAAATAATTGGAATAATAAGACCCAAGTTCATACAAGAGCCCTCTAAAGAGGTAAATGGTTAAAACCGTTCCGATGTAGCCAGTATTGATACGAGCCCCTGCAAGACTATTAGCCATATCTAAGAGATTTTTTGTCAACTCCGTAATGGCTAGCCCCAAGACAAAAGGCTCCAAGACACTCATGACCACACTCAAAATTTTTAGAAAAACTGCAAAGAAGACAGAAAAACGGTAGGCTTTTAAATAGCTCCACAAACGAGCCAAACTAGATTGTGTTTTCATATTTCCTCCTATTCTTCTGTTAGAGATGCATTTTTCAACTGCGACTCAGCAATCTCACGATAGATGGCATTGGTCTCCATCAATTCCTCATGTCGACCACGACCCACGATTTCACCCTTATCCAGAACGATGATCTGGTCCGCATCCATGATGGTTCCGACACGTTGAGCGACAATTAGAACCGTAGCATTCTGCGTTACTTCCTTGAGGCGACGGCGTAAAATGGCATCTGTGCGATAATCCAAGGCTGAGAAGGAATCATCAAAAATATAGATATCAGGATTCTTTATAACCGCTCTGGCAATTGATAGGCGTTGTTTCTGTCCTCCAGAAAGATTGCTTCCGCCTTCAGCTAGATGAGTCGCAAAGCCTTCTTCTCGACTTTCAATAAAATCTTTGGCTTGCGCCACGTCTGCTGCCTGATGTAGGTCCTTGTGACTGGCATCTTCCTTCCCATAGCGGATATTTTCAGCGATAGTTCCAGTAAAGAGTAAGGCCTTTTGTGGGATAAAACCAATCTTTTGACGAAGAGACTTAAGTCGATAATCCCTAACATCGACACCATCAACTTTGATTTTCCCAAGCGTGACATCGTAAAAACGAGGAATCAATTGCACAAGAGAGGACTTACCAGATCCGGTCGAACCGATAAAGGCAATGGTTTCTCCTGGTTTGGCACAGAACGAAATATTGTGTAGAACCGGGTTCTCCGTCTCACCAGGATAAGCAAAGGTGACATTTTCAAATTCCAAATAGCCGTGAGTTGCTGTCTCTCTGACGCCTCCTTCATTGGGATCAATAGAAATCGGCATATCCATGACTTCTTTCAACCGTTCACTCGAAACGGCTGTACGGGGGTACATGGTGAAGAGATTGGATAGGAAAAGGAAGGACAAGAGGGCGTGGAAGCTATATTCGATAAAGGCCACCAGATCCCCAATTTGCAAGCTTCCTTGTTTGATAGGGTCCAGAGCAAACCAGACAATAGCTACAATCATGGCAATGATAATCTGAACAAACAAGGGTTCCGTCAAACCGGTTAGTTTAAACAGACGATTGGAATTGGCTGCATAGACTGCATTTTGTCCTGCAAAACGTTCCTCTTGAAATTCCTCACGAGCAAAGGCACGAATGACACGGAGTCCCATTAGATTTTCCCTGGCATATTGGTTTATCTTATCTAAGGTAGCCTGCTGTTTCTCTGATAATGGTCGAGTCTTGACCGCTACATAAATGACCACCACGGCTAAGAAAGGTACTGCAAAGGCCACTATCCAGGCTAATGACGGACTGGTCAGGAAGATCATTAAGATACTAGACAGCATCATCATGGGAGTGATGACACCCAGTTTTAAGGTCTGTTCTGCAAACTGCATGAGAACAAAGGCATCACTGGTAATACGAGTAACCAGTGAAGACACTCCAATCTTTTCATATTCATGATGAGAATACTCTTGTAATTTGGCATAGAGATCATCCCTCATATCTTTGACCATATTGGTCGTCAGCTTACTAGCAGCGTAGGCTAAGACTATACGCCCCAAGGTTCCACATAGGATAATCACCAGCATGATTGCGGCCCAAAAATACAATTGATGTTCATTCTCTTTATTCACACCTTCATCAATCATCCGAGCTAGAACAGTCGGTAGTCCTAGATTAACGATAACAAAGAAAATAGCTCCAAAGAAATCCAAGAATAACCACTTGGGATATTTTTTCAAATAAGACCAAATATAGAGCATAACTCCCCCTTTCATAACTTTTTGATATAGAAAAGAGCGCGCATCTGCACGCCTTTCTTTCCCTAAGGAACTTTCCTAGTCTAGCAAAATCCCTCTTTCACAAGAATGCTCCAAGTAAAAATAAGACAGGCAGTCAAAGTCACTTAGTACTTTTACTGTCTGTCTGGAATAAGCTAGATTATTTTACAAAGTCAAGTAATGCCAAGAAGCTTTCAGCTTCAAGTGACGCACCACCAACAAGGGCACCGTCAACGTCTGGACAAGCCATGTATGAAGCAACGTTTTCAGGTTTAACTGAACCACCGTATTGAACACGAACTTTGTCCGCAACTTCTTGACCAAAGTCAGCAGCTACAACATCACGAACAACTTTACACATTTTTTGTGCGTCGTCTTGTGAAGCTGATTTACCAGTACCGATAGCCCAGATTGGCTCATAAGCGATAACGGATGCAGCAACTTGTTCAGCAGTCAATCCAGTCAAAGCAGCAGATACTTGAGCACCTACGAATTCAGCTGCTTTACCAGCTTCGTAAGTTTCAAGTGACTCACCACAACAGATGATTGGAAGCATACCGTTTGCAAAGATTGCTTTTGCTTTTTTATTGATATCTTCGTCAGTTTCATGGAAGTAGTCACGGCGTTCTGAGTGACCGATCACAACGTAGTCTGTACCGATTTCTTTCAAAACTTGTGGGCTAGTTTCACCAGTGAAAGCACCTGCATTTTCAAAGTAGCAGTTTTGAGCAGCAACTTTAAGGTTTGAACCTTTAGCAGCAGCAAGAACAGCTGTCAAATCAACTGCAGGAGCTGCGATACCTGCTTCAACAAGGTCTGATGAAGGAAGTTTTGAGGCAACGGCTTCAACGAATGCTTTTGCTTCTTCTGGATTTTTGTTCATTTTCCAGTTACCAGCGATAAATGGTTTACGTGACATTTCACATACCTCTTTTTTCATTTTATTTTCTATTATTTTATCATATTTATAAAGAGCTTGCAAACCTTACTCTAATTTTCAAGATTTTTCAAGCGACTAATCTTGCCACAAATTCATGGCATCGAGAAAATCAGCTGAAGCTTGAACTTGTTTAGGATTGTTTGCTTCTCTCTCAGCTCGTTTAGCTTCCACTTGGGCCACAGATTGGATACCTTCATAACGCCAATTCCGAAGGATGGCTTGAATATATTTCCAGTTTGGCTTGCCATTGAGAACGGCCTCTCGGAGAGCTTCCTTAATCAAATCCGCCTTGATCCCATCGTCTTTGACTGTCTTAGAAAGATCTTCGATTTCAAATGGTGTTAATAAGCGTCCCAATTCCTGCTGAAAAGTCTCAACTAGATCCTTCAATTGATTTTGCGGATTTGGGGCAGTTGTAGCTGGAGTTTGGCTATCCAACAAGCTATCCAAGCGTTCAAAAGCCAAACTAGCATCAAAAATGAGCTCAATTTCCCCATTTAGTTCAATGGTCCGATATTGTAGCAAACCATTTTCAGTCAAATTAGAAATGGATTGGTTGACATCTGCTACCTCTTTCCCAATGATTTCAGCAATCTGACTAGGCGAAACATCTCCTAGGGCTGTGGTATTTTGTAAATAGAAAAATTGCCAGACCAGAAAATCTTCGCTGGAAGGAAAGAGTTCCTTAAAATGCAAGAGCAGGGCACTTGGCAAAACCAAGTTCCCTGATTTAAAAGCGTCAAAATATGTCATAATTCCTCTTATAGATATCCAAATGCAGCCGCATCATCCTCTACCTTTCTCCAGTCAAAAGGGGTTTCTTGATAAACTGCATAGTTTACCCAATTGCTGAAAAAGAGGGCAGCTGATGAAGACCAACAAAGACAGGGCGTCTCATTTACATCATCATTTTTAAAGTAGTTCTCTGGGATATGAGGATCGAGTCCCGCCTCATAATCACGAAAATACTCTCTTGCCAAAGTGTCCCGATCATACTCCAAATGACCAAAACTATAAATCTCACGCAAATCTCGACTAGCTAAGATAGAAACCCCAACCTCAGGACCTTCTGACAGAATCTCCAGATTGGTCTTGTTTAAGATTTCTTCTTTTAAAATCTCAGTATGACGAGAATGAGGAGCTACATAGCGATCATCAAAACCACGAAAGAGAAGATGTCCCTCTTTCAAGGTGTCCTGTGGGTAAATACCTGATAGTTTCCGATCCATCTGGTGCTTTTCAACGCCATAGCGAACATAAAGACCTGCTTGTGCTCCCCAACAGATATGGAGTGTTGAAAAAACATGTGTCTTGGACCATTCGATGACCTGTTTGAATTCCTCCCAGTAATCTACCTCTTCAAAAGGTAAATGCTCTACTGGCGCCCCTGTGATAATCAGTCCATCAAAAAAGTCATCCTTGACCTCTGGGAAGGTCTTATAGAAGGTTTCCATATGTTCGGCACGGGTTGTCTTGGAACAATGTGTTTCCATATATAAGAAATCAATATCTAATTGCAAAGGGGTATTAGCCAAATGCCGTAAGAGTTGCGTTTCTGTTACCATTTTTTGAGGCATGAGATTTAAAATCAAAATCTTCAAGGGGCGAATATCCTGATGAGCAGCCCGTTGATCGTCCATAACAAAGATATTTTCTGTCCTTAAAATCTCCACAGCTGGTAATTTTTTATCAATTCGAATCGGCATAATACCCTCCTAACAGTTCTCTATTTCGGGAATGATGTTGTCTGTTTGAAAGTAAAAACCTCCAAATACTTCTTCCCTTTATTATACTGTATGAAGATATAGTTTTCAATTATAGTTTTTCTCTAACTAGCTATAGTTAATTTATATAGCAGATGAAGAGAAAACAGCCCCAAGGACTGTTTTTCATTAATAATGCATAAGTACCTTGTAATCGTAATCTCCGATTTTTTCACGGCCTTTAAGCTCATCCAACTCAATCAAGAAAGCACAACCGGCTACAACTCCACCAAGTCTTTCAATCATCTCAATCGTTGCCTTGACAGTTCCACCTGTTGCCAAAAGATCATCTACGATGAGAACACGTTGGCCTGGCTTAATCGCATCAGCATGCATGGTCAAGGTATCAATACCGTACTCTTTCTCATAGTCAGCAGAAATCACTTCACGTGGTAATTTCCCTGGTTTACGAACAGGTGCAAAGCCAATTCCCAACTCAAAAGCAACAGGGCAGCCAACAATAAATCCACGAGCCTCGGGTCCCACGATCATGTCGATTTTCTTATCGGTTGCATACTGAACAATTTCACGAACAGCGTAGCTATATGCATTTCCATCTGCCATCAAAGGGCTAATATCACGGAAGGTGATGCCTTCCTTAGGATAATTTTCAATCGTTGCGATATAATCTTTTAAATTCATCTTTTTCTTTCTTTCAAAGTTTTTTACTCTCTATTATACCATATTTTCTGTGAAAGAAGAAGAGGAAAAGCACTATTCTCTTGCTCCATCAGGCTATTAATGGACTTATTATTCCTGGAATGAATTTATCATCAAAAAAACGAGCACATTGGTACTCGTTTTTAAGAATCTGCTAATTAAAGTGAGTTTACGTCAACTTTGATACCAACACCTTGAGTAGTTGTGATAGTCAAGTTTGTTACGTAAGTTCCTTTAGCTGTAGCTGGTTTTGCTTTTTGGATTGTTTCGTTGAAAGCTTTGAAGTTTTCAACCAATTTTTCAGCTTCAAATGATACTTTACCGATGATTGCTTGAACGTTACCTGCACGGTCAGCACGGTAAGTGATTTTACCACCTTTAGACTCTTCAACTGCTTTAGCAACATCCATTGTTACAGTACCAGTTTTAGGGTTTGGCATCAAGTTACGTGGTCCAAGGACACGTCCAAGACGTCCAACAAGTGCCATCATGTCAGGTGTAGCGATAACTACGTCGAAGTCCAACCAACCGTCGTTGATTTTAGCAACAAGGTCATCTTCACCAACAAAGTCTGCACCAGCAGCTTTTGCTTCTTCAGCTTTTGCACCACGTGCGAAAACAAGAACGCGTGAAGTTTTACCAGTACCGTTTGGCAATACCATTGCGCCACGGATTTGTTGGTCAGCTTTTTTAACGTCGATGTTCAAGTTGTAAGCAACTTCTACAGTTGCGTCAAATTTTGCAAAGTTAGTTTCTTTTGCAAGTGCTACAGCTTCTTCTACGCTGTATGCTTTTGTGCTGTCGATTTTCTCAAGTGCAGCACGAAGTTGTTTGCTTTTTTTAGCCATTTTCTATTCTCCTTGTAAGTGGTTCAATCGATTTTCATCTCCCACGTCACTTCTCGAAATGATGAAGTCTTGCGGGTTTTCAATCTATTAATTTTCTTTTCCTACTTCGTTAAGTTCCTTTGCCGTACCCAAGTACAAGCATCAGTCACTTACCTAGTATGAAAAGTATCTAATAGACTGCTGTGAGATTTTCTACTGTGTTATTGATTAGTCAACAACAGTGAATCCCATAGAACGAGCAGTACCTTCGATCATACGCATTGCAGACTCAATGTTTGCTGCGTTCAAATCTGGCATCTTAGTTTCTGCAATTTCTTGTACTTGTGCACGAGTAACTGTAGCAACTTTAGTTTTGTTAGGGGTACCTGATCCTTTTTCAACACCTGCAGCTTTTTTCAAAAGAACAGCAGCTGGTGGTGTTTTTGTAACGAAAGTAAATGATTTGTCTTCGTATACTGAGATAACAACTGGAATGATCATACCAGCTTGATCAGCTGTACGAGCGTTGAACTCTTTTGTGAATCCCATGATGTTGATACCAGCTTGACCAAGAGCAGGTCCAACTGGTGGAGCTGGTGTAGCTTTACCAGCAGGGATTTGCAATTTTACAAGTTTTTCGACTTTTTTAGCCATTTTTAAATCCTCCTTTGTGGTTTTGGCGGTAATTAGAGATTTTTACCTCCCACAAGTATGCTTTACACATACCTTTCCATTATACACTATTTATCTAAAAATGCAAGAGAAAAATTACTTTTTTTAATCGACGTAATCGCCACCTTGAAAGCCATAGTACTCTTCCAAACTGAGACCACTTGCAGCAATTTCTTTGGCTTCTTTGCCAACGTAGCGAAGATGCCATTCTTCTGCCATGTAGCCAGTCTCTTTTTCCTTGCCTTTGAGATAGCGAACGACAAAGCCATAGTCAGCCGCATAATCCAAAAGCCACTGAGCTGCCTTTTCTTCAGTAACTAAATCACCATCTGTCCCAATAAGGTCAAAAGCAAGGCCTGTTTGGTGTTCACTATAACCTGGGCGAGCTGAGTAACGATCTGCTGCTTCCTTACCATCTTGATTCACATAGTCTTGATAAAGTTTGGTTTGAGTTTCATAACTTCTAAAACCACTGTAGTGATCGCTGATTGGGTAGCCCGCTGCTTGCATTGCTGCAATGAGTTTCAGCAACTCTGCTTTAGCTGTTGGATTTTCTCCTGGGTTATAGTCTTTTGACAAAGGATAGTGCTTATTAGCTATGACGATTTCATCGTATTTCCCTTGAATACTATAGTAGTCTCCCTTATTCACAACTTCTGCCTTCTTCTGACTAGAAGCTTGGGATTTGCTCCCTACAGTTCCTTCAGGTTGACTAGTTTGTTCTGTTTTTTGAGTATTTTCTTCATTTTTAGGTTTTTCTTGAGAACATGCTGCTAGGGTTACTGCCAGCAAACCAGATAAAACGATGTATCTTTTTTTCATTTTTTCTTCCTTTCTTAGACCACGTACTTTCTTAGACCACGTACTTCTCTAATTCATCAGATAAGGCTTTAATCATTTGTTCCAACTTATGGGATTTCACTTGGCAATCTTCTGCCGCCATTTCTTCCCAGGGCACCCACCAGACTGGGCCACGGCCATTCAATCCATGACCTTTCATATCACCTGCTCTTCGCGGAAAAAGATGCCAATGAGCGTGGGCATCGCCATTTCCTAGGAGTTCAATATTCATCTTTTCAGCCTCAAATGTTTTGGCAACAGCTTCTTGGACCAAACTCATTTCCTCAAGAAAACGAAGTTTTTCAGAAGTCTCCATATGGTGGAGTTCTGTGACATGCTCTTTTGCCAGAAATAAGGTATAGCCCTTAAAGTATTGGTGGTCTCCAATAACAACATAGCCTGTTTCTAGTTCTTTTACAAAGTAGGGATTTTCTCCTGCCTTGATCCATTCAATTCTTTGACAAATCAAGCACATATTAGTCTACCAATGCACTCTTGAGATAAGCATCAACCATACGCTCAGTCGCCACTACTGAATCAATGTGTGTTCGTTCGTAAGAGTGACTGGACTCAATTCCCGCACCAAAGAGGGCATGCTTGACCTCTGCACCTGCAGACATAGCTGCCGAAGCATCCGAACCGTAAAATGGATAAATGTCGAGCTTAAATGGAATATCTTGCTCCTTTGCCAAAGCTACCAAGTGTTGACGGAAGTCATAGTGATAGGGACCTGAAGCGTCCTTGACACAGATAGACACTGTATACTCATCCGTCTGCTGGTCATCTCCCATAGCTCCCATATCTACAGCCAGATATTCTACTACCTGACTTGGAATATTGGAGTTTGCACCGTGACCCACCTCTTCAAAAACTGAAAAAGCAAAATGAGTTGTTACTGGCAATGCAATCCCCTCTTCCTTGTAAATACGAAGAAGATTGAGCAAAATCGCTGCGCTGACTTTGTCGTCCAAGTGACGTGACTTGATAAAACCAGTCTCTATCACGATAGTTCGTGGGTCAAAGCTGATAAAATCACCAACCTCGATGCCCAAGGCGCGCGTTTCTTTTTCATTGGTGACTTTTGCGTCCAAACGCACTTCCATATTGTCCTGCGTACGTTCTGCAGTTCCTGCATCTTTGTAGACATGGCATGAAGTCTGGTGGATGAGGATGGTTCCAGATACCCTTTTACCTGTGCTAGCCACATGAACCGTACAATTCTCACCTTCAATCATGTTCCAAGGAAAACCACCGATACGGTCCAATTTGAGACGCCCGTCAGGTTTGACAGCACGTACAATGGCTCCGAGTGTATCCACATGGGCAGTTACATAGCGATGTTGTTCATCATTTTGACCTTTAATGGTCACATTGACACCGCCCTTGGCTGTGCGAACCGGCTGGTAACCAAGCTCTTCTAAAGTATGGACTAGGTAGTCTGAAATCTCACGAGTAAAGCCCGTCGGAGATGCAATTGCGGTTAGTTCTTTGATATAGTTTATAGTCTGATTCATTTCTTCACCTCTTTCCTACCATTATAACATTTTTCTAGTCAGACTCCTTCTCAAAAGGAGAAAAACTGTGTTTAGTTGCTTTCACTATAGATCCATGTTATAATACAAATACTTTGATTATGAAAGGAAAGTAACAAATATGAAATCATACTTTAAAGTATCGCTAGCCCTTGTGGCTTCACTTGTCCTCCTGCTCGGATGTTCCAAACAAGCATCAACACCTGCAAACAGCAGTTCTAAAGAAGACACAACAACTCAGTCAAGTGAGAGCAAACAAAGCACTGAGCAATCTTCTGAGAAGAAAGAAACAGCCAAGAAACATACTTTTGTCAACAAAAGCAATCCTGGAATCACTTCTACCTTGGTTTATACTGTAGAAGGCGACAATGTTACCAAGCAAACCGCTCAGAATGTTGCAGATCCTGAAATCCTTGGTGCAACTCCAGAAGAGGTCAAGAGTACACTCGAGGATACCTATAAAGGTTATTACGGGCTAAAAGGTGTTAAACAAACCATTGAAATCAAAGATGGAAAAGTTGTTCAAGATCTCGAAGTTGACTTCTCAGTTGCAAGCATTAGCGAACTTAGAAAAGCTCTTCCTGAAGAATTTTCTGGTATTGGAAATCGTGTAAGCTTTTCAAACTCGAAGAAATCTCTCGAAAAGATGGGATTCACAGAAAAGACAAACTAATCCCCTAAAATTTCATATAGACTAGTGTAGGTCCACCCCAAAAGTTAGACACAACTCTGACTCTTGGGGTATTTTTTTATAGTCCTGACCGATGAGTCCAATAGCCCCCTCTCAGTCCCATAAAAAGAGCATTTAAATCCCTCCCCTTAAAAAGCCATACGATAAAAGTTCTTTGAAATAGATAGAGATAAAACTTTAATTGTCAGACTAGTTTCTGTTCATTGTCATGTCAGGTCAGATGAGAGGGGAGGTCTAGTTGATTTTGTAGTAGAATCATGTTATAATACAAAATAATTTGATTATGAAAGGAAATTCTATGAAAACTTATGTTAAAACTTCACTAGTCCTAGTGGCTTCACTTGTCCTCCTGCTCGGATGCTCCAAACAAGCATCAACACCTACTAACAGCAGTAGCAAAGAAGACAACACAACTCAGTCAAGCGAGACCAAGCAAAGCAGTCAACAATCATCTGAAAAGAAAGATGAGACAGAAACCCACACATTTGTCCACAATAGCAAACCTGGAATTCATTCTACCTTGACTTATACTGTGAAGGGAGATGACGTTGTAAAACAAACTGTTCATAATGTACTTGACCCTGAAAAACTTAATAATACCGCGGAAGGTATTAAGGAAATTGTTGACGATACTTATAAAGGTTATGAAGGGGTCAAAGGAGTTACACAAAAAGTTGAAATTCAAGACGAAAAAGTTATCCAAAACATCGAGGTTGACATGACTGTCGCGAGTCTTGACGAATTGAAAAAAGCAATGCCGAACGAATATTCTGGTATTGGAAACCGTGTAAGCTTTGCTGCCTCGAAAAAAATGCTTAAAGAGGCTGGTTATACTGAACAAACCAACTAATGAGTCGTGCTTATACAAAAAATTCTTGGTCGTTGACCAAGAATTTTTTTATTCCATCTCAAAAACATCACTCTCTTGTTTGTTTGGTAGAACCAATGAAAGCAAGATTCCAATGATAGCAGGTACCAACCATGGGAGGGATGCCTTAGCAAAAGGCAAAGCATTCACAAGATTTTCTAGAAACTCAATCTTAAAGGAGCTTCCAAGAACACTTGCAACGGCGATTGCTGTGACAACTCCCATTGTTAGTTGCATACCCGGTTTTGATAGGGGTACAAACTTATTCACAATCACAATCATCACAATGGCAATAGTGATTGGATACAAGATTACCAATACTGGAATTGAGTACTTGATGATCGCATCCAGACCGAGGTTTGCAATGGCAAATCCAATCAAGGTAAAGGCAGTGGCATAGGCCTTGTAGCTGATTTGTGGGAAACGTCCGTTAAAGAACTCTGCTGTCGACACAATCAATCCAACTGTCGTTGTGAAGCAGGTTACAGTTACCATAACAGCAAGGAAGAGTTGAGCTGTTGAACCAAAGATTTCCTGAGTTGCTTGCGACAAGATATAAACACCTGGTGTTCCACCCTTCATCACTTCAGCTGGTACTGGGAAATGATTTCCAAGGAATCCTAAACCGATATAAAGAGCACTAAAGGCAAGAGCTACAACAATACCAACAACCCAAATAGTTGAAATGTATTCTTTCTTACTTGAGAATCCAAGTTGTTTCAAGGTTTGAACAGCGATGACACTGAAGGCCACTGAGGCAAGGGCATCCAAGGTATTATAGCCTTCTAGGAAACCTGTACCAAAAGCAGAAGCTTGATAGGCTTCTGAAGCAGCTTGAGGACTTGTTCCACCATATTTAAAGGCACCTAGGACAACCAAGATAACAATCAACAAAGCAAAGACTGGTGTCAAGATTCGTCCGATACGATCCAAAATCTTTGATGGATTGAGTGAAATCAGATAGGCTGCGGAAAAGTAAAGCACGGTAAAGATAATCAATCCTAAGCCTTTATTTGCTTCAGACAAGAGAGGGCTGATACCGACCTCGTAAGCTGTTGTTGCTGTACGTGGAATAGCAAAGAAGGGGCCAATCGATAGATAGAGGACTGCAAGATAAAGAGTCGCAAACCAAGGTGAGATTTTCTTAGAAATCTCATAAATGTATCCTTTAGGATTGAGCGTTCCGATGATGAGCGTTAGGACAGCAATCCCGACACCCGAAAATACAAAACCTGCGATGGCAGGAAGAAACTGTTCTCCAGATAGGGCACCTAGAGAAGGCGGAAAAATCAAGTTTCCCGCACCAAAAAATATTCCAAACAGGAGCAAGCCTGTTAGGGCACCTTTTTTAGCCATAAAAATCTCCTTCATATTTCTAAAATACTGACCTAGTATACCATGATTAAGACTCTGAAAAAAGTATCCAAAATTAATCATTGAATGTTTTCAATATTTTTAAAAATAAGAATTATCTAAAAACAAAATCCCTTACTCAGTTGGAACCGAGCAAGGGAAGACTAGGATCTATCGCCATATAGGTTTAAAGATTTTCAAAGGCCGTCATTCCACCTTGAACATTGATAACGTCATAATCCTGTTCAGCTAGAAATTGACAAGCACGTGCTGACCTCATCCCAGATTTGCAAATGACATAATACAAGAGGTCCTTGTCCAATTGATCATAAGTATCAGCCAATTGACTAAGTGGTAGGTTCTGAGCAACTTCTAAATGAAGCGTCTCAAACTCATTCACTTCTCTCACGTCTAAAACGGAAAGGGACCCTTTCTGGTAAAGCTTGTAAAATTCATCGAAGGAAATTTCTTTCATTCTTTTTCTCCTAAAATCGTTTTAATTCTTTTTTTCAAATCGGGCACCACTTCTGACTCAAACCAAGGATTCTTAGCCATCCAGATTTGATTTCGTGGTGAGGGGTGAACTAGTGGAAAATAGGTTGGTAAGTAGTTCTGGTAATGTTTTACCCTTTCTGTCACCTTGCCACTAACTTTCTCATGTAAATAATAGGCTTGGGCATACTGCCCAATCAAGAGAGTTAATTGGATATCGGGCAACTCTTGCAAGAGTTGCGGATGCCATTTTTCGGCAAAGCCTTTACGAGGTGGAAGATCACCTGACTTGCCATGCCCCGGAAAGTAGAAATCCATGGGCAATACTGCAAAATAACCCGAATTGTAAAAGGTATCTTCATCCACACCTAGCCAGTCCCGCAAGCGGTCACCACTCTTATCCTTCCAATAAATCCCTGCTTCTTGTGTTTTAAGTCCAGGAGCCTGACCGACAATATTGATGCGAGCTGTCTTTGGCGCTGCAAAGAGTGGCTCTATTCCGCGTTCGGTATAGCTGGTATTCTGTGGATCCGCCATAATGGCTTGCTTGATTCTTTCGATTTGAGACATCTGTTTTCCCTCCAAAAAGAAGTCCAAGCATAACATCTCAGACTTCTATCGTTTTATTTGATCAATTCATAAATAGCTTCTGCATAAATTGCTGCTGCTCGGAAGAGATCGTCCAAGGCGATAAATTCATTGGCTTGGTGCATGGTATCGATTGAGTCCGGGAACATGGCACCATAGGCAACCCCACGTTCCAGCAAACGACCAAAGGTACCACCACCGATGACTTGTTCGTGACCTTTAAGACCAGTTTGTTTTTCATAGACATTCAACAAGGTTTGCACAAGCGGATCTTCCATTGGCACATAGTGAGGGGTGTGACCGTGTTCGGAAAGGCTAACAGAAGCAACTGGCAAGTTTTCAAGGATTGACTTGATATGCTCTGGACTTGTTCCTTTTGGATAGCGGAAGTTAAGGGCAATGGTATTGTCAGCACTTGTTTCATCGAAGCGGAAGACACCGGCATTCATAGAAAGGGCACCCATCTTTTCATCCACATGAGCAACCTTGAGATTTTCACCCTCATGGTCATTCAAGAGAATCTTACCAGCGATGTCGAGGTAGTCTTTGGCTGGTCCAGCAAAGTCAAATTGGCTGAGGAAGAGGGCCAGGTAGGTCGCACCATTGACACCTGAAGCTGGCATAGCACCATGAGCTGATTTACCAATGATGGTCACCTTGTATTTGCCAGCATCTTCTTGAATTTCCCCTCTGAGTTTGTGTTCTGCAACAAAGGCATCTAGTTTCGCTTGCAAGTCAGCCAAGTCACCTGAAACAACTGCTGTTGCTGATTCAGGTACCATGTTTTCACGCAAACCACCTGTGAAGCTGTGAAGACGGGCTACACCTGTATTTTCACCTGCAAAGTGAAGGTATTCTGTGATGTTCCCTTTTTCACCATTGATGATAGGGAATTCAGCATCTGGAGAGAAGCCAAAGTCTGGTTTTGCAAGTCCTACATGTTCAAAGTAGTAGTCCATGTCTGCCCAGCCTGATTCTTCGTCTGTTCCTACGATGAAACGAACTTTTTTAGAAGTTGGAAGGCCCAATTCTTTGATGATTTTCAAGCCATAGTAACAAGCTGTTGTAGGTCCCTTATCATCTGAAGCACCACGCGCATAAAGGCGACCGTCTTTGATAGTTGGTGTATAAGGATCCGTGTCCCAACCGCTACCAGCTGGCACCACATCCATGTGAGCAAAAATTCCGAGAACTTCTTCTCCTTCACCAAACTCAAAATGTCCTGCGTAGTTGTCGACATTCTTAGTTGGGTAGCCATCACGGTCTGCGATTTCAAGGAATTTTTCCAAGGCTTTTACTGGACCAGGTCCAAATGGATGCTGCGCATCAGCCTTACTATCATCACGTTCGGAGTTGATTTCCAAAAGGCTAAACAAGTCAGCCAAGAGGTCTTCTTTGCGTTTTTCTACTTCTGCTGTAAAATCAATTGTTGTCATTTTTTCTTCTTTCTATCTTTTCTCGATAATTTCATCTACTGGCAAGCGGTAGCTTGGTTCCAATTTTTCATCTGTGTAACCCACTGTAATCAAGAGTTCTGGGCGGAAACGGTCTTCAATGTCCAAAACTTCGTTGGCTTTTGATTTGTCAAATCCAAGGATAATGTTAGAACCGATTCCTTGGTCTGTAAGAGCCAAAACCAAATTCATGGCAACCAAACCCGCGTTAAGGGCCAAGTAGTCACTAACTTGCTGCTCACTATAACGCGCAAATTCAGCAGGCAGATTCTTCATAAAGTATTGAAGTTGCTCTTCTGAGAAATTCTTCGCACCACCGACGCGGGCAATTTTGCGGGCACGTTTAGCTAGGTCTGTATCGGTAAACAAGGCAATGGTCACTGGCGCTGACGAAACCTGCTCAAAGTTCGAACCATAAGCCAATTTTGCCAATTCAGCATTTTTCTGACGAACCACCACAAACTTCCATGGTTGGCTATTGTGGGCACTTGGAGCCAAAGTCGCGATTTCGATAGCCGTACGTACATCTTTAGGGTCAACTGGCTTATCAGTGAAATGCTTGGTCGCATGACGTTTTTTATTTAATTCAAGAAATTTCATAATCGATTTCCTTTTCTAATTCTACTGCCTCCATTCTACCATATTTTGAAAGAGCTTGCAGAGATTTTTCATAGAAAGAAATTGGAACACGGATGAAGCCATGGATTTAAACTTATCATTAAAACCAGTTTTTTCCCCATCCAATTTCAACTAATTTTCAGTTGCTTAAAGAAACTAGTCTATCTTATATTTTGACTTTATAGCCTCCAAGAAATCTTTCACATCCTCTACATACCCATGCTTTTCAATTAAACTAGCTAAGAGTTCTAGATTGTGCCCCCGATAGTTGTCATCTCGGCGTAGTTCCTCATACATTTCGATAAAAGGAATCCCCTTGGACTTGGCCAATTCTAACTCCGCTTCATAGTCATAAGCGACTTTACGAAACAGGATATTTACCAATTCCCCATCTTCCATTTCTATCACGGCATACTGGGCACGGTGATTTTTTAACGCCTCCCAGTCAAAATAGGGCATGCCAATCGTACCTGGATTGATGATTTGTTGCCCTTGGCTGCCGTAACGAAGCAACTGCTTGTGGACATGACCATAGACTGCCACGTCCGTTTCCTCATCTAGGAGTTGGTCAAATTTATCTGTGTTATTCCCAACAGACAAGTCACCACCATAGTTCTTATTTGGCAAATTATGAGAAAGAGAAAAGCGCAGTCCATCAACTTCTTTCTTTTCCAGCATAGGTAAATTTCGCAGCCAGACAATCGTTGCAGGATCCATTCGCTCCATCAAATACTGTGTCATACGCAAGAGCTGAACTTCCTGTGGGTCTTCTAAGCCATATTGCCCATCTAAAGCCTCAAGGACACAATCATCCCAATTGCCTCGAACACTTGCTGTGATAGGAAGTTCCTTTAACAGAGCGACCAAGTCATTTGCACCTGGACCAGGGAGGAAAATATCTCCCATGAGCCAATATTCACTGGCTCCTTGAGTTTTAGCATCTGCAATCACTGCTTCTAATGCCGTTGCATTGCCATGAATATCTGATAAAATTGCAATTTTATGGTTCATGATTGTTTCCTTCTATTTGGTAATCTACACTCTTTTCCGCTACTTGAGCCAATTCCACTTCTTCCTGAGGGTTCAACTTTCTCTGAACAGCTTTTGCGACTGCTCTTGGTACCCCAACTTCGACAATCTCATCCACACTGGCTTCCTTGATTTTAGTTAAAGACTTGAAATGCTTCATAAGATTCTGCTTGCGTTTAGACCCCAAACCGTCAATCCCATCCAATTGTGAAGAAAAGGAGTTTTTGGAGCGCAGTTGGCGGTGGAAAGTGATAGCAAAGCGGTGAACCTCATCTTGGATGCGTTGGAGGAGGAAAAATTCCTGAGAATTGCGAGACAACTCCACCACCTCAAGCGGATCTCCAAAGAGCAATTCATGGGTTTGGTGCTTATCATTCTTTTGCAGACCTGCAATTGGAATATCCAAGCCGAGTTCTTCTTGGATGACCTGTTTGGCGATATTGACTTGACCTTGTCCCCCATCGATGACAATCAAATCTGGAGGGGTCAAGCCCTCACGTTGAACTCGGCCATAGCGTCTGCGAATAACCTCACGCATACTGGCATAGTCGTCTGGACCAACCACAGTCTTAATTTTATACTTACGATAATCCTTCTTACTTGGTTTGCCATTGACAAAGACAACCATGGCTGAAACTGGACTGGTTCCCATGATATTAGAGTTATCGAAGGACTCGATGCGAACTGGAGTCGGTATTTGGAGCAAGCGTCCCAGATTTTCAATAGCTCCTTGGGTCTTTTCAACTGACTTTTCTAGCAGGTTGAATTTCTGCTCCAGACTGACACGGGCATTTTTGATGGCTAGATTTACCAGCTGTTTTTTCTCACCACGCTGAGGCTTGAGAATCTTGGTATCCACCAAGGCCTTGACAGCTTCTTCATCAATATCCTGCGGAATCAATACCTCATTGGGAACCAGGTGGGATTTTTCTTGATAAAACTGCCCCACATAGGTCAAAAAATCCTCATCCGGATCATTGTAGTAGGGGAAGAGATTGACATCCCGCTCGATGAGTTTTCCTTGACGTACAAAAAAAACCTGAACACACATCCAACCCTTATCCACATAGTAGCCAAAGACATCGCGATTTTGCAAATCTTTCGCCATAACCCGTTGCTTGGTCCGAAGCGTTCCAATGGCCTGAATCAGGTCACGGTATTCCGCTGCCCGTTCAAACTCCATACTTTGTGCTGCTACTGCCATTTTACTCTTGAGGTCATCGATGATTTTGTCATCCTGTCCTTTTAAGAAGTCAGAAACCTCCTGAGCCATGGACTTGAAATAAGCCTCATCTTTCTTACAGACGGTGTGGGCCATACACTGGCCGATATGGTAGTAAAAACAGACTTTAGAGGGTGGGTTGGTACATTTCCGAAAAGGGAAAATTCGATCCAGTAGTCGCTTGATTTCATTGGCTGCCCCCACATCCGGATAAGGGCCAAAATAAAGACCACCGTCCTTTTTGACCTGACGGGTGATAATAAGCCGTGGATAGCGTTCATTGGTGATTTTGATA
The DNA here is from genome assembly GCF_965111685.1 of Streptococcus oralis. GTDB lineage: Bacteria > Bacillota > Bacilli > Lactobacillales > Streptococcaceae > Streptococcus > Streptococcus oralis_B. The sequence goes on from NZ_OZ217340.1 coordinate 1,435,973, forward strand.
AATGGATAGGACTTATCATCCTTGAGCATGATATTGTACTTGGGCTTATTTTCCTTGATAAGGTTGATTTCCAGCAGGAGGGCCTCAATATTGGACTCAGTAACGATAAATTCGAAATCCACAATCTCAGACACCAGAGCCTCCGTCTTGGTATCGTGACTTCCACGGAAGTAAGACCGCACGCGGTTGCGAAGATTTTTAGCCTTTCCGACATAAATAATCGTGCCGTTTTTATCCTTGTGAATGTAGCAACCAGGGCTAGTCGGCAAAAGCTCCAGTTTTGATTTGATCAAGTTATTCATAGTTCCATTATAGCAAAAAGGCTGTAACAGGACGAACAAAAAGCCCCACCGATCACTTAATGGGAGGAGCTTTGATTTCATTTCGGATTGCACTGACTTCATCTAGTCGCTACTGGTATAAAGTTCTTGAACAGCTGTCTCATCCTGAGGCTGAATCCTGTAGTAGGAATCTGCTGGCTGCATGACAGAAGTTTCGTTGGTGTCGATATAGATTTATCGGATACCCTAATATTCTTTGTATAAGTAAAATTTCTATACTACTTCCTAGATTTCCCCTTTTATGTACATCAAAAGATTTTTGACTTAAATAGAACACGGAAAAAAGAAGGACAGAACTACACTCTAGAAGTTATACAAAAACTAACCTTTTAGGGTAGCCGTAATTATCGGCCTAACATCCTTTTTATTAGACAAATAATTCTATACTTGAGAGGAGAAGGATAATAACGGAAAGTTCCCGCCTTCCTTACAATATAGCCATTAAAGTTTTGCTTAAAGCGAAGAACACCATCACTTCCATCAAATACTCCTTGAATTCCTAAGAAATTATAAAGAGGAATTCCACGCTTTATGCTCTCTAACATAACATGCTCTTGAAGCAATGCTGGTGCATAGAACTTATTAAATTCCGTGTAAGAGCCACTAAAAAGATAGGTACTCTCTTGAGGCATATAGATAAAAAGACTACCAGCTAGTACAACCTTTTGTTCCCCATACTTGACTATCAAATTACGTGCTTCTGCTTTACGAACCTCAAAAGTTTCAAATTGATGTAGCAATTCTTTATGCTCTTTTTTCTTCTGAGCTGAATCAGGAGATTTTCTTAGCGCCGCATCAAAATCTGCTATTTTTTTGTATAAATTTTCTTGATTTTTCTCCAGTTGCGAAAGATAATCTTGAAAATTTAAAGTCGCAACCATAAATTCAGCTCGGTCTCCAAATGCATCATAAAAATGTTCGTAATATTCTAAACTTTTATCACTGTATTCTCTTCTTTTTGATGTCGTAGCAGTAATATCTTTAAAAATAGATAATTCATCACGTTTTAATCGTCTCAATTGAATGCCAAAACTTCCAGCTTTCTTAACCAAAGGTTTTCCCTTTTTACTAAAAGATCGAATTAAATTTTCCTCTGTGATCCCTTCTAAGTTCTTGACATATAACCAATCAGGTTCCCCACCTGGGTAACCCGTCTGTAAACCATCATGATAATATCCTAGATTCGTCAAACAGTGAATAATTTCTTGTTGCTCCTCCGTCACTGGATTACCATTACTATCAAAACTTTGAAAAGTATCGTAAGGTTTGACAATCAACTCTAGAACCCCATGTTGTTTGGCATAAACTTGGAGATCTTTGTAAAATTCCTTTAGATAAGTTGCATCGCTATAAATTGGACCAGAATTGATTTCCATGTGCAGTCCACCAGTCATTGGCAAACTATAAACCATTGCAGCAACCTGAATAGTCTCTGTATGCTTTAGAGCAAAATAGGCTACTGTTGCTCCTCGTTTCTCTAACAATTCTCCCATTTGGGTTGATTGTAAAAATGAACGGGAAATAATTGATTCTGAATAAATGCGAAAGTCTTCTTTAGTAAGTACAGTTAGTGTCATACATTTACTTTCTATGATATTTTTTTCGAAGATTAAATAGGAGATTTATTAACGGATACATAGGATGAATCGGCAGGGTTAACTCTCCTAAATATTCCTCAATAGTTGGATTAAAATTAGCTTTAAAACGATAAAGTCCACCATCTCTTGTATGTTCAACACCTCCTAGATTTTGCCAGAGAGAACCTCTTTCGAATGCACGTTGTAGTGTTCGATACCATGTTAAAATTGGAGCATTATAACGCCTAAATTCAACATCCATTCCTGCATATAAATTTACAGATGTCTGACCAAATTCCAAAGTCAAAGTAGCTGATAAGGGGGCAACTTGAACACCTGAAGAAATATGCTTTTCCAAAAATAGAATTTCTTCATTCAACCTTTCGCTTTCTTGTAGCCTACTTTGATATTTCGAAGATTTAACAGTATTTGATAAAGATTCTAGAATTTTTTGATTCTGATCTCTTTGTTCTTCTAAAATATTCAATCGATTTGACAAATCAAGTGTAGATAATGTTATATAAGCATGGTCTGGAAAAGACAATAGCAAATTTCGATAGTAGGCTTCATTCCGCAAATGAATACTTTTTCTTGTCTCCGTCTTCTTCATTAGAAAAGAAAATAATTCTAATAATTCAATTCCACCAAACTGAGTATTTATTCCTTTGTTTTGTGCAGTTCGAATAGCTTGTCTCGCCGATTTTGGTAGGTACTTCTCATCAAAATTCTCTTTATACACTTTTGCCTGTATACGAGGCTGAATAGTATCAACCATTTCACTTGTCTTACCAGACCAAATAAAACCTAGCTTTTGCATATAATTTAGCGTTTCTAGAGTTTTCTCTGAGCAATCATAAACTTGATTGTCATTATAAGTTTTACTCAAACAAAGCGCTGGGTCGATTTTAATAAAAAGTGCTCGTTTTTTCTTTGCAATCGTTTTAAGTGAAGAAAATACAAAATCCATCAAAGATTGATCCGTATAATCCATAATTGGACCTCTGGCAATATAGCACATTGTAAAACCAAAGGGTAAAGATCTATAAAGTAAACTAGCTACCGCCACTATTTTATTATCACTATAAAACCCAACTCTTTCATTTTCCCATTCACTTTTTACACTTGCCCAAGCACTACTTTGCAATAGATTCACTAACGAACTACGTCTAACAAAGTCATCATGTTCTTCAGCGGAAATACCAACTCGATAATAATACATGTACTTTCCATTTTCTACTAATATGAATCCTATTTTACTATTTTTTTTTAAAAAAATAAAGAAAAATAATCTTCAAAAATCTCCATGTATAGATACTAAATAACAGTCACTCGTTCTATAAATAGTTCGAAGAAACAAGGTGGAATATGTCATTTAGAAAATCTTTCTCAACAAAACGAGTAGCATAAAACTAGTTGAATTAACTTTTGAACAAGCAAATTAAGCTACTCATCTATCAATTATCTACATACAATTCTATTACTTTGATTACATCCTGAGGCTGAATCCCATAGTAGGAACCAGCAGGCTGCATAACAGAAGTCTCGTTGGTGTGATCCAATCCAATGGCATGCCCCAGCTCGTGCTCTGCAGTGTGCACGATCCGTTCATAAGAATAACCATAACTTGGATTGGATAGATAATAATGATTTAGGCGAACTGTTACAGATATAAATTGATTGGTCAAGAGATTGGTTTGACTCTCTGCTTGACCAGCTACAGCTGTCGATCCATCATTCATTTCACTTGCCACAATATCTGCCTGGCTAGGATCCGCTACCACCTCAAAGGTAAAGGCTCCCGTTTGATTCCAGTTCTTTATAGCTTCTGCATAAGCAGCTTGGAAAGTCTCATCCATCTGAGGGTCAATATAGATACGGGCTGAAGCTTGAGCCCACTTGCCTTCCGCGTGTTGGTGACTGTCTGTCTGAGACAAGACTTCCAGCGTTCCCATCTCCTTCCATTGATTCCAGCCACCTTGACCAATCTTACTCATTTTTTCAACTTGATTGACTGCAGAATGAAAATCACCAGACAGATACCAAACCACTCCAAAAGCAATGAGTAGTAAAATAACCACAGTCCAAACCAGACGCCAGAAGAAACGCCAAATTCCCAAAAGAAATCGGAAAAATAATCGAATAATCCAGAACATGACGCTCCACCTTTCATAAAAATAAGAATCTATCTTAAAATCACATTTTCCTTGATTAAGATAGATTCTCTATTTTACTGAAGAAAGCTGAAAGAAACCTAAAACTAAGATAAGCGCTCTTCCAAAACAAAGTTAATTGGTATAGTAGCTAAAAAACGCTCCAATTGTTTTTCCCAGTAGTACCACTCATGAGTGCCAGGACTATGACTATAGGTCACTTCAAAACCAAGATTTTTGAGGTTTTTCACTGCGAGGTTATTGGCTGAGTAGAGATAGTCTTGCTCGCCACACCAAGCCCATAGTTTGGTCTTTTTATCGGATTTCGTAGCGATAGTTTCCAGCGAATGAGGGCTATCTGTCCAGTCTTTGATTTCTCCAAAAACTCCTCGCCAGTAGGCAAGTGACCCCAGATCCTGACTTTCAGGAGAAAATTCCTGAAAACTAAGCGCACCAGAAAAACTAGCCGCATGAGAAAAACGATTGGTTGCGAGAGCTAGTTTGAAGGAACCATAGCCACCCATGGAGAGACCTGCAATGAAGGTCCTTTCTCGCTTGCTGGTCATATTGGGGAAGAAACGTTTCATAACCTGAGGCAACTCTTCTGCTAGAGCTGTATAATAGTTATAGCCATACTGAGTATCTGTGTACCAGCCATTATTTGTATTGGGCATGATAACAATGAGATTGGTTCCACGCAACAAGCGTTCGACATTGGTACGTTTGAGCCAGCTATTTTGGTTTCCTGACATTCCGTGCAAAAGATAAAGGACAGGAATATCTGTGCAATCCGGTTCAGTCACCCGACTAGCATCTGGATAGAGTACTGTAACGCCCCACTCCATATCCAAAACTTCTGAGTAATACTCAATATTCATAACTGCCATGGTTGTCTCCTTTTACTATTCTATAAGAAAAAGCCGAACTTCGACTTTTTCTGTAGGTATTCTGCTTATTATTTTGCTTCCATTACGACTGGCAAGATTGCTGGACGACGTTTAGTTTGGTCAAAGAGATACTTGGCCAAGCCATCACGGACCTTCCCTTTGAGATCAGCCCAGTCAAAATCTTCACCTTGGAGATAGTCTTCCACCGTTTGGTTAATCAATTCTGAACTTTCACGGAGAATATCGCGGCTCTTCTTGAGATAAACAAATCCACGTGTATGGACACGAGCCTTAGCCACAATCTTCTTCTCACGACGGTTGACAGTGATCGCAACGATAAAGATTCCATCCTCTGACAAAACCTTACGGTCACGAAGGACGACATTTCCAACATCTCCGATGGCATTTCCGTCAATCAAGACATCACCTGCAGAAACTGCTCCAGCTGGGACAAAGTCTCCATGTTCATAAGACATGGTCGTTCCCTTTTTAGGGATGAAGATACGCTCTGGCAACATCCCAACTGCCATGGCAGCCTTGGCATGCGCGTCCAACTCACGGTACTCTCCTTGGATCGGGAAGAGGTAGTTTGGTTGCAAAAGATTGATCATTAACTGCAAATCACGAGCATTCCCGTGTCCGGACACCCGCAAGCTTTGGGTAATGAGTTTCACCACACCACCAGCTTGGTAGATCATGTTTTCAACACGCGCCATGACAGCTTCTTTTGCGATAGATGGAGTCGTTACGATATAAACCAAGTCCCCATCTTTGATTTCCACATAACGGTGGCGTCCGATAGACATCTTACGAAGTCCATTAATAGGCTCACCCATACGCCCAGTCTCAAGGATAATCAACTCATGGTCTTCAAATCGAGACATTTCTTTAGGTTTAATCAAGAGACTTTCATTAGCTAGAGATAATTTTTTGAGACGAATCGCTGTACGGACGATATTTTCAATATCAAATCCAGTCAGAACAACTCGGCGACCTGTATCTGCAGCAGCATCAAAAACCTGCTGGATACGAGAGAGGTTGCTGGCAACTGCGGCAACAATGATTCGACCTTCCCAGTCTGCAATGGTCTGGGTAATCTCCTCTCCAACTTCACTCTCGCTCGCCACTTGGATATTGCTGTCCGCATTAGCCGAGTCACTGAGGAGCGCCAAGACAACGTCACGACCAATCTCGGCCAAACGACCAAAATCAGTCGCATAGGATTCACTAGCTGTCTGGTCAAACTTGAAGTCGCCTGTGTAAACAATGCTACCTTCAGTTGTTTTTAGGACTATTCCCAAACTTTCTGGAATAGAGTGAGTTGTACGGAAGAAGGAAACCTCAGTTCCTCCAAAGTCAATCTCCGTATCCTCATCAATCACATGGAAGTCATTGAATTTCTTAACAGCATCATTTCCTTTGACAAAGAGTTTTGCCAACTCGATGGTCAACTCAGATCCAAACACAGGCACCTTAGCCTCTGCCAAAAGGTAAGGCAGAGCTCCAATGGCATCCGCATGTCCGTGGGTCAAGAAGACCCCAGCTATACGATCACTATTTTCAAAAAGGTATTCCATATTTGGAATGACGACGTCGACCCCAAGCTGTTCATTTTCAGGGTATTTAAGCCCCGCATCCAAAACAAAAATTGAATTGCCAATCTCAGCAATGTACATATTTTTCCCGTTTTCACGCACACCACCTAGTATTGTTAAACTGATATTACTCATTTTTCCTCCGAAACCTTAGTTTATCTTGATTATAGGGTAGGTTCACCCTCTTATTCTAAAAGTTCTAAAACTCTCAGCCGAATCTTTTCTTACCATTATACCATTTTTTTGATTATTTTCAAAATGAAGATAGGTTTTTAACTAGAGATTAATAACTACTGTGAATCAAATTTTTTACTTTGACTTCTCTTTTGGAGGCTTCATCAAAGATAATAGAACGATTATACCATCAAAAATATGGATTTTCTGAATCAATTTGATTTCAGATACCTTTCTCAAACTCTAAATTTCTCTTTTAGTTCAAAACAACCTTGCTTTTACCTCCCGACTTGAGAACTATTTTTTCAAAGACAGGTTTTATCTACATCTAAATTTATCTACATCTAAAAGCGAGAATTTCCTGTTCGCTACAGAATCTAAAAATTTTCAGCAATTAGCCACTAAGATGGAGGTTAATGATAGGAAATTTCTTCAAAAAGAAAAAAGACTTAGAAATTCTAAATCTTTTTATCATCTTTAGTTTGGATAGATATAAGTGACGTTTCCTAAAAATTCACGAGGATTAAAGAAGCCACGGTAATTCGCAATCTGCTTTTGACGTCTGTAGTTTGCTTCCAATACTTGGATAGAGTTTTCACTTTGAACATCTGTTACATAAGCAACGTGTCCATATTCACCACCATCCCAAACGGCGATTGCTCCTACTACTGGAACACTTCCTGTCTTATAGCCTTGAGCACTCGCGTAGATTGCCCACGTGTTGGCATTTCCCCACCAGTTGCTTGCCCAAGGAGCCAATTCTTTCACGCCCCATGTACACTGACCAACAGGATAAGAGTTTCCATAGTTTGTAGGAGTCTTTTCGACAACATCCTCTGTATCTGATACCACATTCGCAGTGCTAGCTGGAGCACTGTAGGTAGAGTTAGACTGAGCAGAACCACTCACTTCCAATACATCCCCAGGGTGGATAGTGTCAAAGATGGTTTTTCCATTTAAAGCTGCCAACTCATGCGGATCCATGCCGTTTGCAGTTGCAATGGCATAAAATGAATCACCGTCTTGGACAACATAAGAATTCGCATGAACCGTTTGAGCCCCAACTGTAGCCAAAATAGCGGTAGAAGTCAAACCAAGAGTCAGTTTCGTAACTGTTTTTTTCATAACTATAGTCCCCTTATATTTTCTTGATAAGAAAATCATACTTGATTTACATGTCAGTTAGTTTAGAGTTATATTTTAGTCATGTTACAAAAATTTATACTTTTACTACATAAGGTTTAAAAGCAGACATTGTATAAAGTGGTAGAAGAGAATAAAAAACGAATCGTTTCCCCCAATCTTTACATCAGTAAACTATCCAAAAGACTATCTAATCAGCCACTCCCACAGCAAGCATTTATCCGACAAAAAAGACCGAGATAGGTCATCTCAGTCCCTTTCCATCTATAACTCCATTAAAAAATCATACATTTCTTGCACGGTCCCCAGTGCCATCATTTCTTGATTTTTTACAGTTTGTTTGAGATTTTGGTAAATCTGACTTTCAGCAATTTCCCTTTTCGGTGCTTCTTTATTGACTGTCATGACCCCATCTTTGATTGTCACAAAATCTAGCTCCTCAAATACTTGAATCATCTTGACCAGCAAGATTTGTTGGATATTGAGATAAGCCGCCAAATCCTTTAGCTTGTAGCGAATATCAAACTCTGGGAACTGGTAAATAGTCTTATACAATTTAGCAAACTGTTCTCTAGTCCCATAGCCTGTCAGATAATAGGCCTTGTCGATGTCGTTTTTGAAATAGACAGCTGAGAAATGTTGCTCCTGAAAAACAGTCTTCAGCAAGGTAATATCTTCCGGAATACTTTTCACAACAACCGCTTCACTATTCGCCAAATCTGGCACCTCTCCAGAGAAATCCAAGACTGGAACTCCTTCTGGCAGGGCTACGTTCTTCCCACGAATGTTAAAGAGTTGAACACCCTCCACACGCGCATCTACCATCATCAACTGGAGGGCAGTTTGGCCATTCCATTGATTGACAGACAGGGTGACTGCCAATTCTAGATTCTTGGTTTGAGCAAACTCTGTCGCCCATCTACCTTGTCCGAAGGCCACCACTTCAAAACTAGCTTCACCCTTAGAAATTTTTAGTTTGAGGTGAGCATTGCCTGCCCCCATAGTACGGGCACTTTCGACCTGAAAATCCTTGATATAAAAGACAGGTTTCTGATTGTCCATTCCAAAAGGTGCCAAACGTTCAAAACTTTTGACCGTTTCCAAGCTAAGCGTCTCCAAGTCTAGCTCTTCATCTAGATTTAACTTGTTCTTGCCACTAGTATCTGCTCCTTTTTCACGGATATAGTCTTCCAAGACCTGAGATAAATCTGAAAGTTTCTCCACTTCTAGCGTCATGCCCGCCGCACCAGCATGACCGCCAAAGGCGATAAAGAGGTCTCGATGGGGATCCAGAGCCTCAAAAATATCGACCGCTTCCACACTACGAGCACTGCCCTTGGCACGACCGTCCTCTATGTTAAGAACGATGACTGTCTGCCCTAGCTCTTCCAGCAAACGGCCAGCCACGATACCCAGAACGCCAGGATTCCAGCCTTCCTTAGCCAAAACCTGGACCTTCTTCTCAGGATCCACCATGGTCTTAGCTTCTTCATAGATAGATTGTACAATTTCCTTACGCTCTTCGTTTTTTTGGTGAATCATAAGGGCAATCTCGTGAGCTTCCTCATCATCAAATCCAGTCAACAAATCAATGGCAGGATTGGGATCATCCAATCGCCCCAGGGCATTTAAACGAGGGGCAATCTGGAATCCAACCGTTTCTTCCGTCACTTCATTAGCAGCAATCCCAGCCATGTCTAGCATTTCTTGCAGACCGATGCGCTGAGTATGCCCCAACATTTCCAGACCATATTGAACCAAAATACGGTTTTCATCCGTCAAGCTCACCATATCGGCAATGGTTCCGATAGCGACCAAATCAAGCAATTCCACTTGCACTTCTTCTAAAAGGGCGCAAGCTAGCTTGAAAGCCACTCCACAACCAGCCAACTGTTTGAAAGGATAGTCCGCATCTGGATGTTCAGGATGGACAATGGCATAGGCAGCTGGCAGGGTTTCCGGCATGGAATGGTGGTCGGTCACAATGACATCTACTCCCATAGACTGGGCCAATTCAATGGCTTCGTGCCCTGCAACCCCATTGTCCACTGTCACAATCAAGGAAATTCCCTCTTGCTCGATAAAGTATTTATAGACACTGGCATTGGGACCATAGCCATCGGTAAAACGATTTGGCAGATAAACACGGCACTCGGCACCCAGCTGTTCCAAACTTTCCTTAACAATAGAAGCTGAAGTCATACCATCCGCATCGTAGTCTCCATAGATGAGAATATTTTCCCCTTCTTCAATGGCCTGACGAATCCGTTCTACTGCCTTATCCATATCATGGAGCAGATAGGGATCATGTAAGTCCTCTAAAGAAGGTTCTAAAAACTTCTTCAGACTTTCTTCGTCCTGAATCCCTCTCTCAAATAATAAGCGAGCCACCTCAGGACCCAGCCCTGCCTTCTTGGCTATCTTTGTAAAATCCGCATCTTCAACCTGCGGGGCAAACTGCCATTCATAAGTAGGAGTTATCAAAAAAACATCCACTCTTTCTAAGAATTCTATCGTTTCATTATAACATGATTTAGGCTTTTTCTCTATCCAGATTGCTTTTTTATAACATTTTAGTGAATTTTTTTCAGATATGATTTGACAAGAACACTCTTTTGTTGTAAAATCATGTTATAAAATCTAACACAAAGGAGATCTCTCATGGCTTTAGTAGAATTTAAAAACGTCGAAAAATATTACGGAGACTATCACGCACTCCGCGACATCAATCTCCGTTTTGAAAAAGGACAAGTTGTTGTCCTGCTTGGACCTTCTGGTTCTGGGAAGTCCACTCTTATCCGTACGATCAATGGTTTAGAGGCTGTCGATAAAGGGAGTCTCCTAGTCAATGGACACCAAGTAGCAGGTGCCAGTCAGAAAGATTTAGTTCCTCTTCGTAAGGAAGTCGGCATGGTTTTTCAACATTTTAATCTTTATCCACACAAAACAGTGTTAGAAAACGTGACACTTGCGCCCATAAAAGTTCTAGGAATTGATAAAAAAGAAGCTGAAAAAACAGCCCAAAAATATCTGGAATTTGTAAATATGTGGGACAAGAAAGATTCCTATCCAGCCATGCTATCTGGTGGACAAAAGCAACGGATTGCCATTGCACGCGGACTCGCTATGCATCCCGAACTCCTCCTCTTTGACGAACCAACATCTGCTCTTGATCCTGAGACTATCGGAGATGTTCTAGCAGTTATGCAGAAACTGGCACATGACGGGATGAACATGATCATCGTTACCCACGAAATGGGCTTTGCCCGTGAAGTTGCTGACCGTATCATCTTTATGGCTGACGGAGAAGTTTTGGTGGATACGACAGATGTCGATGACTTTTTCGACAATCCAAGCGAGCCCCGTGCCCAACAATTCCTCAGCAAAATTATCAACCACGAAAGTGACAAAGTCAAATAAGGAGGCACCTATGAAAAAGAAACCCTTTTTATTAGTTTTATTGATGAGCCTTATCAGCCTTAGCCTAGCTAAACCAGTTCAGGCTGACACCAATGTCGCAGATATTCAAAAGAGAGGCGAACTAGTTGTCGGTGTGAAACAAGACGTTCCCAATTTTGGCTACAAGGATCCCAAGACAGGGACTTATTCTGGTATCGAAACCGACTTAGCCAAGATGATTGCAGATGAGCTCAAGGTCAAGGTTCGCTACGTTCCTGTTACCGCTCAAACCCGCGGACCACTACTAGACAATGAACAGGTCGACATGGATATCGCAACCTTCACCATCACAGACGAACGTAAAAAACTATACAACTTCACCAGTCCCTACTATACGGATGCTTCTGGTTTTTTGGTCAACAAATCTGCCAACATCAAAAGCATTGAAGACCTAAACGGTAAAACGATCGGAGTTGCCCAAGGATCTATTACCCAGCGCTTAATTACTGAACTGGGCAAAAAGAAAGGTCTAACCTTTAAATTCGTCGAACTTGGTTCCTACCCAGAATTGATTACTTCCCTTCACGCTCACCGCATTGATGCCTTTTCCGTGGACCGCTCTATCCTGTCTGGCTACATTAGTAAACGGACAGAACTGCTAGATGATAGTTTCAAGCCATCTGACTACGGTATCGTCACCAAGAAATCAAATACTGAGCTCAGCGACTATCTTGATACCTTGGTCACTAAATGGAGCAAGGATGGTAGTTTGCAGAAGCTTTATGACCGTTACAAGCTCAAACCATCTAGCCATACTGCAGATTAAGGAGGACACCCCATGACAGATTTATCATCTTGGACAGCCTATTTTCAGGATTTTGGACAATTTTTCAATGGTTTCCTCTTCACCCTTGCCCTAGCTATCGGATCCTTTATCCTAGCTATGGTCTTAGGAATCATCTTTGGAGTCCTATCAACTAGCAAACATCAAATTTTAAGAATTTTGGCTCGTATCTTTGTCGAATTTTACCAAAATACTCCCCTCTTGGTACAGTTTGTTATTGTTTTTTATGGTTTGCCTCTTATAAGTGAACACACCATCATGATTCCGATTTATTGGACAGCTGTACTTTGTGTGGGACTCTATCACGGTGCCTATATTGCGGAGGTTATTCGTTCAGGAATTCAGTCTATTCCTAGCGGTCAAATGGAGGCCGCCTTGTCGCAAGGTTTTACCTATATCAGTGCCATGCGCTTGATTATCTTGCCTCAGGCCTTCCGTATCATTCTCCCACCTTTGACCAACCAAATCGTTAACCTCATCAAGAACACCTCTACAGTTGCCATCATCTCTGGAGTAGACTTGATGTTTGTGACCAAGTCTTGGTCGGCCCTCAACGGAAACTATATCCCAGCCTTTTTAGGTGCTGCTCTTCTCTACTTTGCCCTATGCTTCCCTGTTGCCCAGTTTGGTCGCAAGATGGAGCAAGCCAACAAAAAAGCCTATTCACTTTAGGAGGTTACTATGGAATCTATTTTAGAAGTTTTGACCCCAGATAACCTAATCTTTATCTTTAAAGGATTTGGCTTGACCCTCTACATTTCTCTGATTGCTATCGTCCTCTCGACCCTTATCGGAACAGTGCTAGCCGTCATGAGAAATGGGAAAAATCCTGTTTTACGGATCATCTCCAGCATTTATATCGAGTTTGTACGTAACGTTCCCAACCTCCTCTGGATTTTCACCATCTTTTTGGTGTTTAAGATTAAGTCCACACCAGCTGGTATTACAGCCTTTACCCTCTTTACCTCAGCAGCCCTAGCTGAGATTATCCGAGGCGGTCTCAATGCCGTGGACAAGGGACAGTACGAAGCAGGAATGTCACAAGGATTCACTTCAGTGCAAATCCTCTACCACATCATTCTCCCACAAGCGATCCGTAAAATGCTGCCAGCTATCATTTCTCAGTTTGTAACTGTGATTAAGGATACCAGCCTTCTCTACTCTGTTATCGCCCTACAAGAACTCTTTGGCGCCAGCCAAATTCTCATGGGACGCTATTTCGAACCTGAGCAAGTCTTCAGTCTTTATATCCTGATTGCCTTGATTTACTTTATCTTTAACTTTGCTATTTCTAGCTTGTCTCATAAGCTGGCAAAACGTTGGCAACAAGCCGCAGAATAAAAATTAGCTCTCCGCAAAAATGGAGAGCTGATTTTTTGATTACCATAGAACACCTCTATAGGAGAAAATCAGAGCTAAAATTAATAAAATATAGAAGGCGATAAAAAGCCATCTCATCTTCACACATAGAGCAATATATTCTCTGATAAAGGCCGATGGGATATAGTAGGCGGCTGTACGGCAACCAAGACCATCTCCCTTCATCCCAATACGGCGAGCATAGGTACTGGTACGAAAAACATGGTAATCATTGGTCACAAAGAGAAAACGTGGACTGGTCACCAGCCTATCTCCCATTTCTTTTGAGAAGAGAAGATTCTCATAGGTTGTCGTTGAATCTTCCTCTAGAAGAATTGCTTCTCTCGGAACATCCGTCTCTTCCAGCAAATAATTACAAATTGCCTGAGCTTCGGAAATCTTCTCATCCCCACCTCGACCACCACTTGCGATGATTTTAACATTGGGATTGAGAGACTGGTGATAAGCTTCTACTGCCTTATCAATGCGACTCTTCAGTAAGGGAGTCACTTTTTCTCCATTCAACAAGCCTGCTCCGTGAATGATAATAAAATCATAATATTTTTTCTTAGGAATAAAAAGATACAGGATAGAATAAAGCAGAAATCCTGCAAAGGCAAAACCAAAAATCAAATACGAATAAATCAAAAAGAAAAAGATAATATTCACTAGATGATTGGTGTAAAACAAGCCCTTGGTATCGCTCACTCGAATCGCCATGATTACAAAAAAGAATAGAATCACGCAGCCTAATCCTAGAGACAAATAATTTGCCTTGGATTTTCCTTCTTTTTTCAATAACACAAATCCATTATAAATAAGGAAAAAACCACTTAGAAAAACTAAAAGAGGCAGCAGGAGAAAAATCCCTGCAAAGAAAACCATGTGCACTTCTTTCTGCCCAGCTTCGTAAAAAAGATTGGCAATGGACATATAAGAAAAGAGCAGAGACAAAAGTAAGAGAGCTGGATTCCAGAGACTGCGATTGTCCCTTAAAAACGAAACGAGAAAAAGTAGGACAAAAAATCCTGTGATAAAGTACATAGTCTCCTCCTTTGATGACTACATTGTACCATAATTGTGGCAATAGAAAAAGAGGAGCCTAGCCCTCTTATTTTGCTATTCTTGCTTCTGCATCTGCCACAACCTGAGCCAAACTTGTCTGACGCAGTTGGTTTTCCATAGCTGCTTGAACATCGAATAACTTTTGGTCCAAGACCGCATGGATATTAGCACCAATTGGGCAATTAGGATTTGGATTGTCATGGAAACTAAAGAGCTTACCAGATTTTCCTAAACATTCAACAGCCTGATAAACATCAAAAAGGCTAATATCTTGGAGCTCCTTGATAATTTCAGTTCCGCCCGTCCCACGCGCAACTGAAATCAATCCTGCTTTTTTAAGTTGCGATAAAGTCTTACGAATAATGACTGGATTGACTCCGACACTAGCCGCAAGAAAATCACTGGTCACTTTACTATCTGTATCCTGCATTGCAATAATAATCATCATATGAGTCGCAATTGTAAATCGGCTTGAAATTTGCATCTTCGTCTCCTTTTACATCCTATCTGATACCCATTATACCCTTTTATGTTGTAATGTCAATCATTACTACAATATTATTTTTAATCAGAAAAAGCCTTGTATTCCCTAGTAAGTCGAATGACTGAGAGAATACAAAGGCTTATCTTTTACCCAATTTTACGAGCAGCTCCCTTTGTTTTGTGACTTGACCAGACTGAACTGATAGAAATCCCCGCTCCAGCCAAGGTAAAAATAGCCAATTTAGCCAGATTAAAGAAATAGTTATCAGGGAAATCACCACTAAAGATTAGTTCATTGACCACTCGGAAAGCATAGGCAAACTCAACACCTAGTTGAGCTACGACTTCCATTGCCAAATCGATTTGATTCACTAAAAAGACTGTGACTACCATCAAAACAACAGAAATCAGAATCCCCTTTCGAGATAACTTTTTACCAAGAATTTCATATCCTTTTATAGTACAAATTCCAAGAACAAGCCCAGCTGCAACAGCTACATAACCAAGACGTGCGATGAAAAGAGCAACCGCACCACCAAGTAAGGCTCCTAGCAAGGCACCAACTGCTCCAAGAAGAACATTTTCCTTTTGATTTTGATAAGAATCTACCTCAATCTGAAGATTGCTCTTCAGCAATTGATAGCTTTCTTCATTGATAATGAAAACCGACTCTCCTAATTGATAAAGACTAACTGGCCCCTCTTGACCACTGTAGCCACAAACTTGAACGAAGTGATGGGATTCAAGGAAATCTACAAAGTCTCTTATAAGTGTCTGTAACTTTTCGATTGTTTTTGATTTGCGCATTGCACCTTTTACGACAAAAGAAACAAGGTACTGATTGATAGACAAGGTTGACAAGTTTGGAAGTGATTCGCTCTTAAAGTCATCCCACACCAATTCATTTTCTTCTGTATCAGCAGGATTGCCATTCAAGCTCACACTGACACAAAGTCGAAACTGATTTTTCACGTCAGTTTCTTGCAGGAAAAGTAAATAGCCTGACTGAGTGCCATAAATGCTTCCAGACTCCTCATCAAACTGTAGGCCTAATCCCGACGCAATTGCCTGTAACTCTTCTGGTTTCATAAATTATCTCCCTATTATTTTGAACATCAATTAGTATGGTGTTCAAATTATATATTTTTCCATATTCTAGCATAAATTCTATAAGTAGTCAATTCGTTTCCTTTTTGACTTCCCAAGAAACAGCTGTCATCAGACTATCCTATTTCTAGTCAAAACTCCTTTTAAAACCAATCTTTCTTTTCTCTTTCCATCCAAAGTTCAACATCTTGATCATAACCTTCTTGCTCGCTAATCTTCCCCAACAATTCATGGTTATGAGTGTGGTGAATTCCATTTACCAAGCTTTCATAGTAAACCTGGAAATAAGGAAGCTTTAAATCCTTAGCCAGTTGCAATTCAGCTTCCACATCATAATCCACTCGACGAAAATCAACATCAGACAAACCTGCTTCATCAAACTCTAAAATCATATACTGGGCACGCAAGTCCTTACGCAACCGCGCATCTAAAAAGAAGGGTTGCCCGATCGAACCTGGATTAAGAATCAACTGTCCGTCACTTCCGTAACGAAGAAACTGTTGGTGAATATGGCCATACACTGCGATAGAAGCATATGGCTCCGTCACCAATCTATCAAAATCTTCTTGTTTTCCCGTATGAATCAACTCCCTTCCCCAGTTTTTATCAGGGAGATGGTGAGTGATTCCTACCGTCAAATCACCAAACTGACGATGAACTTGCAGGGGTTGATTATTGAGGTCTTCGATTTCTTCTGGGCTGACCTCCTCTAAGATGTACTGACTTTGACGCAGGAGATAACGATGGCTCGCTTTTGTAGGGTCTAACTTGCGATGCAGGCCTCGCCAGAGACTATTCTCCCAATTTCCCAGAACTCTTACTGTAATAGGCAAGCTAGCTAAGAGGTCCAAGATCCTTCTACGTCCTGTCCCTGGCATCAGAATATCCCCTAAAAGCCAGTATTGGTCTACCTCTGCCGCTTTAGCATCAGTCAGAACAGCTTCCAAAGCTGTCGTATTTCCATGTATGTCTGAAAGAACTGCTATTTTGGTCATTCTTTCTCCTTACCCTTTTACTTCTTTTGTTAGTATTATAACAGAAAACACTCGAAAAGATCACTATCACTGATCACTGGATTAAATTGTAAGAGCCTCCAAATCGTGCTATAATATAAGTAGAGGTTTCCCCTTCATTTAGGATTATGTTGTATACAATATCTCTCAATTTTTCCAGATTGGAGGACTATTGCCATGCGGAATTATCTTAAGTATATCCCATACTACCTTGTCACTTTCTTTTTTTACTGGCCCCTCTATGAGCTCCTCTCTCTACTCATCTCTGACCCATATACACTGAAGGGACTATACATTTACAACATCATCCTCTTTTCACCTCTGGTAACCTTTATCGTATCGCTACTTTATAGCTATCGATTTCATTTCTCACTTTGGTGGCTACTCAGCATTGGTCTGCTCTATTGCTTTACTATCATCACCTTTGGTGAGTTCATCCTGCTTTACTTCCTAGCCTATGAACTCTTTGCCCTACTTGGGTTGGTTTCTGGTGTGGGTATCAAGCATCTCTTCCAGAGAGCGAAAAACAAAAAAATTATACAAAAACCTTGAAAATTCTCGCAATCATGCTATAATAATGCATAGAGACAAGTCACTTAGTCCCTTTCTACTAGAGAGTGCGTGGTTGCTGGAAACGCATAGAAAGCCTAAACTGATACTACTCTACTGACTTTTATGCAAACATAAAACGGTGGCTACGTTAAAGCCAATCAGAGGTGTCCCTCTTTTTTGAGGAACATAAATGAAGGTGGAACCACGTTGCGACGTCCTTTTAAGGATGTCGTTTTTATTTTGTCAGAAGGAGGAAGAATGATGCTTTATATGATTGGCGGATCGCCTTGTAGTGGAAAGTCAACAATTGCCTCACTTCTTGCTAGACAGTATCAACTACTTCATATCAAACTGGATGATTTGGTAGAAGAGATGATGAGTCAAGCAAGTGCAGACTCACAGCCAATTTGCCTTCTTAGGAAGGATAGAAATCCAGAACAAATCTGGATGAGAAAGCCAGAAGAGATGGCAGATGAAGAATGGCGCTTTTATGAAGAGATTTTTCCTTATGTAAAATCTTACTTGATAAAAAATCAAAACAGACCTCTCTTGGTGGAGGGAGCAGGACTTTTGCCTCACTTGGTAAAGAAGCTCGAATGTCAAGCATCATCCTATCTATGCTTGACTCCGACAGCTGATTTTCAAAAAAAGCATTATATACAGAGAGAATGGGTTCCTTATGTCTTAGAGGGTACAACCAACCCTGAGCAAGCTTTTGAAAACTGGATGCAACGAGACATTCTTTTTGCTCAAATGGTTCGTAAGGAAGCGGTGCTATTAGGCTATCCTAGTCTCGTAACAGATGGTAGTCAATCAGAGAATCAGACTGCGGAAGAAGTTGCTCGGCTCTTAAAATTGTCCAACAAAAATAGAATAAATATTTAAGGAGAAAACCATGATTAAGATTACTTTCCCAGATGGCGCTGTTCGTGAATTCGAATCTGGCGTTACTACTTTTGAAATTGCCCAATCTATCAGCAATTCCCTAGCTAAAAAAGCCTTGGCTGGTAAATTCAACGGCAAACTCATCGACACGACTCGCGCTATCACTGAAGATGGAAGCATCGAAATTGTGACACCTGATCACGAAGATGCCCTTCCAATCTTGCGCCACTCAGCTGCCCACTTGTTCGCCCAAGCAGCTCGTCGCCTCTTCCCAGACATTCACTTGGGAGTTGGTCCAGCTATCGAAGATGGCTTCTACTACGATACCGACAATACGGCTGGTCAAATCTCTAACGAAGACCTACCTCGTATCGAAGAAGAAATGCAAAAGATCGTTAAAGAAAACTTCCCTTCTATTCGTGAAGAAGTGACTAAAGATGAAGCACGTGAAATCTTCAAAAACGACCCTTACAAGTTGGAATTGATTGAAGAACACTCAGAAGACGAAGGCGGCTTGACTATCTACCGTCAGGGTGAATACGTGGACCTCTGCCGTGGCCCGCACGTTCCTTCAACAGGCCGCATCCAAATCTTCCACCTTCTCCATGTAGCTGGTGCTTACTGGCGTGGAAATAGCGACAATGCTATGATGCAACGGATCTATGGTACAGCTTGGTTTGACAAGAAAGACTTGAAGAACTACCTTCAAATGCGTGAAGAGGCCAAAGAACGTGACCACCGTAAACTTGGTAAAGAGCTTGACCTCTTCATGATTTCACAAGAAGTTGGTCAAGGACTTCCATTCTGGTTGCCAAATGGTGCAACTATCCGTCGTGAATTGGAACGCTACATTGTCGACAAGGAGCTGGCTTCTGGCTACCAACATGTTTACACTCCACCACTTGCTTCTGTTGAACTCTACAAGACTTCTGGTCACTGGGATCATTACCAAGAAGACATGTTCCCAACCATGGATATGGGTGACGGGGAAGAATTTGTCCTTCGTCCAATGAACTGCCCACACCACATCCAAGTCTTTAAACACCATGTTCACTCCTACCGTGAATTGCCAATCCGTATCGCCGAAATCGGAATGATGCACCGTTACGAAAAATCTGGTGCCCTCACTGGTCTTCAACGTGTGCGTGAAATGTCTCTCAACGACGGTCACCTCTTTGTAACTCCTGAACAAATCCAAGAAGAATTCCAACGTGCCCTTCAGTTGATTATCGATGTTTATGAAGACTTCAACTTGACTGAATACCGCTTCCGTCTCTCTCTTCGTGACCCTCAAGATACTCACAAGTACTTTGACAACGATGAGATGTGGGAAAATGCCCAAACCATGCTTCGTGCAGCACTTGATGAAATGGGGGTTGACTACTTTGAAGCCGAAGGCGAAGCAGCCTTCTACGGACCAAAATTGGATATTCAGGTTAAGACAGCCCTTGGAAAAGAAGAAACCCTTTCGACTATCCAGCTTGACTTCTTGCTCCCAGAACGCTTCGACCTCAAATACATCGGAGCTGATGGTGAAGAGCACCGTCCAGTTATGATCCACCGCGGGGTTATCTCAACTATGGAACGCTTCACAGCCATCTTGATTGAGAACTACAAGGGTGCCTTCCCAACATGGCTTGCCCCACACCAAGTGACCCTCATCCCCGTTTCTAACGAAAAACATGTGGACTACGCATGGGAAGTTGCTAAGAAACTCCGTGACCGTGGTGTCCGTGCAGACGTAGATGAGCGCAATGAAAAAATGCAATTCAAGATTCGTGCTTCACAAACAAGCAAAATTCCTTACCAATTAATCGTTGGAGACAAGGAAATGGAAGACGGAACAGTCAATGTTCGTCGCTATGGCCAAAAAGAAACACAAACTGTCCCAGTAGATGAGTTTGCAGCAGCAATCCTTGCTGATATCGCCAACAAATCTCGTGTTGAGAAATAAAACGATCACTGTCTGAGAAACATTTTTCAGTAAGAAAAAGCAACAACCGAAATAGTTGTTGCTTTTTTATATTTTATTTAACTTGAGCTAGTAGTGATTGGTTAAACTACCACAAATGGTATCCTCATAAACAATCCTTTCTATCCACTAGTTTTTGGATATAGGAAATCCTCCCAAGATTTGCTTTCAAGAGTTAGAACTGTTCAATATCCTCAATCCTTATCTGCTTCATTTTCTTTTACGAGATCTTTTTGTGAATCCTTTTCAGAGAGTTTTTGATCGATATACTTGTTAATAGTTTCATAAAATTCCTTGGTCGTATCACTGTCTAATTTTGTCGAATTATGGACTTGATTGACTTTTAATTGAACAGATTGAATACCGTAAGAGGCTTGTTTTTGATGGAGCGTTTCTAATTCTTCGTCTGAAATCGGATCTCCAACAACCGTCAATACCAATTCATTGTTCCTTGACTTGTAGACTTGATTAATGACCGTGTGATTGGCGAACTCTTTTGCTACAAACTGTTTGATTCCTTCTTTTCGCGCTTGATCTATCGACAGAGTGACTGCTGAATAACTGGCTGGAAGAACCAATAATACAATCAAGGATGTCAAGCCAATTTTCATTTTAATGTTTATCTCTTTAAATGAACTTAAGGGAGATTTTCTCATCAAAATTCTTGTTCCAATAATGTTGGCTAGCATGATAAAGACACAGTTGATCAAGAAAAGATAGAGAGCCCCAAATAAAAATCGTACATTTCCATTAGCTAAACCATAGCCTGCAGTACAGATAGGTGGCATCAGAGCTGTTGCAATGGCTACTCCTGGCACGATATTGTTTGCTTCTTTTTTCCTTGACCCAATTACACCTGCTATCCCACCTGCAATGGCAATGAGAACATCCCAAATGGTTGGAGTGGTTCGTGCAATCAACTCGCTACTTGCATAAGATAAGGGAGAAATCCAGAAATACAAAGTCGAGACAAGCAAACTGACCAATACTTGAGTAAATAAAACCTCTAGAGATTGCTTGATTAAACGCATATCAAAAATAGCTAAACCAAAACCCAGTCCAACAATCGGTGTCATAAGAGGGGAAATCAGCATGGCTCCAATAATGACAGCTGTTGAATTCATATTTAAACCTATAGAGGCAATAAAAATCGCACACATCAAAATCACTGTATCTCTTAATCGAACACGAAGGTCATCATATAGTTTCTCACGGAATTCACGTGTTGAATAGTTTCTAGACATTGGTTACTCCTTTTATTTCAAATAATCTTGTTTCTGCTTGGATGATGGTAGAGAGACTTCTGTTCAATCTTACATATTTTTCTTCTCATCTGTTATGTTTTTGAAAATTATCCTTTGATCATCCGTCAGTCCATCCTTAACATTATATCAAAAATTTTACAGTCTTTCTCGGAAAAAATATATCAATTTAAAAGATAGAGAAAGGAAGAAATTTTTGTTTCCTTATACGAAAAAGAAGAAAACGGTATCTCCTCTGAAAGAAGATGCCGTTTTAATGTTTAAGCATGATTGGTGTGTTCGAGAATCCGTTGCTTCATTTTTATTTTCAATCAGAAGCCATAGATCCCAAACGTGATGATGGTTAGAAGAAACCCCTTGATCCAGTTGCCGAATAGTTGTGTTCCAGTCCCGCCAAAGTATAGACGTTGACAATCTACTACCGTGTGTTTGGTTTTCAATTTTGCATCATGCAAACCTCCCAAGGTGTTGCGTTCCCCAAGGTAATCCCGAAAATTATGGCTACTAAGATAGAGTATCCAATATAATCTAGGAAGCCTCCATCAAAATAACTTTCTTTCATTTTTGCCTCTTTTATTTTTTGACTATATTCTAGTCGTTTCCTAGTGTAACATTCTTTACATCTGGACAATCTTACGGTAACTTCTAAACGTTAACATAAAATAGAGATATCGACTAAAACAAAAATTCCACGAATGGATAAGGTTATCATCAACTATGCTCACTCAATCATCAGATTCCTATTGGAAAACTTGATGCGAACAGTTGTTCCTATCCCAACCTCAGACTCGATGCGAATCTGGTGACCCAGTTCTTCAGAAATTTTCTTAGATAGATAAAGTCCAAGTCCAGACGACTGCTGGGTTAGACGACCATTATATCCTGAAAAACCACGTTCAAAGACTCGGAGAACATCACTATTTTTTATCCCAATTCCCGTATCCTTGATACAGAGTTCCTGACCTTCCATATAAATCTCTAGCCCACCATCTTTGGTGTATTTAAGGCTATTTGAAAGGATTTGTTCAATGACGACCAACAACCACTTCTTATCAGTCACGATAATTTTGTCAAGGTCATGGAGATTGAGCGTCAGTCCTTTTTGGATAAAGAAAAGGGCATACTTGCGAACCACTTCCTTCACCAAATCCTCCACTTGAACCTTTTCAAATACCAAGTCATCGTGGAAGCTCTCCAAACGAAGATACTGCAACACCAGATTGGTATAGGAATCAATCTTAAAGATTTCCTGTTCCAGTTGCTGCTTGACCTCCCGGTCAGAAACTTCTGCCACTAAAAGTCGACTAGCCGCAATGGGGGTCTTGATCTGATGAACCCACAAGGTGTAGTAGTCCAGCAAATCCGTCAGCTTGCTCTGCGCTTCAGACTTCTTTTGATACAATTCAGATTCACGCTCTTCGAGCTTTTCTGCTAGCGCACATTCCAGAGGAGACTTTGGGTCTCTCTCAGCATAGAGTACTTCCTGACGGTAAACCTGAGCTTCTGCAAATATATCCCAAGCCAAAAATAAGAAAGTCAAAAAACTACTGAGCAGAAAGAAATAAAGAAAATAAGTTCCTAGACTAGCAAATAAAAACTGAAAGAGAAGGACGAGAAAGCCTAATGAAAAAATATAGACAAAGATGCGACTGCGAGAACGCAGATAGGCTAGAAAAAATGATTTCCAATCAAACATGTTTCAGTCCGTATCCTATCCCTTTCTTGGTTTCGATAAAGCCTGCTAAACCTTGCTCCTCCAACTTTTTACGCAGGCGAGCAACATTGACAGACAAGGTATTGTCATCGATGAAAAAGTCGCTATTCCAGAGTTCCCGCATCAGGTCATCACGCGCCACGATATTGCCAGCATGTTCAAACAAGACCCGCAAAATTTGAAATTCATTCTTGGTCAAACTCAGAACTTCCCCCTGATAGTGCAGGTCCATAGACTTGGTATTGAGAATCACACCTGCATACTCTAGTAAACTTTCATCCCGCCCAAACTCATAGGAACGGCGCAGCAAACCCTGAACCTTAGCCAAAAGAACCTGCTGGTCAAAAGGCTTAGTTACAAAGTCATCCGCTCCCATATTGATCGCCATGACAATATCCATCGCCTGGTCTCTCGATGACAGAAACATAATCGGTACCTTGGAAATCTTGCGAATCTCCTGGCACCAGTGGTAACCATTAAAAAGAGGCAGACCGATATCCATGAGGACCAGATGAGGTTCCGACTGGACAAATAAACTCAGCACTTCCATAAAGTCTTCTACCAAAATGACCTCAAAGCCCCACTCAGAGAGCAGTTTCCCCACTTGTTGTCGAATAACTTGGTCATCTTCTACTAGTAAAATCTTGTGCATGCGATCCTCCTTTACTCTTGTTCAAACTATAAAAAACCTTTATAAAAAATCAATGGATTGGTATCTCTACTATTTATCAACCTATTTTTAAAATCCAGATTCGGAAACGAAAGCTAAATAGAGAATAATCCCATTGATATCATACCTTATTTTTAATTATAGTTCCAGCCTTATCCTATATTTTCCTTTTTGTGCTCATTTAGTTAGCGTTTCTTTAACTTATTTAATAGATCTAGCCTTCTTATTGACAAGCTAGCCATGATTTGTTAGAATATGAATGAATGAATGAATAAATCAATTTATTCATTCATAAAACGAAGGAGGTTAAATCATATTGGACAAAAAACAATCTTTAAAGACAGCAGCCTATGAAGTTTTTTCGAAAAAAGGTTACAAGGCAACAGGAATTTCAGAAATTGCTAGGCAAGCTGGTGTTGCAGTTGGTTCTTTTTATAACTATTACGAGAGTAAAGAAGCCATTTTTCTAGACATCTATATAGATGAAAACAATCGTGTTCGCCAAGCTATGATCGAAGAACTGGATTGGGAAATTGACATGATCGACCTCATTGGTCAACTATTTGCTCAGTCCAGAACTCTCGTTTCTTCCAATAAAATCCTTGCAGAATGGTACAATCCTGCCATAGCCGATGACTTGCATAGCTACTATTCCTCAGAAGAAGGCAAAGTCGCAAATCCATTTCATCAGTTTCTAGTTAAAACTTTTACAAATCGTATGCAGGCTGAGGGGTATTCTCCGGAAAAGATTCAAGAGATTTTACAAGTTTACAACCTATTTTACTACATGGATATGCATATCACGGAAAAAGATTTTCCAGATATAGGCAAAACTGTCGAAATACTTGCAACCAACTTCATAAAAGGAGTTCTAAAATAAAGAAAATGGTTTTCTTTATTTTTTGAAAAGATATGAATGAATTTTTTTATAGTTCATTCATAAAATTAAGAAAAGGAGTCATAAAAAATGAAAAGAGGTAAAAAAATGTTTATTATCATTCTATCAACACTTGGATTACTAGCCCTTATAACTTGGGGTGCCATCACCTATCTTGGACGAAGCCAGACATTATCGATAAAATCCATCGAAAACCCCAGCGGAGATCTATATTTAATTCATATCACAAAACCGAGTCATCAAATCTGGAAAGCTGGGGCTTATGCTAAGTTTACACTCCCTGATACCTCGTCCGCTGCTAGGAAAAACGAAGCCAAGGGTGAGCATATCAGTCGATGGCTAACCATTGCCTCCACACCTGATGAAGATGAAATCCTCATTTTAACGCATAATAGCGGTAGCGACTTTAAGAACACCTTGACACATTTACCAGCTGGCAGTGAGATTGAGATGAGTTGGCTGGATTCCTCTTTGACTGTTAAAGATACGAATCAGCCACTAGTTTGCTTTGCATCTGATGTCGGCATTTCCGCTCTACGCCCCCTTATCAAAGAATGGGCTGGTAAATGTCCGATTATTCTCAACCATTTTGACAAAGGAGTTACTATTTTCGATAATGAGATGAAAGAACTGGCTCAAAAAACACCGAATTTTACTTATAAAACTAGCGATGAACTTTCTCAAAGTCAAGAATTTTTAAAACGTGTTATTGACGAATACGGCAATCAAGCCAGCTATCTCATCACAGGGCAGCCTGATGATGTAAATGAGATGAAGATTTTTTTAAAGGAAAATGGTATTGATATCAAAAACATACAAGTAAGCTCGTTTAGAGGTTTGAAATAGGAGCAATCTATCTTCTATGTATTTCAATCAAATCCTACTAGGTCATTCGAACAAGCCCACTAGCTAATTCTAGGTAAATGTGATAGGATAAACATAGAGAAAGGAGCTTTTATGGCCAATATTTTTGACTACCTCAATGATGTAGCATACGATTCCTTTTATGACCTCCCCGTGAATGAGTTAGACGTTCTTGCCTTGACTGAGTTGACCTATCTTGCTTTTGATGGTGTAGTAACCCAAAAACCCAAGCGCCTCATAGATCTTGCACCCCAAATTCCTAGAGACACGACGATGTTGACCAATAAAAACCGTCTCCAGTTGTTGGTTCAGCTCGCTCAACACAAACGCTTTAAAAATTGCAAGCTCTCAGACTTTATCAACGATATCGATCCTGAATTGCAAAAACAGTTCGCAGCTATGACTTATCGTATCAGTCTCGATACCTATTTGCTTGTTTTTCGCGGGACGGATGACAGCATCATTGGTTGGAAAGAAGATTTCCATATGACCTATATGAAGGAAATCCCTGCTCAAAAACATGCCCTCCAGTATTTAGAGGACTTTTTTCCCCAACATCCTAACCAAAAGGTTATTCTAGCAGGGCATTCAAAAGGAGGCAATCTAGCTGTCTATGCTGCCAGTCAACTTGATCCAAACTTACAGAAAAACATTGTAGCTGTCTATACTTTTGATTCCCCTGGGCTTCACAAGGAACTAACCGAAACACCTGGCTATCAAAAAATGATGGAAAGAACGAAAGTGTTTATCCCGCAAGGGTCTATCATCGGAATGATGCTGGAAATTCCGAATAAAAAGATCATCGTTCGAAGCAGCGCTTTAGGTGGCCTTGCTCAGCACGACACCTTTAGTTGGCAGGTTGAAGACAAACACTTTGTCCAACTAGACGAGACCAATAGTGACAGCCAGCAAGTTGATACTACCTTCAAGGAATGGGTTGAAACAGTTCCTGACGAAGAACTGCAGCTCTACTTCGACCTCTTTTTTGGAATTATTCTTGATGCAGGCATCTCCTCTATCAACGATCTTTCTTCCTTCAAGGTCATTGAACACATTCACCATCTCTTTGTCCAAGCTCAATCCCTCACTCCTGAAGAAAGAGAAACCATGGGACGACTAACCCAACTCTTGATTGATACCCGTTACCAAGCTTGGAAAAATCGAGAATAGACAAAAACCAACTAATCTAATGATTAGTTGGTTTTTTTTAAGAAACTAAAGGATACTACTTAGAATCTCGAGTATAGAATTAGTCTTCTTTTTTCTTGCGAGACACAAGTCCAAATCCGCTCATCAAACCAAGTACTCCTAGAGCTGCCAAAGCTGCATGATCTTCCATACCAGTATTAGGTAATTCTTTGGTTGCTTTAGTAGTTGGAGATTGCTCAGTCGGTTTTTGTTGAGGGGCAGTAACAACTTTCTCATAAACGTGTTCTGTATCCCCGTTTGGAAGTTTCTTGGTCTCGACGAAGCGGTAACCTGGAATATCTTTCTTAGGTTGTTCACCGTCTTCTGTTGGATAACCTGGAATCTCGTTCCCTTCCTTATCCTTATGACTGGTCTTAACCTTCTCATAAACGTGTTCTGTGTCACCGTTTGGAAGTTTCTTGGTCTCTACGAAGCGGTAACCTGGAATATCTTTCTTAGGTTGTTCACCATCTTCACTTGGATAACCTGGAATTTCATTCCCTTCCTTATCCTTGTGACTGGTCTTAACTTTTTCGTAGACATGTTCCGTGTCACCGTTTGGAAGTTTCTTGGTCTCGACGAAGCGGTAACCTGAAATATCCTTCTTAGGTTGTTCACCGTCTTCTGTTGGATAACCTGGAATCTCGTTCCCTTCCTTATCCTTATGACTGGTCTTAAACTTCTCATAAACGTGTTCTGTATCCCCGTTTGGAAGTTTCTTAGTCTCTACGAAGCGGTAACCTGGAATATCTTT
The DNA here is from genome assembly GCF_965111685.1 of Streptococcus oralis. Classification (GTDB taxonomy): domain Bacteria; phylum Bacillota; class Bacilli; order Lactobacillales; family Streptococcaceae; genus Streptococcus; species Streptococcus oralis_B. The sequence goes on from NZ_OZ217340.1 coordinate 1,463,869, forward strand.
CTTAGGTTGTTCACCATCTTCACTTGGATAACCTGGAATCTCATTCTCTTCCTTATCCTTATGACTGGTCTTAACCTTCTCATAAACGTGTTCTGTGTCACCGTTTGGAAGTCTCTTAGTCTCTACGAAGCGGTAACCTGGAATATCTTTCTTAGGTTGTTCACCGTCTTCTGTTGGAATTAATGTATTCCCCTTAGTATCTACAAATGAAGTAATTGGACGTACAGTTGGAGTGTATTTTGCAGTTATTTCTGTTCCGTTCTTATCAACTCGTTTGACTGTAACTCCTGAAGCCTTCCCAACAAAGTCTTTTTCTGGTGTGAAAGTTACCACACCATTTTCATCAATGGTATAAGTTCCTTCACCTGGAACAACTTTTTTAGTTGAACCATCATCAAAGGTTGGTTTGACATTTTCATCAATTTCTACAGTTTTCTCCACACCATTTACTGTAACTTTACCACCAGTAAAAGTTGGTGTACCGTTTTGTGTTTGTCCTTTTGGACCTTCGGATTCATCATCTGTAGAAGTTGGTTTAACAGGTATTACAGTTGGAGTATACGTTGCTGTAGCAGTTGCTGTAATATCCGTATCATTAGCATCTTTTCCTAATTTTGCAGTAAGTGAAACTGTGACAGGTGTAGCTGTACCGGTAAATGTCTTCAATGGAACAAAGGTTACTTCGCCTGTTTCATTATTAATTGAGTAGGTACCCTGACCATCAATTGTTAGAGTATCAACAAATCCACCTGTTTTTGGATCTACTAACTTAGCAGGCGAAGAAGCACTTAGTTTTACTGGTGATCCATCTCCAACAGATGTAAAGGTTGGAGCTTCTTTTTGAGTAGCACCTTGAATATCAGTCGAAGTCACATTATGTCCTTCAATCGTATCAGTTACTGTAATATGGTAGGATGTTGTAGCGGTTGATGAATCAACTCCATGATCAACTCCCGACTCAGTTCCACCGATTGTTGCTTCAGTAGTGTAATTTCCATTACTATCAATAACATCAATCTTAACAGTATATACCCCTACTTCATTTAAGCTATATCCACTAGCAATATTGTAGTTGTTTGCATCTTGTTTAGTATCAAATACTTTTTGAACTCCTGAAGGCGATGTTACTGTGATTCGAGTGATATAGGTTGTTTTACCATATTTAGTATCTTCAGAGTCTGAGATGCTTACTGCCGCTTTTGCTTCATTACGAAGGTCAACCGCAGTACCTTTTATTGAAGTATAATCTTGTGAAGTTACTGTTGGTTTTGTATTTACAACAGTTGCCACATCAGTATTTGTAGCAATCGTTCCTCTAATAATACCACCAAATCCTGACTTAGTATGAACTTCCCAAGAGTCATTTCCAAGCTTAGTAGCAGTCACTTCCGTTCCATCAGATGACACCCAGGTATTTGAATGTTTGTCATAAGTGACAGTTACTGACATTCCATCACCTACTTGATTAGTGTTCTTAGAAACATAAATCGTTTCTGGGCGAGTTGGTGTTTCTACACTTGTCACTTTCTCAGTGCTATCAAGCTGTCGAATGTACTCATAGATATAAAATTTCATACCACCGTCTTGCTGAGCTTCTGTGTACACTTGACGTTTAGTCCATCTTGTCGTACCATCACCATTCAGTGTTTTACTTTCAGCATAGTCGCCAGGTAGCTCCCAGTGTCCGGTAGCCTTATTAAAAGTAGCAGTATGTTTTTGCCCATCTGTTCCATTTAATTCAACTTGTTCACGTAAGAAAGTTCCCTTCACATTTTCAACAGATGCTTCTACTCTAATATTGTCCACACCAACTTTGGCAGTCGCCTCTGATGTCACAGGAATATTAAAGACTGTATCTGAATCTACAGTACCTAATTCCTGATTTTCAGAAACAGCTGTGTTGGTTGAACCACTGTCTACGAGCCATTTGCCATTAACTGCTTTTAGATTGGTTACAGTACCATCAGGCATTGTTACCTTAGCACTTGATGCACCTTTAGAAATTTTAACTGGTACAACTGTTGAGTAAGTTTCAACGTTTTGAACCTCAACCTTTGGTTTCACAACTAATGTTACGGTAGCATGTGCTTCTTGTCCAGATTGGTTCCAGACATTATTATTAGCCAACTTATCATAATCTTTTGCAAATACGGAGACTGTGTAAATTCCTGCTTCAGTTAATTTTCCAGAAATGATTCCTCTCCCCATATTCGTTTGATCAGCAGCCTGCTCTTCAGAAGTACTATTCGCAACACTATATTTAGTTCCTGGAATTAATACTTTAGAATCATCTAATTGTTCACTAATAGTGTTATATCCTGAAATTCCTGTCACTGCTCTAGAGAATCTTTGAGGTACTCTTACAACTTTGCCTTCAACCGTCGTATAGTTATAAGTTCCTCGACTATTTGCTGGTGTTGCACTTGCACCTGACTCATCATAGAATTGAATATTTACATTAGCATCGTCACCAACATTACGATCATAACGCTCAGAATCTGATTTTATTTTAGGAGGCGTACTATCTTGCCACCCGACCCAACCAGCACGAAGATTCTGAATTTGGAAAGTTACCGTTCGACCATCTGTATTGGTCGCAGTAATATTAAATCGTAAATCATAAACTCCATTTTCAATATCCGCTATAACTTTTCCTTGAATTGTGTCTGTTTCTGAATCGTATGTCAATCCCGGCACAAGGTTAGTTGGGGTTACAGAAGTTAAACTCCAACCAGCTTGCTTGGCATTTTCAGAAACAGCGATACGATCTTTCAAGCCTTTAATTAGTACACGATCAATTCCTTGTTCGTAACCCAATCCATAAATTTCTGTAGCTAAATATTCATAGCCACCATTAGCAGAGTAAATCGAAGTTGCAGCATTTGAAATTCTTGACCCATCCGCACGGAGTTTGTTTCTCCAAAGAGGTGCTTCTTCTGCTAATTTTTTAGCTGCATCAGGAGTTAATGGATAGTCTACACGTCCTTTGTTGTTATGACCAGTCTTTCCACCTTGTTCTGTATGCATCCCATTTCCAGCATTTGTATCATTGCCAACTCGCTGATTAGAATAGACTTCTATCTCTAACCCTGTAGCATCAGTACCCGTCATTAGTTTAATTTCTTGTACTGGAATCGTATAGGTATCCTTACCTGTATGATTTGAAGCATTTATTTCTGAGACACGAGAGACATTTGTCCCTTCTTCAGCATAGAAATCTTGAGCAGCCAAAGCTACTCCAAAGTTCCCGTCTTTTCCAACTCCTGCTTTTTTCAGATCATTGTAGACAGCAAGAATGGAATCATTTAAGCGTGACAATTGGTCATTGATTTGTTTAGCTCTAAGGGCATCATTCGCTAAGACTTTTTTAGTTTCTGCAATAACTTCCTTATTATTAGCTACCGCCGCCTCAATCGCCGCTTTGTTTTCAGACTCAAGCTTATTTTTCCGGACTGCTTCAGTTGCTAAAACATTGGTTACCTCAGCTTCAGACGTAACTTGTTCTAAGACTTTTTTAGCTTCTAGGACTGGTACTCCAGTTTCTTTTGTTTCTTCTGCTTTTTCTGTAGATTCCGTTATTTTCTCAACTTCTACAGACTCAGCAAATACCGTAATTAACTCTTTAATCTTAGCAAGTTCAGTATCCACTTCCTCTTGCTCAACTATCTCTTTTGAGATGACAGATTTCGCAGAATCTAATAGTTCTTTAGCAGATGTTAGTACCACGTCATCTATATTCTTTGCTATTTTTACTTTCTCTTCAAGTTCTGTAATTTTTTTAACTAAATCCGTTTTATCAACCGTCTTAAGGGTAACTTCTTTTTCTTTTTCTATCGAAGTTTCTGATTTTTCTGTTTCCGTAGATGATTCCGTATTCAATGTCGATGTTGAAACAAGCGTAGTATCTGCTCCTTGAAGTTCCATCGCTGATACTGCTCCATTGCCCAAAAACATCAAGCCTGCTGAAATTGCTACTGATGCCGCTCCAAAACTATACTTTCGAATCCCATATCGAATGTATTTCTCCGTTCTAAAACCCTGTTGCTTACTCTTCATAAGAAAAACAACCTCCCTATTTTTATTATGTTGATATCGAAATATAGAAAAAACGAAATTTCTTTCCCTTCTCGAAAATTGGTCTTTAAATTTCGTTATTCTAAAAGGATTATATCCTCATATTCAATATGCATATTCATACTAACATTTTCTGTTCTCTTTTTCAACATTTTTAATAATTTTATTTGAGAAAAATACAAAGATAATTTAACATCAAATGCTTTAAAATACCAATATTCACATATGTTTACAACGTGTAAATTTCAGGTATCATTTATCTTATAATTAAATAAAATACACTTTAATGTATTAATTTATTTTTTGAGTTTTGTAGAAGTTAAATTTTCTCCACCCTTACATTGTTATAACAAAAAATTTTCTATAAGAAGTACACAAATCTAACAGTATATTTCTTAGCCGTTATTTATAGATTATCATGAAGATTTGACTTAGAGGCGGAGACCCTAAACCTTGACTACAGATTCCTTTTTTGTTAAAATGTAACAAATATTATTACATCTAATAGAAGATAAATCTACGAAAGGACTTCTACTATGAAATCATTAAAAGGTATTTTATTCATCGGACTTAGTATGCTTCTGACTATTCTAGCTTGGCTTAGTTCAGGCGCTAGTCAGTTTCTAATCCCTGGTTTAGCTCTCACTACCCTCTCACTTACTTTTATACTAGCTAGCCGTTTACCCCTGCTTGAGGCTTGGTTTAACGGACTTGAAAAGATGTATCTAGCTCATAAATTCACCGCTTTTCTATCCATTCTCCTACTAACCCTTCACAACTTTAGCATGGGCGGTCTCTGGGGTTCGCATTTGGCCGCCCAGTTTGGAAATATCGCTATCTATATCTTTATCAGTATCGTTCTGGTTGCCTATCTGGGACAATACATCCAGTATGAAGCATGGAGATGGATTCATCGATTGGTTTATCTAGCTTATATCTTTGGCCTCTTTCATGTTTTAATGATCATGGGAAATCGCCTTCTCTCCTTTAGTTTCCTAGGTCTTATCTTTGGAATCTATGCTATTTTAGGCTTGCTTGCAGGTTTTTATATTATTTTCCTTTATCAAAAGATCGGTTTCACCTATCTTGGAAAAATCGTAGGAATCAAACGCCTCAACCACGACACGACTGAAATTGAAATAGAACTCAGTCATCCTTTCATTTACGAATATGGGCAATTTGCCTTTCTAAAAATTTTCCAAAAAGGTTTTGAGACTGCTCCACACCCTTTCTCCATCTCTGGAGGACAAGGACAAACTCTTTATTTTACGATAAAAAACTCTGGTGACCACACCAAGAATATCTATGACAATCTTCAAGTTGGTAGCAAGGTTGCAGTTGATCGCGCCTATGGGCATATGACTATGGAAGACGGTCCAATGCAGCAAATCTGGATTGCAGGTGGTATTGGAATTACACCTTTCATCTCTTATATCCGAGAGCATCCTATCCTAGACAGGAACGTCCGCTTCTACTATAGTTTCCGTGGAGAGGAAAATGCTGTCTACCTAGATCTACTTCGAGACTACGCCCATCAAAATGCTAACTTTGACCTGCAACTAGTCGATAGCAATGAAAAAGGGTACCTGACTTTGGATCAAGAAGAAATCCCTGAACAGACTACTGTCTATATGTGTGGACCTCTTCCTATGATGAAGGCCCTTGCCAAGCAAATCAAGAAAAAGAATCCCAAAGCAAAACTCATTTACGAAGGTTTCAAGTTTAAATAAGACCGTTGTCCCTCTTAAACAAAAGAGGGACTTTCTTTTCACTTTATTTCTCTCTTCTATGCTATACTTAATTTAGTACATTCTTTGAGAGAGGAAGATTTATGAAAATCCATAAAACTGTGAATCCCGTTGCCTATGAAAACACTTATTATCTAGAAGGAGACCAACACCTGATTGTGGTTGACCCAGGTAGCCATTGGGAAGCCATCCGCAAGACTATCGAAAAAATCAACAAACCAGTCTGTGCGATTCTCCTGACCCACACCCACTACGACCATATTATGAGTCTGGACTTAGTTCGTGAAGTTTTTGGAAATCCTCCCGTTTATGTAGCAGAGAGTGAAGCTAGCTGGCTCTATACCCCCGTTGACAATCTCTCTGGGCTACCTCGTCACGACGATATGGCAGATGTGGTCGCAAAACCAGCAGAACACACCTTTGTCTTTCATGAGGAATACCAGCTTGAGGAATTTCATTTTACCGTTCTACCAACCCCAGGGCACTCTATTGGCGGTGTTTCCCTGGTTTTTCCTGATGCCCATCTAGTCTTGACCGGAGATGCTCTATTCCGAGAAACCATTGGACGGACAGACCTTCCTACTGGTAGCACGGAACAACTCCTCCATAGCATTCAGACGCAACTCTTTACTCTTCCTAACTACGATGTCTATCCTGGGCATGGTCCAGCTACGACTATCGCTCACGAAAAGACTTTTAATCCCTTTTTCTAGCAAGCTAAAAACCAAGGATAATTTCCTTGGTTTTTGTGTAGCTTCAATTTCTACTTCACTACTTGCTCGGTAGAATCAAAATTGACTAGAAAAATAATTCAAAACTAATTAGCTGGATTCAATTCTTTCCATTCAAGGTTATCCAACTCAAGCTTTTCAGAAGAAATATCTAAAACTTGCTCTGCTTTCTCATTGCCACCGATTTGAATAGTTGCTTCTTTAATCTTCTGCACTCCATTTTTATCAAACGAGTATAGAGCTAGATTCATTTCTGGACGAGTTGACTGCCAGTCTGCATAACAAACTTGACCATTTTCGTAAATAACAAAGCCTGAGCGAAAACCTCCTGCAGAAGGGACATAAGCAGTGTGAAGTAAACTAGGTTTTTGATTGTCCAAATAGTAAATGGCTGAAACAAATTTTTCATACCCAATAAGCAACTCGTCTTGACCATCCTTATTCAAATCAACAAGAGCATATTTAAAGTCTGGTGCATTTTGATAATCCATTCGTGAAAAGATCAGACCATATTCCTCTGAAGTAATATCATTTTGTTTGATTTCCTCTTCGAGATCTTCTCTATTCCCTTGATGTAAAAGATCTGTATAGTGAGTATAGCGTTCAATCACTTCTTTATACAAATCTGGTCCAGTTTCATTCTTATTTTCAGCAATTGATTGTGACTCCTTGGTTGACGAGTCACTTGTATTTCCAGCCTTTTCTTCTGTTGATGTACTAGTCTTATCATCTTTGGATACAGATGATAATGTAGATGAAGATTCTGTATTACTCTTGTTTTTAATGAAACCACAAGATGCTAGAACTGAAATCGAAAGAATAGCTGATAGCATCATTAAAATTTTCTTCATGTTAACCTCGATAGCATTGCATTTTTAGATTGATAAACTTCAAAAATGAACCATTAATTCCAAGATGATACTTGGTTAGGGACTTACTTTACCAAATAATCACACGGTCCTCTGGTGAACGCCACATACCATCGCCTTCTTGGACATCATAGGTTGTAAAGAAGTCATCAAAGTTTGGTACTTGGACATTGACACGGAGCTTAGCTGGCGCGTGCACATCGACACTGGCCATGAGTTTCATCAACTCCGGACGGCCTTTCATACGCCAGATACGAGCAAAGTTGTGGAAGAATTCTTCGGCAGAGAAGTCTGCTTCTCTCTTGGCAGCTTCAAGGGCTGCAGCAATTCCTCCTAGGTCGGCAACGTTTTCTGATACGGTTAGTTTTCCGTTGATCCTTGCTCCGTAAGATTCTTGACCATCAAACTGGTCGATAACTTTCTGAGTCTTTTCCTTGAAGGCAGCATAGTCGCTCTCTGTCCACCAATCCTTAAGACTACCATTTTCATCAAAGGACGCACCATTTGTGTCAAAGGCGTGAGAAATCTCGTGAGCAATAACAGCACCAATACCACCGTAGTTAGCAGAAGACGACTGATGCAAGTCATAGAATGGAGCCTGTAAAATAGCTGCTGGGAAGACAATCAAGTTCTTCTGAGGATTGTAGTAGGCATTAACCATGTGAGCAGGCATACCCCACTCCTTGTAGTCAACCGGTTGGTTCCACTTACTCCAGCTGTGCTTGATTTCCACACGCGCAAAGGCTAGAGCATTTTCAAAGAGACTGGCAGTTTCGTCCACGACTTTGTTCTTGTAGCGTTCTGGCAATTCCTCTGGATAACCGATATAAGGCTTGATGACATTGAGTTTGACAATGGCCTTGTCACGCGTTTCAGGCGTGAGCCAGTCGTTCTTAGCCAAACGTTCCTTATAAACGTCAATCATTGTCGCTACTTTTTTCTCTACGTCTGCCTTGGCTTCTGGGGAGAATTTTTCATGCGCGTACCAGATACCCAGAGCTTGCTTGAAAGGACCTTGGGCCAAGTGATAAGCTGCCTTGACCTTATCCTGAGCTTCTGGAACACCTGAAAGGGCGCGACCATAGGCACCTGATAGGACACGAATCTCATCTGTGAGATAGCTTGTTGAGAGATTGACCACAGCCAAAATCAAGGTTGCCTTAAGCAAAGGCCAAGCTTCTTCACTATAAAATTGATCTGCTGCTTGCCAGAAACGTTCCTCGTCTACGATAACCTTATCTGGAGTTTGTCCAAGAACTGCTTGGAAGAAGTCATCTAGAGGTAGGGCAGGGGCAAACTTTTTGAAATCTTCATAGACATATGGATGGTAAAGTTTGGCATATTCTGAACTTTCTTCGTTAGAAAGTACCACAGCCGCAATGCGACGGTCCAATTCTAATCGTTTCTCTAGTAAGTCTGCGATTTCCTCATCTGAAAAATCATAGGCTTTGAGAAGATTCGTAGTACTTTCCTTCCAAAGAGCCAAGAGCTCCTCACGTTGAGGATGGTCTTCAGCATAGTAAGTCGTATCTGGCAAAATAGTTCCTGGTGCACTTGCCCAGAGAACATTGGTTCTGGCATCCATAAAGTCTGGTGATACACCAAATGGAAGGAAGTTTGGCTTCCCTGCTAGTTCAAATTCTGCTAGTTTGCTGGTGAAATCTGCAAAGCTCTCCAAATCTTGGTATTCCTTTAGCATAGGCAAAACGGGCTCGATCCCATCTGCTTCCCTCTTATCAAAATCACGTACCATACGATGGTACTTAACAAAGTTTGCGAGGATGGCATCCTCTGGAACATCCTCACCCGCCAACCACTTGTCCGTAGTTGCCAGCATTAACTCTTCAATCTCCTCATCAAGGTCAATAAAGCCACCTGTTCGAGATTTGTCAGATGAAATGACAGCTGTCTTTTCCCATTCGCCATTGATTGCATCATAAAAATCGTCTTGATAACGTGTCATCTTGTTCTCGCTTTCATTTTTTCACTTATTCTTAGCTTAGCAAAAAACACTTGGGAATGCAATTAAAAATGGTCTCTCTTTTCTCTTCATTTTTCAGTTATTATTTTAAATTTTTCAAAAATTAACTTGACTTAATTTTTTTTTTAAGGTATATTAAAAGGCAGGAGGAAAACAACTGTATGATACGTATCGAAAACCTCAGTGTCTCCTACAAAGAAACGTTGGCACTAAAGGATATTTCACTAGTGCTCCAAGGACCAACTATTACCGGAATTATTGGTCCAAACGGTGCTGGAAAATCAACTTTATTAAAAAGTATGTTGGGAATTATCCCACATGAAGGTCAGGCCTTTCTTGATGACAAAGAATTCAAGAAATCTTTACATCGAGTTGCCTATGTCGAGCAAAAAATCCATATCGACTACAATTTCCCTATCAAGGTCAAGGAATGCGTCTCTCTGGGACTCTATCCATCCATCCCACTCTTTCACACCTTAAAGGCCAGCCACTGGCAAAAAGTGGCAGATGCACTTGAAATCGTTGGGCTCTCAGACTATGCTGATCGCCAAATTAGCCAGCTCTCAGGCGGACAATTTCAACGTGTGTTGATTGCCCGCTGCTTAGTACAAGAAGCAGACTACATCTTTCTAGATGAGCCATTTGTCGGGATTGATTCGGTTAGTGAAGAGATTATCATGAACACGCTGAGAGATCTTAAAAAAGCTGGTAAAACAGTTCTCATCGTGCATCATGACCTCAGCAAAGTCCCCCATTATTTCGACCAAGTTCTGCTTCTCAATCGAGAACTAATAGACTTTGGTCCGACTAAAGAAACCTTTACCGAAGTCAATCTCAAAAAAGCTTATGGTAGCAAGCTCTTCTTTAATGGAGGTGACCTATGATAGCAGAATTTATCGATGGATTACAAAATTTCCATTTCCTACAAAATGCCCTGATAACAGCTATAGTCATCGGGGTGGTTGCTGGAGCCGTGGGATGTTTTATCATCCTACGCGGAATGTCTCTCATGGGGGATGCCATCTCTCACGCAGTTTTGCCCGGCGTAGCCCTTTCCTTTATCTTGGGAATTGATTTCTTTATCGGAGCGATCATCTTTGGTTTGATGGCTTCCATCATCATTACCTACATCAAGGGAAACTCTATCATCAAGAGTGACACTGCCATTGGTATTACCTTTTCATCTTTCTTAGCCTTAGGTGTCATCTTGATTAGTGTTGCCAAGAGTTCGACAGACCTCTTTCATATCCTTTTTGGGAATATCCTCGCTGTCCAAGATACGGACATGTGGATCACCATCGGTGTGGGGGCATTGATTCTCTTGATTATTGGGATTTTCTTTAAACAACTATTGATTACATCCTTTGACGAGCTTTTGGCTAAAGCCATGGGAATGCCCGTCAATTTCTACCACTACCTGCTCATGGTGCTCTTGACCCTTGTGTCAGTCACTGCCATGCAAAGTGTTGGAACCATTCTTATCGTGGCCATGCTAATCACTCCAGCTGCGACAGCTTATCTCTATGCTAATAGCCTAAAGAGCATGATTTTTCTTTCATCAAGTCTAGGAGCCCTAGCTTCTGTTGTGGGACTCTTTATCGGCTATAGCTTCAATCTCGCAGCAGGATCCAGCATCGTGCTCACATCCGCCAGCTTCTTTTTAATCAGTTTCTTTATCTCTCCTAAGCAACGATATTTGAAGCTGAAAAATAAACATTTGTTAAAATAAGGGGTAAAGCCCCAATAAATTGGAGGATCTAATGAAAAAATTAGGTACATTGTTCGTTCTCTTTCTTTCTGTCATTGCTCTTGTAGCATGTGCTAGCGGAAAAAAAGATGCAGCTTCTGGTCAAAAACTAAAAGTTGTTGCTACAAATTCAATCATCGCTGATATTACTAAAAATATTGCTGGTGACAAGATTGATCTTCACAGTATCGTTCCGATTGGACAAGACCCACACGAATACGAACCACTCCCTGAAGATGTTAAGAAAACTTCTGAGGCTGATCTCATTTTCTATAACGGTATCAACCTTGAAACAGGTGGCAATGCCTGGTTTACCAAATTGGTAGAAAATGCAAAGAAGACTGAAAACAAAGACTACTTTGCAGTCAGTGAAGGGGTTGAAGTTATCTACCTTGAAGGAAAAAATGAAAAAGGAAAAGAAGACCCACACGCTTGGCTTAACCTTGAAAATGGAATTATCTTTGCTAAAAATATCGCCAAACAATTGAGTGCTAAAGATCCTAACAACAAGGAATTCTATGAAAAAAATCTCAAAGAATATACTGATAAGTTAGACAAACTTGATAAAGAAAGTAAGGATAAATTTAATAACATCCCTGCTGAAAAGAAACTCATTGTAACCAGCGAAGGAGCATTCAAGTACTTCTCTAAAGCCTACGGTGTCCCAAGTGCCTACATCTGGGAAATCAACACGGAAGAAGAAGGTACACCGGAACAAATCAAGACCTTGGTTGAAAAACTTCGCCAAACAAAAGTTCCATCACTCTTTGTTGAATCAAGTGTCGACGACCGTCCAATGAAGACTGTTTCACAAGACACAAACATCCCAATTTACGCGCAAATCTTTACTGACTCAATCGCTGAAGAAGGGAAAGAAGGCGACAGCTACTACAACATGATGAAATACAACCTTGACAAGATTGCTGAAGGTTTGTCTAAGTAATCCACTAAAAAACGTCGTTCTCACATGAACAGGCGTTTTTTTACACTTTCCAGTCAAATCATTGGAAAAATCTGACAATTCTCGGTAAAATAAAAGAAAAAAGAATGGAGTAGTTTCATGACCACTTTTCTCGGAAATCCTGTAACCTTTACAGGTAAACAACTGCAAGTCGGAGACAAGGCACTTGACTTTTCTCTTACGACAACCGATCTCTCTAAAAAAACGCTAGCTGACTTTGATGGAAAGAAAAAAGTCTTGAGTGTTGTCCCTTCTATCGATACTGGTATCTGCTCAACGCAAACACGTCGATTCAACCAAGAACTAGCTAACCTCGACAATACCGTCGTTCTTACTGTTTCTATGGACCTACCATTTGCTCAAGGACGCTGGTGTGGAGCTGAAGGCCTTGACAATGCCATCATGCTTTCAGACTACTTTGACCATTCTTTCGGGCGCGATTATGCCCTCTTGATCAACGAATGGCATCTCCTTGCACGTGCTGTCTTTGTTCTCGACACTGATAATGTCATCCGTTACGTAGAATACGTTGACAACATCAACACAGAACCAGACTTTGAAGCTGCTATTGCCGCTGTTAAAGAGTTGGACTAAAATCAAAACCATTATGGCAGAAGGCTAGAGAAATCTAGCTTTTTTTGATATACTAGATGGAGAGAAAAGACAAGAGGAAACGAATGACTCCAAATAAAGAAGACTACCTAAAATGTATTTATGAAATCGGTACGGAGATGCAGAAAATCACCAATAAAGAAATTGCTGCCCGTATGCAGGTCTCTCCGCCTGCCGTAACAGAGATGATCAAACGCATGAAAAGTGAAAATCTCATCCTCAAGGATAAGGAGAACGGCTATCTATTGACAGATATTGGCCTCAAACTGGTCTCAGAACTCTATCGCAAACACCGGTTGATTGAAGTCTTTCTAGTTCACCATCTCGACTATACTAGCGATCAGATCCACGAAGAAGCTGAGGTCCTAGAGCACACTGTCTCTGACCTATTTGTAAAGAGACTGGATAAACTACTGGGCTTCCCTAAAACCTGTCCCCACGGTGGAACCATACCAGCCGAGGGAGAACTCTTGGTCGAAATCAACAACTTACCACTAGCAGAGACCAAAGAAGCCGGTACCTACCTCCTGACTCGGGTTCACGATAGCTTTGATCTGCTTAAATACTTAGAAAAGTATGAGATTCATATTAGTGACCAACTCCAGGTCAAGCAGTTTGATAGCTTTTCCAATAGCTTTACACTGGTCAACAAAGGTGAAGATCTCCAAGTTAGCATCGATATCGCAAAACAACTCTATGTCGAAAAAATCAACTAACCCTTATTCCTGAAAGAAGTTCCTTTCAGGGATTTTTTATCATTTTAGTTGTAAGTCCCATTCATTTGGTGTAGAATAAAGCTAGATAAAAGAGGGAGGTCTTCCTATGAAAAAGCTCTTTAGACTACACTTCGCAGCCATTGCAGTCTCCGATTTGCTACTACTATTTACATTTTTTTACACCAAATCCGAGACATCTTTGGACTGGCTCCTACTCTCTGGTTTTATTTTCATCCTTGCTCAGGGACTACTGCTGTCTCGCTTGGTCCTCCGACTCAAAAAACAGTTCTCTGAGATTTATCCTCAGATGAACAAAAAAATTCGCCTTTATTACTTAGGGATTCTCTCCGTTGACCTTCTATTTTTTCTCTTTTTAACCATCACTGGCCCTCAACATTTCTACTCTCTTACTCCAGTCTTTACTTCCTGTCATTCTACTTTATATTATATAACAGCTAGCCACCTAAGAGAAAACTATCCAGACTTTTACGACAAACACGTCTCTTTCTGGGAGTGTCTATAAACAAAAACCAAGCCACTAGGCTTGGTTTTCTTATCTATTTTTAGTATCAAGGATAATGGTGACTGGTCCGTCATTGACCAGCTCCACCTGCATATCCGCTCCAAAAATACCTGTCTGAACGGGCACTTCCTGAGCTAGATTTTGGTTGAAAGCCTCATAAAAGGTAGTTGCCATATCCGGCTTGGCTGCACCTATAAAGGCTGGACGATTGCCCTTCTTGGTATCTGCAAAGAGGGTAAACTGAGAAATAGAAAGGATTTCTCCTTCAATATCTTTGACAGACAGGTTCATCTTGCCTTCTGCATCTGGAAAAATCCGCATGTTGACCAGTTTTCTCACAGCATAGTTCAAATCTTCCTCTTGGTCCTCTGGGCCTACACCGACCAACAATAAGAGTCCCTGATTGATTTTTCCATGAACCTGACCTTCGATACTGACTTGGGCTTTTTTAACCCGTTGGATAATGATTTTCATAATAGCCTTTCTAGTAACTGAGGGGAGAATTAGCCGTTGGTCCGTTTGACAGAGTAGACCTCAGGCACACTCTTGATTTTGTCTACGACCGTTGTCAGCATAGAAAGGTTTGAAATTCCAAAAGACACATGGATATTGGCAAATTTCATATCCTTGGTTGGTTGGGCGTTAACTGTTGAGATATTCTTAGTGGTGTTGGAAAGAACTTGCAGAACATCATTTAAGAGACCTGTACGGTTGAGACCATAGATATCAATGTGGGCGGTGTATTCCTTGCTTGAGAATTGATCTTCCCATTCCACATCAAGGAGACGTTGCTCGTAGTTTTCTTGGGCACGGAGATTCATACAGTCCACACGGTGAATAGCTACACCACGACCCTTGGTAATGTAGCCAACAATGTCGTCACCCGGAACTGGATTACAACACTTAGCAATCCGTACTAGGAGACCTGAGGCTCCTTCAATGACCACACCACCCTCATGCTTGACCTTGAGGGTTTCTTTGTTTGCAACCTTAACTTCGCCACCTTTGACAAGCTCTTCTGCTTCCGCCTTGGCCTTAGCGCGTTCTTCCTCACGACGTTCCTTTTCAGTCAAACGGTTAAAGACCGTAATAGCGCCAATTTCTCCAAAACCAATAGCTGCATAGAGAGCCTCCTCTGTCTTGTAGCTGGTCTTTTGAAGGACCTCGTCTATGTGACGCTTGTCCATGAATTTATTGGCCACATAACCGTTTTCTTGGAATTGGGCCATCAACATTTCACGGCCCTTGTTAACGGATAATTCCTTGTCTTGATTTTTAAAGAACTGACGAATCTTGTTGCGCGCCTTGCTGGTCTTGACCATGTTGAGCCAGTCACGACTCGGTCCAAAGGAGTTGGGGTTGGTGATAATTTCAACCTGATCCCCTGTCTTAAGCTTGGTTGTTAGCGGAACCATACGGCCATTGACCTTGGCACCAGTCGCTTTTTCACCGACTTTGGTATGAATTTCATAGGCAAAGTCAATCGGTCCTGAATCTTTCGGAAGGGAGCGAACTGCACCATCTGGAGTAAAGACGTAAATCTCCTCCGCCAGATAGTTTTCTTTAACAGAGTCCACAAATTCCTTGGCATCATCAGCCTGGTCTTGGAGCTCCATCATCTCCTTAATCCAGTTCATCCCAATAGCAGATTCCTTGCTGTTGACCTGCCCTTTAATACCTTTCTTATATGCCCAGTGAGCTGCTACCCCATACTCAGCCACTTCGTGCATTTCCTTGGTCCGAATCTGGAATTCAATTGGCCCTTTTGGTCCATAAACGGTCGTATGGATAGACTGGTATCCATTGGCCTTACGATTAGCGATATAGTCTTTGAAGCGGCCTGGCATAGGTTTCCAAAGTTCATGCACATAACCCAACATGGCGTAAACATCGCTCTGGGTATCTAAGATACAGCGAATGGCAATCAGGTCATAAATTTCCTCAAAGCGTTTCTTCTTATCCTGCATCTTGCGGTAGATCGAATAGATATGCTTAGGACGACCATAGATTTTCCCTTTGAGATTGCGTTCGGTAGCATAGTCCTCCAACTTGGTTACGACTTCATCGACCAAAGCCTCACGTTCTCTGCGTTTCTCCTTCATCATGTGAGTGATCTTGTAAAACTCAGTTGGATTGAGGTAACGGAAAGATAGATCTTCTAACTCCCACTTGACACTGGAAATCCCCAGACGATGAGCAAGTGGTGCATAGATTTCCATGGTTTCTCTGGAGATCCGTTCTTGCTTGTCCTTTCGCAGGTGTTTGAGAGTCCGCATATTGTGCAAACGGTCCGATAATTTAACTAAGATAACGCGAATATCCTCAGACATGGCCATAAGCATCTTGCGGTGATTTTCAGCCAATTGTTCCTCGAGTGATTTGTACTCAACCTTACCAAGCTTGGTCACACCATCAACGATAATCCGAACATCATGACCGAACTCTCTCTCTAGATCATCCAGTGTCGCATCTGTGTCTTCAACAACGTCATGTAAAAAACCGCAGGCAACGGTTACGGCATCCAGCTTGAGCTTAGCCAGAATTCCTGCTACCTGAATGGGATGGATAATATAGGGCTCACCTGATTTCCGAAACTGCCCACTATGACAATCAACTGCGTAAATCAATGCTTTTTGTACAAAAGCAACGTCTTCCTTTGTTAAATATTCTCTCGTTAAAGCGACTACCTGATCGCCCGTCAAATTCACTTCTTTCGGCATCTATACTCTCCAATTCTTCCTACCATTTTATCACTTTTTTAAGGATATGAAAACTAGAAAAGCTCTGTTTTTATGCCAATACCAATCATTAAAAAAACACTACCAGATTTCTCTAGCAGTGTTTTGACATTTCATTTGCTTAGTAGACAGTTTTTTCAGTTTCTACATCGAAGAAGTGTGCTTTGTTCAAGTCAAATCCAAGTTCAACTGTTGCACCTGTTTGCAAGTAGTCACGAGCATCCACTTTTGCAACAAATTCGTCTTTACCAACTTGGCAGTAAAGGTGAGATTCTGAACCAAGCAATTCTGATACAGAGATAGTTGCTTTGACAACTGATTCTGGGAATGTTTCAAGGAAAGCAGGTTCTGCATTCACATCTTCTGGACGGATACCGAAGATCAATTCTTTACCTTCGTAGCCATTATCACGAAGAACTTTCAAAGCTCCTTCTGGAACTTTCAAGCGGAAACCGTCAGAAACAATTTCACCACCAACCAATTTCACGTTGATGAAGTTCATAGCTGGGCTTCCGATGAATCCTGCTACGAATTTGTTAACTGGGTTTTTGTAAACTTCTTGAGGGGTACCGATTTGTTCTACACGTCCGATAGTACCTGTACCAGCAGGGTTCTTAGTTGCTGACATGATAACGATACGGTCCGCAAGAGTCATCGCTTCTGTTTGGTCGTGCGTTACGTAGATGGTTGTAGCACCGATACGACGGTGGATCTTCGCAATTTCAGCACGCATAGATACACGAAGTTTGGCATCCAAGTTTGACAAAGGCTCGTCCATCAAGAACACTTTTGCATCACGGACGATCGCACGACCCATGGCAACACGTTGACGTTGACCACCTGAAAGGTCAGCTGGTTTACGATCCAAGAACTCTTTCAAGCCAAGGATTGCTGCAGCTTCTTGTACACGTTTGTCGATATCTTCTTTGCTGTATTTACGCAATTTCAAACCAAAAGCCATGTTGTCATATACAGTCATGTGTGGGTAAAGAGCGTAGTTTTGGAATACCATGGCGATATCACGGTCTTTTGGAGCTACGTCGTTGACAACCACGCCATCGATAGATGCAGTACCTTCTGTAATGTCTTCAAGACCAGCGATCATACGAAGAGTTGTTGATTTACCACATCCTGAAGGACCTACGAAAACGATAAATTCCTTGTCTTTGATGTCCAAGTTGAAGTCTTCAACTGAGTAGTGTTCGCTATTTGGATATTTTTTGTAAATGTTTTTAAGATTTAATTCTACCATCGAGGTGAACTCCTTTTGTCTTTTGATAGTTTTATTATAAATGAAAACGCTTTACATTTCTATGGCAAGGTGACCAAAAAAATAAAAAAGTTCTGTGCAACTTGCACAAAACTTTAAAGAATATCTGGTAAAATCAACTGATAACACAAGGTAAGATCCGTTAACTCCTTCAACTGAAGCCCTGTCAATTCTTCCCATCTATCAATCTTGTATTGGAGAGAGTTGCGGTGCAGATAGAGTTGCTGGGCCGTTTTAGTTAGGACGGCACTGTTTTCCCAGAGAGAAAGGATAATTTCCTGAATCTGGTCCTGGTCCAAAATCATCTGGTGCAGGCAATCTTTAATGACTCTCAGGTCCACAATCCTTTCTCCCATACTCCAAAGATAGAGCTGTGAAAAGGTATGTACACCTTGATGCCCCTGACGCCACCAAGTCTTAAACAAATCTCGCTCCGCTTTGATCAAGTCTGATAGGGCTTGAGGGCCTGTCTGAGGCCAAACCTGGCCTAACATGATCGACAGACGAAGACCAAAGTCATACTCCACTGCCTCAATCGTATCGGATAAGATTGAGCGTACAGAGCTGTATTTATCTTGCTGGAGAACAAAAACATAGTCCTGAACTCCGACCTGAAACACTGTCTGGCAGTTAGGAAAGAGGGTCTGCATCATATCCAGCCAAGAGGCTAGATTTTCCTGTTGGTAATAGGATAGATGGCAATAAACCAGTTGAATCTTTTTAAAAGTTTGAGGTGCCTGCCCCTTTCCCTCGATCAGATAGGAATACCAAGGATTGAGCGAACGAGCCTGCTCCTGTTGGGTCAAAAGAGCAATTAATTGCTTTTCACGTTCACTGAGATTCGCCTCTTCCAGTAAAATCCACTGCTGAGAAGCTAAAGGGAGAGTAAGATAGCCTGGTTTCTCAATCGGCTGATCTGAAATCTGAGCTTCAGGAAACCAGTCTTGTAATTCCTTTGCAATCATATTCTAGCCCTCTACTTTTTGGATGCACCAAGCAATTATGGTCTCTAGACGCTCCACATTTTCAGTCAGATGGAGATAGCCCATCACTGCTTCAAAACCTGTAGACATGCGATAAGTTACGACATCCGCATTTTTAGCCTTTGTGTGGCTATTGGTATTGCGACCGCGTTTATAAATTTCTTCTTCTTTTTCCGTAAGGGCTTGCTCCTCCAACATCAGGGCAATCAGGCGAGCCTGAGCCTTGGCAGACACATACTTGGTCGCCTCTTGGTGGAGTTTATTGGGCTTGGTCATGCCTTTGAGGATGAGGTGACGACGAATATACATAGAATACACCGCATCTCCTTCAAAGGCTAGCGCAATCCCATTAATGAGATTGACATCAATCACGTGTCCACCTCACTCCATCTTTGGTGTCAAGGAGCTTAATCCCTTGAGCAGCCAATTGGTCACGGATTTGGTCTGCTGTCGCAAAGTCGCGATTCGCACGCGCATCTTGACGTTTTTGGATTAAGGCTTCAATTTCTGCATCCAAAACTTCCTCGACAAAGACAATTCCGAAGACCTCTAACATGGCCGCAAGAGCTTCCTTGACACTTGCATCATAGTTGCCTGAATTGATCCATTTGGCCATTTCAAAGACAACTGTGATACCATTGGCAGCGTTAAAGTCCTCATCCATAGCCGCTACAAACTTATCTTTAAAGTCTTGCAACTCTTGAACATCGACAGTCCCAGTAAATGGTTGTTCGTAGGTATTTTTCAGATACTTGAGATTGGTCTCGGCATCCCGCACTGCTTTTTCTGTAAAGTTGATAGGCTTGCGGTAATGCTGAGTGGCAAAGAAGAATCGAAGAACTTGCCCATCAATGGTTTTGAGGGCATCATGGACAGTGATAAAGTTGCCCAAAGACTTGGACATCTTGACATTGTCGATATTGACAAAGCCGTTGTGCATCCAGTAGTTGGCAAAAGTCTTACCTGTTTTAGCTTCTGACTGGGCAATTTCATTGGTATGATGCGGAAACTCCAGATCGGCTCCACCACCGTGAATATCAATGGTATCTCCCAAAATCTCTGTCGACATGACCGAACACTCGATATGCCAGCCTGGACGACCAGGTCCCCAAGGACTGTCCCAAGAAATCTCACCTGGTTTTGCAGCTTTCCAAAGGGCAAAATCTACAGGATTTTCCTTACGAGCCGTTTCTTCATCGGTACGACCTGAAGCACCCAGCTCCAAATCTTCCAAGGTTTTATTGGCTAACTTGGCATAGTTATGAGATTTTTCCACACGGAAGTATACATCCCCTTGACTCTCGTAGGCAAAGCCTTTTTCAATCAAGTCTTCCACAAAGCGGATAATGTCAGCCATAAACTCGACTACTCGTGGATGGCGAGTCGCAGGTTTCACGCCCAAGGCCGTCACATCCTCACGAAAGGCCGCGATGTACTTGTCCGCAACCTCCTGAGGTGTGATGCCTTCTTCCTTGGCGCGATTGATAATCTTATCATCTACATCTGTAAAATTGGAAATATAATTGACCTCAAATCCCCGATACTCAAAATAGCGGCGAACAGTGTCAAAAGCTACTGTTGAGCGGGCATTGCCAACGTGGATATAGTTGTAGACCGTAGGCCCACAGACATACATCTTAACCTTACCGTCCTCGATTGGGACAAATTCTCGCAAATCACGAGACATGGTGTCGTAAATTTTAATCATGCGGTCCACTCCCTTCTCTATTTCTGACTTTTTCGGCTGAAAACCAGCTCTGCAAAAGGGCCAAATTGTCTGAGGCTATCCAGTTGGTAAAAGCGCTGCCCTTCCTCTTGGGTAAAGAGGGGAACCCCCTTTCCTAGGATAAGGGGCGCTATCTGAATAATGAGGTGGTCGAAAAGATCCGCATCCAAGAGCGGTCCTACCAAGGAATTACCACCAATCACAAAGACATTTTTGCCTTTGTCAATCTGGTGAACAAAGTCCACCACATCCCCAGCTACTGGCTGGTAATTGCTGACAGGCAGGTGCCTATCATGCGTAAAGACATAGTTTTCCGTAGCTTGATAAAAACTTTCTACATCTTGCAAATCTTGGATTTCCTCAAAGGTCCGCTTGCCCATGATGGTGATATCCATTTGCCTGTAAAAGTCATCATATCCTGTATCCTCTACAGAACTAAGCTGATGCAGCCAGTCTATCCTGTGCTGGCTGTCTGCCAAGTAGCCATCCATGGTGATACAGCCGTAAAAATATACTGCCATTCTTGTAGTTACCTTTCTAGTTCTACACTTTTGCTTTCAGATAAACCACCTGGGTCTGTTTGACAAAGCCAATTTTTTCATACAAACGTTTGGCACCTACATTGCTATCTTCCACGGCAATCTGAAACTCCTTGTCATTTTGCTCAATCAGTTTATTGACAAGGGATTTTGCTAGATAGCTTCCGTAGCCTTGCCCGCGTTCAAGCTCAGCTATTGCTAAGCCATAGAAGTAATTCGTATGACTCGATAAATCAACTGTACAAGTTCCAATAACCTGACCGTCTTTTAATAAAACATATAGGCGACTTTCTGGATCCTTCAGAGCTTCGGCGACATATCGATCCACAACTTCTCTCGATTCATGTTCCTCTGAAAATACCTGAAACTTCAACTGACTAATTTGATTCTGAAATGAACTATCTGCTAACAAAACTTCAAGATTAGAAACAGTTACTAACGGATAAGGTCTTCTATCCTTACCTAACCAAGTTTCTGTCTCTTCATCCTCGATTAGTCCCCAGTTACTGGCAAAGTCAGGATGATTCTCTAAAAAAATACGTTCTGTCTGAAAGGTGACTGACCGAATGGGGAAAGAAGCCGTTCCTTTCTCAAAACTAGTAAACAAAGCACGCGCAATTCTCTGTCGGCGATGTTCTGGATGAACCAGTATCGTCACTTCCACATCTTGATCATCAGCATAGACAGTTAAGAGACCAACAAGTTCGCCTTTTTCATAATAAAGGAAAAAGGCCGGCATATTTGGGTCAAAATTAAGCATGTTAGAAAGATAGGGATCACGATAAGTTCCATCATAGGCTTGGCAACAGTTAATTAGTTTTTTCGCTTCAAATAACTCTTCTTGGCTCAACTTATTTCTTGCTTGAATCATATAGGTATCCTCTACAACCCCGACGATCTGTGGCTGGCTTCACGGGCATGCTCGAGTTTATTGACGTAGTACTCCCGTTTTTCTTCGACTTCGTGGATAGTCGGCTCATCCTTCTGTCCATGAACTCGGACAATTTTAGCAGGAATTCCGACAACCGTCACATCACTAGGAACATCTGCCACAACAACTGCTGCAGCACCGACCTTAGCATTTTCGCCGATTTCCACTGGTCCAATAACTTGGGCATGAGCCGATATGAGGGCTCCCTTGCGAACGGTCGGATGGCGTTTCCCACAGTCTTTTCCAGTTCCCCCAAGAGTTACTCCGTGATAGAGAAGAACGCCCTTCTCAACAATCGCTGTCTCTCCAATCACCAAGCCAGAACCATGGTCGATAAAGACACCTGATTCTATCTGAGCACCTGGATGGATCTCAATCTGAGTCCAAAAGCGCCAAAACTGACTGTGCATACGAGCTAGAAGTTTAAAGCCGTGCTTCCAGAGAAAATGCGAGAGACGGTGGGCAGCCAAGGCCTTGACACCTGGATAGGTCAGTAGAACCTCCAAAGTGGTGCGCGCCGCTGGATCATTTTCTTTTACGATATCAATGGTTTCGCGCCACCATCCCATACATTTCTCCTTTCTTATTCTGAATCTTTTGGTTTATGTGTAAATTCTTTCTTCGGTTTGTGGTCCTTGTGATGACGTGGACGGTGAGGACGTTCAGACTTTTCACCTTTTTCATCACGCTCAGGTTTTGGTGGACGAGGAAGAAGAGCTTTCATAGAAGCATCAACACGTCCTTTTTCATCAATCTTGATAACTTTGACATCGACTTCGTCTCCAATAGCCACCAAGTCTTCGACATTATTAGTACGCGTCCAAGCCATTTCCGAAATGTGAACGAGGGCATCTGTCTTGTCAAAGAGGTTAACAAAGGCACCGAATTTCTCGATACGAACAACCTTGGCATGGTAAACTTCATCTACTTTAGCCTCACGAACCAAGCCAGCAATGATTTCTTTGGCACGGTTAATGGCATCTTGGTCACTAGAGTAGATAGATACATTTCCTTCTTCGTCGATATCAATCTTAACGCCTGTTTCAGCGATAATCTTGTCAATCGTTTCTCCACCTTTACCGATGACAATCTTGATCTTATCCACATCAATCTTGATGGTATCAATCTTCGGAGCAGTTGGAGCCAATTCTGGACGAACTTCTGGAATCGTTTCTTCAATCACATCAAGGATTTCAAAACGCGCTTTCTTAGCTTGAGCAAGAGCTTCTGTCAAGATTTCTGCAGTAATCCCTTGGATCTTGATATCCATTTGAAGGGCTGTAATCCCCTCACGAGTACCTGCTACCTTAAAGTCCATGTCTCCAAAGTGGTCTTCCAAACCTTGGATATCTGTCAATACAGTGTAGTTATTTCCATCAGAGATGAGACCCATGGCAATACCAGCTACTGGTGCCTTGATCGGCACACCACCAGCCATAAGGGCAAGCGTTCCCGCACAGATAGAAGCCTGAGATGAAGAACCATTTGATTCCAAGACTTCTGCTACCAGACGGATAGCGTATGGGAATTCTTCCAAACTTGGCAAGACTTGAGCAAGGGCACGCTCACCAAGAGCACCGTGACCGATTTCACGACGACCTGGTGCACCGTAACGACCTGTTTCCCCTACAGAGTATTGAGGGAAGTTATAATGGTGCATAAAGCGTTTCTTGTACTCTGGATCCAAACCATCGATGATTTGAGTTTCCCCCATTGGGGCTAAGGTCAAGACTGAAAGGGCTTGAGTTTGCCCACGAGTGAAGAGACCTGAACCGTGTACGCGAGGAAGGAAGTCAACAACCGCATCCAATGGACGGATTTCATCGACCTTACGGCCGTCAGGACGAACCTTGTCTTCTGTAATCAAACGACGCACTTCTGCGTGTTCCATTTGTTCCAAGATTTCAGCCACATCACGCATAATACGGTCAAATTCTTCGTGGTCTGCATATTTTTCTTCGTAAACAGCAGTCACTTGGTCTTTAACTGCTTGAGTTGCAGCTTCACGAGCCAATTTTTCTTCTACTTGGACCGCTTTTTGGAGATCACTGTTATAGGCTGCGATGATTTCAGCTTGCAATTCAGCATCTACATGAAGCAATTCAACTTCTGCTTTTTCTTTACCAATTGCAGCAACGATTTCTTCTTGGAAGGCAATCAATTCTTTGACTGCTTCGTGCCCTTTCAGAAGGGCTTCCAACATGATTTCTTCTGACAATTCTTTGGCACCAGACTCCACCATGTTGATAGCGTGTTTAGTCCCAGCTACTGTCAATTCAAGAAGAGATTGCTCTGCCTGTTCTTGAGTAGGGTTGATGATGATTTGGCCATCTACATAGCCTACTTGTACCCCAGCAATAGGTCCGTCAAACGGAATATCTGAAATAGAAAGCGCTAAAGATGAACCAAACATAGCCGCCATTGGAGCAGAGGCATTTTCATCATAAGAAAGCACGGTGTTGATCACTTGCACTTCGTTACGGAAACCTTCCGCAAACATTGGACGGATGGGACGGTCAATCAAACGCGCTGTCAAAGTCGCATCTGTTGAAGGACGTCCTTCACGTTTCATAAAGCCACCAGGAAACTTCCCAGCTGCATACATTTTTTCTTCGTAGTTGACTTGAAGTGGGAAGAAATCCCCAGTTGCCATTTTCTTAGACATCACGGCTGCAGTCAAGACAGTTGACTCACCGTAACGCACGACAACAGAGCCATTTGCTTGCTTAGCAACCTGACCAGTCTCTACAACCAACTCACGACCCGCAAAAGTCGTTTGAAACACTTGTTTTGTCATGTTAATCCCCTTTGGATTGATGAAATTATACGCCTTGCCTACAAAGATCAAGATACCAAGGACGTCAAAAGCAAAGTAAAAATAGGAAACTGACGAAGTCTTCGATGAAGACAAGACAGTTTATCTTTTTTACACAGCTTTTCGGCCGGGTTCAATTCATCAAGATACTAAGCCGTTAAGCAACTCAAAGGAAAATAGGAAATCGAACGACGGAGCGACTGCTCCTAGGTAGATTTATCTTTTTCCACAGAGTTGTAGGCGTGTTCAATTAATCAAGATATTTTGGACGGTTCGGCTTGCCGAACATTTCTGTAGAAAAATAGGAAGGTGACGCCGCACTCGATGAGTGCTAGGAAGCTTATCTTTTTTCCTAAGAAATGAGACCAAAATTCAATTAAGTAGTTTTTTTGAGACACCTATTATCATATTTTGTTTAAAAAATAATCCACTTTAAACAAACTTCTACAACCTAAATACCCTCATCTTTGTATCAAGTACGTACAGAGTCTATTTTATCATATTTTTCTTAAAAAGTACGGGCTTTTCTATTAAAAAGGAACCATTCCCCCATGAAAAGAGGAATGGTTTGTTGTTTATTTTATTTAGCAAATTCTTTGGCTTTCGCAACTGTCATTTTTCATTTAAAAGCAAGTAAATGACAAGCTGTCGTCTCAGTGGTTAAAGAATCGATTACCCCAAAGACTGATGGTTAAACAAGGCATGGGTTGCTTGGTGGATGTATTTTGCTGTTTCAGCATTGTTCATGGTGTAGAGATGCACACCTGCGACATCCTGGGTTACCAAGTCCACGATCTGATCCACTGCATAGGCAAGTCCTGCTGCTCTGAGCGACTCAGGGTCATGCTCATACTTGTCCAAGATGGCCTTAAATTTACGTGGAAGATGGATATTCTCACATGTTTTCAAGAGACGAAGCGCTTGGTTACGGTTAAGAATAGGCATAATCCCCGCATGAATAGGAACATCAATCCCTGCCAAGGTACACTTGTCTTGGAAATCATAGAAGCGCTCATTGTCAAAGAAAAGTTGCGTTACAAGGCTTGAACAGCCTGCGTCCACTTTCTTCTTGAGATTTTGAATATCCGAGATCTGGTTTGGCGAGTCAGGGTGCCCCTCTGGGTAGCAAGCACCAACAATATCAAAGTGAGGAGCTTGTTCCTTGATGAACTCGATCAAATCCGTTGCGTAGCGGAAATCCTTTTGTGGTTCCACATCAGGGATAATATCCCCACGCAAAGCCAAGATTTTCTGTACCCCAACCTTATCCAAGTCTGCAATGGTTTCAGCAACCTTGTCCTTGGTCAGATAGATAGCTGGCAAGTGGGCAATGGTTGGAATCGCCAAGTCATTCTGGATAAAGTCAGCCAAACGAACCGTTGTTTCCTTGATATTAAATTTATTATTGCTGGCGGTCACACTGATAAAGTGCGGTGTCAGCTCCCGCATATCCTGCAAGGCTGAAATAATATTATCATTACCCACAGCTGGGTTTGGAGGGAACACTTCAAATGAAAGTGACGGCGTTTGGCGTGACATAGTCATTATCCTTTTCTTTTTGATTTCATGATTGCTGAGCAGCTAGGTCCAAGCAGTTCCTTGATCAGTCAGTGTCAAGAGAGAAATCGAATCTTACAATTTCTCACGCGCAGCTTTTGCTGCTTCGACAAGACGGATCAAGCTTTCTTTTGTTTCTGGAATACCACGTGTTTTCAAACCACAGTCAGGGTTGATCCAAACTTTCTTGCTTGGTACTTTGGCAAGGATGGCATCAATTGTGTGGTCGATTTCTCCTTCATTTGGCACACGAGGAGAGTGGATATCGTAAACCCCAGGTCCCACTTCTGTTTGGAAGTTTTTCGCTTTGAGTTCGTCCAAGATTTCAAGGTTTGAACGGCTTGCTTCAAAAGAAATAACGTCCGCATCCATGTTGTCGATAGCTGGGATGATATCTGTAAATTCTGAGTAACACATGTGAGTGTGGATTTGTGTGTCTGGCGCTACTGTTGAGTGTACCAAGCGGAAGGCTGGAATAGCCCAGTCAAGGTAGTCTTCGTACCAGTCGCTACGACGAAGTGGCAATTTCTCACGGAGAGCAGCTTCGTCGATTTGGATGATTTTCACACCTGCAGCTTCAAGGTCAAGAACTTCATCCTTGATGGCAAGGGCGATTTGAAGAGTAGAATCCTTGATAGAGATGTCTTCACGTGGGAATGACCAGTTAAGGATGGTAACAGGTCCTGTCAACATACCCTTAACAGGTTTGTCAGTACGGCTTTGTGCGTAGCTAGACCATTTCACAGTGATTGGGTTGAGACGAGTCACATCACCCCAGATGATTGGTGGTTTCACCCCACGCATACCGTATGATTGTACCCAACCATTCTTAGAGAAGAGGTAACCTGACAAGTTTTGACCGAAGTACTCAACCATGTCGTTACGCTCGAACTCACCGTGTACAAGCACGTCAAATCCAACTTCTTCTTGCCATTTGATCCATTCGTCGATGGTTTCAGCAAGGAAGGCATCGTATTCTTCTTGTGATAATTCACCCTTACGGAAGGCCAAACG
The DNA here is from genome assembly GCF_965111685.1 of Streptococcus oralis. GTDB lineage: Bacteria > Bacillota > Bacilli > Lactobacillales > Streptococcaceae > Streptococcus > Streptococcus oralis_B. Next base: position 1,491,404 of record NZ_OZ217340.1, read on the forward strand.
TTTAGCACGGACTTCTTTTGTTTGAGGGAATGAACCGATGGTTGTTGTTGGAAGAGCTGGAAGTTTAAAGGCTTCTTCTTGGATAGCTTCACGCTCTGAAAAGGCTGGCAAACGAGTGTAGTCAGCGTCTGTCAATCCAGCGATGCGCGCACGAAGTTCCGCATTTTCACCAACACGTTCAGTCGCAAAGAGTTCTTTGTTTGCTGCAAGAGCCTCTGCGCCTTGACCATTGCGGATAGCATCCAAATCACGAATCTCATCCAATTTTTCAACTGCAAAAGCAAAGTGGTTCAAGATAGCTGGTTCAAATTCTTCGTTAGCAGTTGTAAATGGCACATGAAGAAGTGAGCATGAGCTTGTCAAAACAATGTTTTCAGCTGGGATTTGCTCAAGAACAGCCAAGCTCTTTTCGTAGTTGTTGCGCCAGATGTTCTTACCATTGACGATACCTGCATAGAGAGTCTTGTCAGCTGGGAAACCACTTTTAACGAGTTCAAGAGTTTTCTTACCTTCAACGAAGTCAAGACCAATGGCATCTACTGGCAAGTTCACAAGGTCAGCGTAAATGTCACGAACGTCTCCGAAGTAAGTTTGAAGCAAGACTTCAAGACCTTTTTTGTCAGCCAAGAGTTTGTTGTAGAGGTTCAAGAAAAGAGCCTTTTCTTCAGCTGTCAAGTCTTTGACAAGATCTGCTTCGTCCAATTGGATACGAGTCGCACCAAGCTCCGCCAATTTAGCAAAAACTTCTTGGTAAGCAGCTACTAAGCTATCTACGAAGTCTTCTGCTTTCACACCGTCTTCAAAGTCTGACAATTGAAGGAAAGTGAACGGACCTACAAGGACTGGACGAGTGTTGAGACCAAGTTCTTTTGCTTCTTGGAACTCATCAAAAATCTTGTGACCAGCCAATTTAACTTGAGTGTCTTTTTCAAATTTAGGAACGATGTAGTGGTAGTTGGTGTTGAACCATTTCTTCATCGGAAGGGCACGAACATCCCCTTTTTCTCCTTGGTAACCACGACCCAAAGCAAAGTAACGCTCAAGATCAGATAATTCTAAGTTTTGTACTGATGCAGGAACTACGTTGAAAAGGAAAGCAGCATCAAGGAAGTTGTCATAGTGAGAAAAGTCATTTGATGGGATTTCAGTGATGCCTTTTTCTTTGACGATGTTCCAGTGTTTAGCACGCAATTCTTTTGCTGCTGCCAAGAGTTCTTCTTCTGAGATTTCTTTTCTAAAATATTTTTCAGTTGTAAATTTTAATTCGCGGAATTCACCCAAACGAGGGAAACCGATGATCGTAGTTGACATGATGTGTCCTCCAAAATTTGTTATTGAAACTATCTTAACAGAAAAGAAAGCACCTGTATAATTGTAAAAAATTAGGCTTTGATATAGTTTGAAACTATATCACTCTTTTGATCAAAAGAAAAAGACTTGAAACAAATGTCTCAAATCCTTTGTATAACTTGTTTTATAGCTATATTCTTGTTTTATAGCTATATTTTAGTTAGAATGCTCAAACGAGCTATTTATGTTTCTTATAAGTGACTATGGCTTGTTATTAGAAAAGACTATAGGTTGGTTTTCTTTTGTAATTCTGATATTTACCTAAAAAAGTGCGGACGGGAGATGAAATTGTCCAGTGGATGATTTTAGAAATCCAAGGAATTTCATCCCTATCAATTTTTTTCCTGTTCAAGTGGAACAACTGCTAGTGTCTTTCCTAAACTGGCTAAGACTTTTAAGACCGTATCCAACTGAGGACTAGTCTTTCCTGTCTCCATTCTAGCTATAACAGGCTGGCTTACTCCACTGAGTTCCTCTAGCTTTTTCTGACTGATACCTTGCTCATGTCTAGCCTCAATCAACTCACTCATAATAGCCACTCGCATATCACTTTCAAGAATTTCTTCCTTGGTAAAGAGTTCTGTTCGGACATCCTTCCAATTACTTCCAATGGCACTATTCTTCATCACTTAACCCTCTTTCTTTTATGTCCTTCAGTTCACGCTTGGCTTTTTAAACAAATTATAACTCAAAAGTTATTAAAAGTAAATCCCAACACTCATAAAAAGAAGACCTTAGAATCATTCTAAAGGTCTCATTTTTATTATTCGAAAAAATACGAAAAGAGTTATAAAGTGGAGCTAATCCATACTCTTACTCCAGCTCTACCCCCTTGTCACGGAGATTAGCCAGACACTCCTCATAGTATCCTGCATCATGCTCACTATAGATGGGATTCCCCAACTTTTCCTCAGGCAAGTCTTGATAAGGAGGACAGGTTTTACCACGGTAGTCCTTGTCCAGCCACTCCGGACTGACATTGTAGCCACGGTCAGCCATCTCCTTCATGATCAAGAGATGATAAGCATAGAGTTGATAGGGCGAGTGGGTAAAGACATAGTCCACCGTCGCATGCTTTCTGCCCCAGCCATTGCCACGCAGAGCACAGCACTCTCGATGTTGGCCTAAAAGCTGCGGACGTGGAAGTCGTGAAATCAAAGCCTCATGCCAAAGTCTCATGGGCGTCTCCTTTCAGTAACGTTGAATGTTGCAAGTAGGTATTGGGATAGCAATCCAGCAACTCTCGAGTCTTAGCAATCAAGTCTTCCTTAGAAGCCTGACCAAAGCGGTAGCGATCCAACAAGAGCATGTAGTCTTTGCGCTCAACATCTGTCGCTTTCTTTTTGAAATAGCCCCAAATATGCTGAAAAGCGTTGCAAACCTGACCCCTGTGCTCTGGGATTTGACAAGCTCGGTCTATCATCTCTTGAACCAGACTCAGCTCCACCTGTTCATTCTTCAAGTATTGACGAATCTCATTGTAAATATTGCTAGAATGACTCAAAACGAGATATTTGTTTCTAGCCCAGAGTTGTTGGCACTGGGATTTTTGATTAGTTTGTTCCATGTTTCTCCTTGTTTTCTATCCGTTTCCAGGAAATATGGAAACAAAGTAACAATTCTATGAAGTAGACTCTTAAAGTATGCTTTATTTCTTATTAATACTATTTTCTAGTATTTCAATCTCTTTTAAAATGGTATTCAAATGACTTTTGTATTGTATAATTTTTTGATCATCTAGTAAATTTGTCATTTTCTCATGGTTAAGTCTATAACACCAGTACTTATGAGCTAATTTTATGTAATTACAGTAGTCTTCTATATTTTTTATTGGAGACTTACCTGATTCTATCAATTCGCTAACAAATGTTTCATCAATACCATAGATATCTGCAAAGAACTCTCCAACAGTATTATAGCTATCCAAAAAATCCTGCAACTCCAAACGATTTTCTATACACATATTTTGAGAACCAGCATTAATAATGGGAGTTTTAAAGCCTTCATAATATTGATTAATAAAGTAAGCAAAAGTATCAAATCTATCGTTCCCTAAAGATTTTTTTGTGTTATTTAAGCCACCAGTCATTGGTAAAATACTGATGTTCATTGGAGAATAACGCATGACCATAAGAGAACTCTTAAGTTCTTCAGAAACTTCTGCATACATTAAAGTGGACTCATAAAGTTTAGTCTTTTTATTAAAGACTATAGAATCTATATTAAAAGACACATCTCCGTTAACTTCGATTGATTCCACTTTATTTGAGAAAAGAAATCTTTTTCCCTCTTTATATAAACTTTCCCCATAATATTTGAGATAGAAATCCCAAGCTACTTCATCCACATCACTAGTAAAATCATGATGCGAGATCAATGTTATTCCTACACTTGTTTGATTTTCTTCATTTTCATTTGACTTCATAAGCACACTTCCTTTGCTATATCCTTGTTTTATGATCACGCTTTAGCATTCGATAAAAACTTTTTTAGTTTCGTATCGAATCCTGTCATGCTCCTATTTATTAAATCAATGAGAACAAGATCAATTCTAAAAGACTTTCTTATTTATTTCCGAAACATTATTTTTACCTGCTCTTCCATCGCTTGGTGTTTTTGCCATGGTAATAGTATAACGGTTATCATTGAAATAAGTTAGTTTGTAATGTTTCCCATTATCAGAAACAGAAAATCCTAATTGTTTTAAATCTTGCTTCAATTTCCCATTCAAGCCATTATAATTTGTCAACAATCGCTTAACTTCATCTCTCTTATGATTAAGAATGTTCTCGCCGATATTCTGTTGGATAATATCTTGAATGATATGTTTCTTGCGAGTTCCATCTTGAATATTCTGTAAGATATCACTCAAAACTGACAAAAGAAATTCCTTTTTTTCACCTTGAAAAAATTCCTTCTCAGAACCACTTGACAGAAAGCTACTATCACTTTCTTGGTTATTATTGAAAAGATCTCTGTAATAGATTAATTCATGTTCTAAGTCAGAAATATTACTACGTAAACGACTGTTTTCTTCTGATAAAGCATCAAAATCATTACTAAATATATCTAGAAGTTCATCGATCTCCTCCTTAGTTCTCTCAGCTTTGGTACGTTTAACTTTTTGACTTTCAAAACGATCTCGAAGAAGAGAAGTTGATACACCATCCCATGTGTACAGAGGATTAATATTTTGCTGATTAGTAAAATTAACAACCGCCTTAACAATTCCTTGTCTAATAGCTTCTGAATCAAATCCTTTATGAAAAGGAACTGTTCTATTACTTACCCTATCAGATTGAAAATATAAACCAATGGCACCATTGACCTCAATAGCAGTTTTATAAAATTCACAAAAAATTTCTTTTGAATCAACATTTGAATCAACATTCTCTTGTACAAGAACATGTGCAACCCCCTTAAGATCATAGGCTAATTTATTAACATCGATTGGGTTACTATTCGAAAGTGTCTTTGAAACATAAATAATGGGTAAATTGTATGCCTGAACATTATTTACAACATCTAGCAAAAGGCTACAATTTTTTTTACTTATTGAGTGTGGTTTCATAATCACTGGTAAACCACCATCAGTAAGCACGTATCCCTTCTCAATCAAAATTCTGATAAAATAAGGAGTAGAAAATAAAGGATCAACACCAATAGCATCTTCTGTAAAACTACGATCTAACATGATTGACATCTTATAGTCCTTAAAGTTCATGATATAATCTGTTTTCCAAATGATACCATCATCTAATTTTTTTACATATCTTACAGCTACGATTTCTTCATTTCTGTATTCTTTAAATTCAAGAGAGATTGTTTCATCACCAAATTTTTGATTATAGGATCCATCCCACTTCAAATTACGTATAACATTATCTTCATGTGGACTTCCTTGATTCCATTCAATCACTAGACTTAAAAACCCGTCTTTAGTCAATGACTTATCAATCTTTAAAATTGTAGAAAAAAGTAACATTTCTTTTCCTTTCAGAATCTAATATTAAACCATCTAAAATGGTAATTCTTCATCGAAAATATCATCATTCAACATTTGCACTTTTGGAAATTTTTTCTCATAGAAATCAATTAAAAACAGACCAACAGTCGCACAGGCATTAACTACAAAATAAGCATATAAGGGCTCCGAAATCAAATACTTTTCAGAATCCTGACCGTGAAAAAGAGTATTATCACTTCTTAAATCCTCTATTGCTTTAGCAACTGTTATAAATGAAGATGAGATAGGTTTCATTTGACTTGGTAATTCGGGGCTATCTGGGTTAAGTTGAAATACTTTTAATATCTCTTGGACTAACTTCTTACTACTCGCATTTGAAACAACAGATATATGAGAAAATCGGCTATCTGATAAAATCTCTTTAATAATACTCTCTAACACTGAGTTTGCATTTCCAACTGCGTCAGCTGGGTTTTTCTCAATGTTCTGAAATGCTTTTTCAAAGCTAGTTGAAGCATTCTTATAATCGTCCTTTATTTTATTTCGAAAAGTTGGGATAGAGGGTATAAAGTCAGGAGTTTCAATCCCCAAATCAATGGCCATTTTTATTAACACTTCAGGTTCATTTTGAGCAATATTTCCTAACGTATCAAATAATTGAATGTTGTCGTTCGCGTAAACAATATCAAAGTTTGCATTTCCAAAATTATCATATAAAGTTTGATTTAATTTCACATATTGCTCAACCTTTTTGTAACTACTATATTTTGACCAAATCGTTTTATCTAATTTTTCAATTAACTCCATACGATAAACGGCAGAAATATCCATCCTTACCCCATTTCTTTTACATTTTCCTCAATGAACATAATTTCTTCTTCACTTAGCTCATATTTTCGATACAATCGCTGATTGATTTCAGCAATTGATTGTGACCAATTAATGTCCTAGTTAGACGTTTCTTCTATTCTAGTCCATCCTTCTAACATTAGCTTTCAACTCAGCAATAATATAGTCTGGTACATTAAAGTAATCATAAAGCTCTTCTTCTATTTCTTTAACAGATTTTGACCAATCGATAATAGAATAATCATTAAAATCGAACCAAGGAACATTGATCCAAACCTCTTTTGATTGATTATGTTGTGTTACTTTGAGTGTCCCTAGCATTGCACGAGCTAGATCTGTCTTTATAAACTTCAAGCAGTTCTCAGCTTCCTTTTTAGTCTCAAATGCACCAAAAGAAATAAAGGTTTGTGTGTGACCCACGAGTGGGGTACCCACGAGTGGGGTACCCACGAGTGGGGTCGATAGAACTTCGCCTATCGCCCCGCTTCCATTAGAAGCAGGTAAAAATACTTTGTATTTATTCAAATTGGAATGAGGTTCAATTAAGTCAGCATCAATCCATTTTATCACACGCTCATTATTCAAGCGCCCATAAATTCCAACTTGACTATCCGATTGCTTTTCGTCCGAAAATATCTCTGGTAATCTTTCAAAAATATTAGAACCAATCGATTTTTCTTCTGCAACTGAAACTCTGCCTCTCAATTCTGGATAGCGATTATATAAATTAGCGCTAAATTTGTAACTACTCTTTCCAAATAGGTATTCATTAAATGATCTCTTTACTTTATGATGTACCAAATGGAACAATTCGTTTAGCCATTCGACTGGTGTGAAGGTCTCAATGGCTCCAAAGTTTTTCTTGGTATCTCGGTAAGTAACGGCTACTCCACCCTTAATATCTGTATTTGGAAATACTTCTTCAGATTTTTGAGCAAAATAAATGACTTGAAGATGCTTATCTTCTAACATTTTCTTATTCCACATTTTTGGAGTTTGCCCTGCATTAAAAAGAAATCGAGCTGGTGTAATCAAAACTGCTTTATCTGCAACTTCATAAGCTAAATCCATAAATTTATGATAAATTGGCTCATCACGAGCAACATCCCCTATTCCTTCATTTTGATAAGGAGGATTGCCAATCACTACATCAAATTTCACGTTTTTAAACGCCTCCTCAACTAATTTTTTACCCTCTTCAATACTTGATTTTAAAGTATTTGAAAAGTTTTCAATATAGGCTACATTGGTCCTATATTTCTTATAGCCTGTTAAAGTTCTTTCTGTAATGGTCTTAGCCATTGGTGTTTTTGCAATGGCATAAATGTTGTTTTCTAATATTCCACGATAGACACTGTCGGCATCAAAGTAATTATCATCATTATTCTGAACATATTGATAGTAAAGACTCATAGCAGCATGCAAAGGATAGAGGCCTGTCTTAGCATTAATATCAATGATTTTAGTTTCTGGATGGTAAACACTACCTGTAACATCTGTGTCTACCCAATGAAGATTTGGCTTAGCGCCATCAGTCATTGACTCAAAGTTATCATCATAGAAATTAAGGCCACCAATACCTTTTGAAATTTGCATATTGACCACGCGCCATGGTGTCAAAACAGTTTCCTTATCGGGATTCTTGAAGCTACCAAATAAGGTTGCAACTTCTTCGGCACGTTCAATAAAATCAAGACTATCAAAAGATTTAGCTCGTTGACGAATGATTCGACCTGCTTCAATAAAGACCTCTGCGTCATAATACTTGGTTATATCTTTGAACATGCCTTTTGAGAATCCAGCAGGCATAAATTCTTTCCAAGATTCGTCATCGACTTCTTTGATAAAATCTTCGATAGTGATATCTTTACTTAAATCGACATCCATTCCGTAGATCATCATTGGAATACGAATAGAAACTCCTCTTAAGATAGAAATCATCGTTTTTTGTTGTTTACGAGCCTCTTTGAGTTTTTCTATTGCCTCTTTTTCTTCTTGACTACGCTCACGAGGTTTCTTTTTCTTAGCTTTTTCCGCCTGATCATATTCTTCATTTGTCAGATGGTGAGTATTAACAGGTATTTTATTTGGTATTTTTTGTTTTTGGGTTTTACCAACAATTTCATTCAGTTTATTAAAATGTTCAGCATCATCAGTAGTTAGTGTTAGAAGGTTATCATTATAAAGACTATCATCTTCAAATCCTGAACGAACTGCTTTTTCAGCATAGACCTTTTTAATTTGCGTAAGCATACGGTCAACATTAAAAGGTTGCATTCCATTATCGCCTTTACCCAGAATCGGTAAAAAATTGAGCAGATTTGACATTGCTTGTTTTTGTTGCTGAGTATTTTTCTTACCTACTCCTGAATTAATTTGAGCACTTTCAGCCATAACTGTTAATGCTCGGTCTGGAGCAAAATCAAAGATGTAACAACGTTTTTTCATACCCAATTTTTCATGAGAGAAAGGTGTTTGTGCACGAAAAGCAGCCTGCAAATAATTCATAGAACTACTTGTATTAGAAAGAAACATGACTGCTGTCCATTCAGGAACATTGACTCCTGTTGTTAACTTACGAACAGTTAAAGTGATGGTCTTTGTCTTAGAAGGGTCATCAGTTATAGCATTACGAACTTTTGCAAGATCATCATCTGAACTATCCAAAACATTATCACTCTTATCATTTCGGACAACATTTACGATCTCATAGTCCATTCCAAATACAGAATGTTCTTTTAAAAGTTTTTCGAAGGCGTTTGCTTCTTTTACACCAGGCATTAGCCAAAGAGTATGACGTAATTCTTCACGATACTCTTTTGTTGAAAAAGGATAATTAGTGTCACTATTTGGGTTAGTAATATTATCCAAAAAACGTCGAACATCTGCTTTATAAACTAATTCTCCCTTATCATCAACTCTAAAAAATTCTCGGAAATTAAAAGCTTTATTTTCATCGGTAAATTTTTCCTTATGTTTCATCTCAAAAGTATACATAAGCACTTCTGGAAGTTGTTCATAAGGGTTAGGTTGATCAGGATTTTCCAAGTCCCATTTTAGTTTGGCTTGTTGTTCCATAACATAGTCCCAAGTGTAGACTTGTTCAGGTGCAAACTGATCAAGAAGGTTAAATGGTGTACCAGACAATTCTAGAATCTTGGTGCGACCTTCTTTAACTAAAGCTTTCATGACTGTATCACTTAGTTCAGTTTGAGTTCCTTCATGTGCTTCATCAATAATGATTAAATCCCAGTCTATATCAATAAATTCAGGGAGATTAGTTTGAGCACCTTTATACCGGAGGAGTTGAATAGAAGCGAAATAGATAAAGGGATTGTCTCCCTTTTTCAGTGTTGAAAGTTTTTCCCCCTCATCAACTGAACCATATAAATACCCAGCGTTTGCCATATCCATTTTTTTGTAGTCTTCAAACCATGAATCACGAACTACTGGTCTATGTGTCATAATCAGAACACGTTGAAATCGTTCTTGTTTAATAAGCTCCAAAGAGGTTAAGGTTTTACCAAAACGCATCTTGGCATTCCAAAGCATTCGATCTTTTTTCTTAAAAGTTTTTTGAGTTTGTTCCACTGCAGCATTTTGTTCGGGTCTAAGAATAATATCCGACTTATCTGCTATATATTCAGCCGGTACATCACTAATAAATGACCTTCCGTTTTTTACTGCTTTAATAGCTTCCTTAGCTGTCTCTAAATCAGTCTTAAACCATTCATTACCTGCTAATTCTTTAGGGTGTTTAATTCCTGACCGTTTTAAAACTTCATGGACGTCATGATCATGAAACCAAGTTTTTGTAGATTTTTTATAAGCTAGCTCAACCCATCCAAGTTCAAAATGAAGTCCAGCAGTTGTCATATATTGCTTAATTCTTTTAGGTGCTATTTTACGTAAAAACTCACTATTAGGGGTCAAGTCTGCTTCAATATCGTCAGATGCTATAGACCCTTCTCCAATTTTTTGAGCCCCTTCATAAGCAGCAAATTTCCCACTTTCATTATTCACAGTCTGAACATAGATAAACTTGCGTTCTGCCGTTGTATAACGCTCTTGCGCTTTAGGTTCTAAGAAATTCTCATACAAAGAGACTTTAATTTGTTTATCAACATACTCAGTCACAAACCAAACTAAAATCATATAAACTAACTTTAACGACTTTAATGCATTCTCTTGCGTTGCATCTTTAGGATTTAGTTCATGAGCTGAATTATTTCCATGCCCTTTAATTTCAAAAAAAGCATCTACTACTGCCTTATTTTTAATATAAGATTTGATAGTTTGTAACGTCCTATGAAAAGTAGAATGTAATGGTAATTCAATGAATACACGATTAGCAAATAGGATTGCTGTATTCTCAGCAACTTTACGAACTTTAGTCAACACACCCTCGTAATCTTGTTGAGTGTAGTTGTTCTCAGCCATATTTATAGTTGAAAAGAGTTCTGCTGTTTCTATGTCCACTCTTAAAAAATCAAAATTCGAAGCCATAATTCTTTATTCTCCCAATGTATAAACCTTTTGAATAACTACTTGTTCCATTTTGCCAACACTCAAATTTTCATCTAACTCTTCAAAGAGGCTTAGTTGTCCTTCAACAACCTTATCCTCATCATCAATATTTTCACCAAAAAGTTCAGCAAAAGCAAATCGTTTTTCTTCAACAAGACTAGGGTATCCCTTTACTCGCTTCCACTCACTAAACATAATAAGTTCATTTGAATCAGGATGACGCTTTGTCAGAGTGTTCCCTCTAACAATATTCTTTTTGATTAAGTAATGAGCAGATTTATAGATATCAGTATTGCTACTCAATCTCTCACCAAAAGAGTCTTCATACCAATCCAAATAACACAAAAACATCCTTGCTCTAGCAACTTCAAGATTATCTTCAAGATATTCAATTCCATAAATTGATGATAAAGCGAATAAAGATTTAGTTTTCCAATTTTTCTTATCATAATTCCTAGTCACAGCAGAGAGTTTTCTTTCAAGTATTGCCTCTAAAAAATTTCCATCCCCTGCTGATGGTTCCAGAAAAGTAGCATAAATATCTTCTGTTTTCTCCCTTATCCCTGGAGTATCTAGCATCTTTTGGACCATCCATGAAGGTGTAAAAACCTCTCCGTGTTTCTGTACTCTATCCTTAGATTTGATAATATTTTCTTCCATAAGCATTCCCAATCTTTAATCAACTAGTTTATAGTACGCTTGAATTTACACATATAAAATGAATTAGATTTCATCTACTATTTTCTAATATTATACCACGAATCCACCAAAAAACGCCTTTAGATAATAATATATCTAAAGGCGTTTGTTTTTATCCTGCTACTTGTGTAGTTTCTTCTGATTTTACTTTCTTATCCTTCTTACTCGAACCACTCAATCTTCGTTTACTATCTCGGATTGTATTGAGGTCTTTGAGGAGTTTGGTCAGGTGTTCTTTTTCTGGATAGGCTTCTGCGCTGGCTGCGGTATAACGCATAAAGAGGTCGTAGATACTGGTTAGTTCGTTACGGACTTGTCTGGTCTTGCCGACTTCCTTGGCAGACTTATGCGCACGCACCTGACTTTCCACCTTATCATATTCCTCTTGAGCATTGATCACCGCCATCAGCATAGGGGTCAGTCCTAGACTGGTAACTGCTGTCTGGTAGGGTTCTTCACTGAGGGTTTTGAGCAAACTCTTGATTTCTGCCGTTTCCACATCATTGCTGTGCTTGGTGATATCCTTGTACTTGGCAAAGACTGGTTTCAAGGTCCCATGAGCTTCTTTGAGTTTGGTCTCCTTGATCTTAGCAAATCCTCGATGAAGGGTAAAGAGACCGACCAAGGCACTATCACGATTGCGATCGACTTCGGTCAAGTTAGTCGCCTCTTTCTTTTCTACGATAGCTAGTTGAGCTTGGAAGTCTGCTAGTTTGCTCTTGAAGGAATCAAGGTGCTTACTATACATATCCTCGCCTTTATGCGCCTTGGCAAAAACTTCTAGTAGTTGACCCGTGTCTACCATGAGACTTTCAAACTCACGGTTGGTAAAGTTGGTATAGCTTAGCGGATGGATAGTGAATGTTTTTGTCATGATGATAACCTTTCTTTTTTCATTATTTCAAAAAGGAGTTTCCCCTTAAATTTATAAATCCATTCTAACAGTTACTTTAAAAGATTTGCCCCTTTCCTCTGAACTGTCAATATTTCCATCTAAAATGTACTTCTCAGAGCAAATTTTTTATTTCCAAAACAAAAAATCCCTATCTGACTGGAAACATATCCATCTGTCAGATAGAAACTCTTACTATTTTTAGATTTTAACTTTTCTAGCTTTAGAATACATCTAAACTTTAGGAAAGAGGACTATTCGAAAGCTCGAAGACCTCAAAACTTTCTCAGATAGACCATTCGAAGCTTAGAATACTTATAAATTTATGTATTTCTTACCATTCTAAGTTTAGAATGCATATAAACTTTAGGAGATTCATATCTTCGAAACTTCGAAGGACTACCTCCCCTACTCCAACCGGCTTTTAACCTTCTTCTTAGTCAAGGTACGGTCGTTTTGATTGGAGAGAGCTTTGATACGAGCTTCGAGAAGGGTTTTCCGTCCGGCCTCTGTTCGTGTGTAGACGAGGTGATAGCGTCTGATAGTTGGCCTCAGAAAGTCAAGGAATTTCTGTGCTTCTTCCTTGCGCTTATCAAAAAGACTAGGCACGACATAGTAAGGTGACTGACCTTGTCGGACTTTCTCTGCCTTCAAGAGATAGCGCTGATTGTCCACTGGAGCAAAGAACTCTCCCACAGTCTGAGCAAACAACTCCTTGTCCCTCATGCTTCCTCCCTTGAGATAGGCAAAGACCATGTAGTTTTCCTTGTCCTCCTCTACCTGAACACGGGATTGATCATCCGTTAGATGCCCCGAATCTAGCAGAGCCTTTCGGATCTGCTCACCCAGAGACTGCAAGCGTTTATAGGGACTCTTATAGCGGAGGTAGCGCCAAGATGCAAAGACCAAAAAGAGAAGACATGCTGTCGTAAGCCACCAAACACCGATTAGTCTTAGTCTAAATAGCAAGACCAACAAATCCACTGCCAACAAGAGCAATGACATGCGAACCCATTTTAATGCATCAAGCAAGAGCATGACTGGGATCTTCTGTTTTTGGGTTGCGACTTCTGTAACTATCTCGAACTGATCCGCTACAATAAGAGCTTCCTGCCATTTTTTTCTCAAGCCTGCTCGATCCTTGGAGAGACTCTTAACTCGCTCATTGTACTCGCTGATTTGCTTTTTCCTAAAGGGGGGCTTAGGAAAATCCAAGCGTTGCAAACCGGTCTCAATACTCTCCTGATTATAGGCCAATCCAAGAAAATGCTCCATCCGTCGCGACAAGGTCTGCAGATCTTGATTGCTCTCTGGTCTAGGCTCCTCACCAGGAAGAGTGATAAGTGCTTGCGCTTGAACGGCTACCAGATGCCAGATGTTGCTGGTCTTTTCTGGATGTCCCGACCAGATACGAATGGCACGCCCTCGCATCTGGTTACTCAGCATAAAGCTCCCCACAAAGCTTCCGAGGATTAGGGAATTAACACAAGGAGCATCCCAACCCTCTCCAAGGAGAGATTTGGTTCCGACTAGGACTTGAATCCGCCCTCGTTGAAAAAGCTCCGTCACTGCCGCTACGATTCCCTTAGATGAGCTCGGAAAACCAACCTGCACATAATCTTTTGGATCCAAGTGACCAATAGATGAGAAACTAAGAGGAATCTGAGGCAAGAGCTCCTTCAACTCTGCTGCCACATCGGTAGGCAAAATAACGACACTACCTGACAAGATAGCCAAAGACACAGGTATCTCTTGCTCCTGAGCTTTTCGACGAATGCTTTCAAAATAAGGGAGAACCCCCAACTGAGAAATGGTTGCCTGATTATCTCCCAGATAGGTAGCAAAATCCTTGCGAATATAGTCAGCTAGTACTAACTGTCTCAGTTCCTGACCTAGACTCTCATACTCCGTCAAAAAGATATCGACAATGGCAGACAATTTCCCCAGAGATTGGGTTAAAAGCTGATCAGAAGCCTTAGACTTAACCAGATAAACCTGACGTTTTTCCACCAACCCACGCGCCTTCAAGTCAGCCTCTAACTTTTTTCTATATCCATCTGGATCCTCATACCAATCTGGTGTCTGATAGAGTATGCTCTGCAACAGCGTCTCCAGCCAGTAGGAGGTCAATGCTGGAAGCTTCTGGGTTCCCAGTAAATTTTGTAAAGAGGGAGGAATCGTTAACCCCTGAGAATGCATATAAATCAACATAGCGGACAAATACTTGGGATCTTCTAAGAGCAAATCAGATGAAATATCCCCTTTGAGGACCTTAGACCCTGCTACAAATGTTTGAAAATCAGGATCAACTATAAGGTGGTGAATATAGTCCCACTTAGTCTCCTCAAACCGTTTGAGACGTTCCGCCTCTTCAGCTGTTGGTGAACACATATAGACAAAATCCTGATGAGGGCAAAGAGTGTCTTCCTTGACTAGTTCAGGTACCGTGATTTCTTGGTCGATTTCCCCACACATACGGATATAGCGTTCCCAGAGTTCAGGATCGCTGTCATAAGGTGGTGTCGCTGTCAAGGAGATGAGTTTCAGCGGTCCATACTGCTTGCGAAAGGCTTCCAGACTTTTCCACCATTCATTGCGCAGGTGGTGGCATTCGTCCAAGCAAAGAGTCGCAACTTTCTGAGTTCTTAGATTTGCAAGCAAATCAAACCCCACAAAATCCTCTTCTTCACCATCTTCTTGTGATTGCAGTTGGTTCATGGCACTATGAAAAGCCTGATAGGTCACAATCGTTAATGCTTTCATCTCCTTTAAGTTTTGGGAAACGAGATCTGAAATCTTCTGTTCGTTCTCTAAAAAGGCTGTTTGAATCCTGTCCACCCATTGTTCACGAATGGTGACAGTCGGAACTAAAACAAGGGCTGGGTTGCCAAAACGAGCAATCAGCTCGATACCAATGGTTGTCTTTCCAGACCCTGGAGCAGCCACTAGATGAACATGACCGTCTGCTTGATAGTCCTGAAAACGATCCAAGACCTGTTTTTGGTATTGGCGCCAGCTTCCTTTAAAGTTTAAACCTAACATGATACCCCCTCATTCTATACCGTTATTTTCTTATTCTCATTTTACCACACTTATTTCACCAGTCAGATAATCCAAATAGTTTTTCTTCTCAAAATATGATATAGTAGTATCATACTATCTATGAGGAGTTTACATGTCACAGGATAAGCAAATGAAAGCTGTTTCTCCCCTTCTACAGCAAGTCATTAATATCTCATCTATCGTTGGGGGAGTCGGCACCTTGATTTTCTGTATTTGGGCCTATCAGGCAGGAGTTTTACAGTCCAAGGAAACCCTATCGGCCTTTATCCAGCAAGCTGGGGTTTGGGGGCCTCCACTCTTTATCTTTTTACAGATCCTACAAACCGTTGTTCCGATCATTCCGGGAGCTTTGACCTCAGTGGCTGGGGTCTTTATTTACGGCCACATCATCGGAACCATCTATAACTATATCGGCATCGTGATTGGCTGTGCCATTATCTTTTACCTCGTGCGCCTCTACGGAGCCGCCTTTGTCCAGTCCGTCGTCAGCAAGCGCACCTATGATAAATACATCGGATGGCTTGATAAGGGCAATCGCTTCGATCGTTTCTTTATCTTTATGATGATCTGGCCTGTCAGTCCAGCTGACTTTCTCTGCATGCTGGCTGCCCTTACCAAGATGACCTTCAAACGCTATATGATCATTATCATTTTGACCAAGCCCTTTACCCTAGTGGTTTATACTTATGGTTTGACCTATATTATTGATTTCTTCTGGCAGATGTTTTGAGAATAGAAAATAGCCTGATACTAAATATACTTTGGTATGGAAATCATGCCAACTTTTCGATAGTGAATCGAGGACGTACCTAGCCTTTCCGCCGTGATAAAAACACCTGAAATCTAATGGTTTCAGGTGTTGGGAAACTTTGAGACATTAGGCTCAAAGTTTAGGTATGAAATTTCGAAGAAAGTCGCTACCGTCCGTCATCACTTAAGGAAAAGTTCAAAAAAAATTGCCTTCAAACAAAATATCCGTTTGGTTTCCCAAGCGGATTTTCTGTTTGTTTTATTTTGCGACACTCTTAGCAAGGACAAAGTTCCCAAGTGTGGCGGAACCATTTCCAGCAACTGCTGGAGTGACAATATAGTCACGCACGTCTGGTACTGGTAGGTAGCCATTGAGGAGAGCTGTGAATTTCTCACGCACACGGTCCAGCATGTGTTGCTGTGCCATGACTCCACCACCAAAGACGATCACATCTGGACGGAACGTCACGGTAGCATTGACCGCAGCTTGAGCGATATAGTAGGCTTGGACGTCCCAAACAGAACTGTTGAGTTTGATGTTTTCACCACGAACACCTGTACGAGCTTCCAAACTTGGTCCAGCCGCGAAGCCTTCCAAACAGCCCTTGTGGAAAGGACAAACACCGTTGAATTCTTTTTCAATATCCATTGGGTGTTTGGCTACATAGTAGTGACCCATCTCAGGGTGACCGACACCTCCGATAAACTCACCACGTTGGATAACACCTGCACCGATACCTGTACCAATCGTGTAGTAGACCAAGTTTTCGATACGGCCACCAGCATTGTTACGAGCAACCACTTCACCATAGGCAGAGCTGTTTACGTCTGTCGTGAAATACATGGGTACATTGAGGGCGCGACGGAGGGCCCCAAGCAAGTCCACATTTGCCCAGTTTGGTTTTGGAGTCGTTGTGATAAAGCCATAGGTTTTTGAGTTTTTGTCGATATCGATTGGACCAAATGAACCGACAGCAAGACCAGCAAGGTTATCGAATTTGGAAAAGAACTCGATGGTTTTATCGATTGTCTCGATAGGAGTTGTTGTTGGAAATTGTGTTTTTTCCACAACATTAAAGTTTTCATCACCGACAGCACAGACAAACTTTGTACCGCCCGCTTCTAAGCTTCCGTATAATTTTCTCATGATAAACCTCTTGTTTTTATTTTCTTTATTATAGCATATTTTGAAAGTCTAGATTTCTCTATATTTTAGATTTTCCTCTGTAAATCTTACCATCTAACAAAAACGAACAAACCTGACATTTGTTCGTTTTGTTTTTAGATTTGATTTTCGAAGAGGATTAGGCTTTCACTTCGATGATCGCGTCGCCCTTGACAACAGAACCACTTGCAACTGGTGTCACAGAAGCGTAGTCTGCTGTGTTGGTTACGATAACCATTGTTGTATCGTCAAGACCTGCAGCAGCGATTTTGTTTGAGTCAAATGTTCCGAGAACGTCACCTGCTTTGACCTTGTCGCCTTGAGCTACCTTTTGCTCAAAGCCTTCACCGTTCATAGTCACTGTATCGATCCCAACGTGGATCAAGATTTCAGCTCCATTAGCTGTCTTCAAACCGTAAGCATGTCCTGTAGCAAAGGCAATCGATACTTCTGCATCAGCTGGTGCGTAAACTACGCCTTGGCTTGGTTTCACTGCGATTCCTTGTCCCATTGCACCACTTGAAAAGACTGGGTCGTTAACATTCTCAAGAGCAACCACGTCCCCAACGATAGGAGTTTGGATTGTTTCGTTTTGAGGAGCTAGTGGAATGTTACCAGTTGTTTCTTCTTGAACCAAACGTTCTGTCGCCACTTCAGAAGCAACTTCTTTTTCGTCCTCGTAACCAAACATGTAAGTAAGGGCAAAACCAAGAACGAATGATACAGCTACCATAAGAAGGTATTGGAACAATTGACCATTCCCGACGTACAACATTGTACCAGGGATGATGGTGATACCATTACCAGTACCAGCGAGTCCAAGGATAGAAGCCAATCCACCACCGATAGCACCAGCGATCAATGAAAGGAAGAATGGTTTACGGAAGCGCAAGTTTACCCCGAAGATAGCAGGCTCTGTAATACCGAGGAAGGCAGAAAGAGCAGCTGGGAAAGCAAGTGTTTTTAGTTTAGGATTCTTCGTTTTAACACCAACGGCAACTGTCGCAGCCCCTTGAGCTGTCATCGCTGCAGTGATGATAGCGTTGAATGGGTTGACATGGTCAGCAGCAAGCAATTGCACTTCAAGCAAGTTGAAGATGTGGTGCACACCTGATACGACGATCAATTGGTGAACCCCACCGATGACCAAACCACCGAGACCAAATGGCAAGCCAAGAATCGCTTTTGTTCCGAGAAGGATGTAGTTTTCAACAACGTGGAAGACTGGTCCGATGACAAAGAGTCCAAGGATAGACATAACCAAAAGTGTCACGAATGGTGTCACCAAGAGATCCAAGACATCTGGAACTACTTTGCGGAGAGCCTTCTCAAACTTGGCTCCGACTACCCCGATAATGAAGGCTGGAAGAACGGAACCTTGCAAACCAACAACAGGAATGAAGCCAAAGAAGTTCATAGCTGTTACTTCACCACCTGATGCTACTGCCCAAGCGTTTGGAAGCGAACCAGAAACCAGCATCATACCAAGGACGATACCAACGGCTGGATTTCCACCGAATACGCGGAAGGTTGACCATACAACCAAACCTGGCAAGATGATGAAGGCTGTATCTGTGAGGATTTGGCTGTAAATGGTAACATCTTCTGGAAGTGTGATTCCAAGAGCATTCAAGAGACCACGAAGACCCATGAAAAGACCTGTCGCTACGATAACTGGAATGATTGGTACAAAGACGTCACCGAAAGTACGGATAGCACGTTGGAACCAGTTTCCTTGTTTAGCAGCTTCCGCTTTCATGTCTTCTTTAGAAGATGTTGGCAAACCAAGTGCAACCACTTCGTCGTACATCTTGTTTACTGTACCAGTCCCAAAGATGATTTGGTATTGGCCTGAGTTAAAGAAAGCCCCTTGAACTTTATCCAAGTTCTCAATCACTTCCTTATTGATTTTCCCTTCATCTTTGACCATGACACGTAGACGAGTCGCACAGTGGGCTACACTGTTGACATTTTCACGTCCGCCAAGGGCTTCGATGACCTTTTTTGCAATATCCTGATTATTCATTTGCAAAAATCTCCTTATAAAATTTTGTTCTTGTTTGAAAGCGATTTTATTCGCCCTACGACTATTATTTTATCATGTTTCTAAAATATGTCAAGCGTTTTGCAGGATTTTTTATTTCCTTTCTTTTTTCTCTGATTATTTTTGCTCGTTTTTGAGGGAAATTCTCTTTTTCCTCAAAAAAATATCTTTAAACTTGAGGAATCAAGGTTTTTATTTACATTTTCTTTCATTTTTTCGTGAAAATTTGCCAGATTCCCTTTACTTGTTTTATAGCAATCGTTTGACATATTTTTCCTTTTTTTAACATAAAAGACTTGCTTTTTTTGCCGAAAACGTTTACTATTAATAATAGAATAGAACTCTTAGGGAGGAAAGATAAAATGGAATGGACAACCGAGCGCCGTTACAGACGCTATGAAGACTGGTCTAATGATGAAATCAAGCAAATCAAGGAAAAGATGGCACAATCTCCTTGGCATACTCGTTACCATGTCGAGCCAAAAATGGGACTTCTCAATGATCCAAATGGCTTTTCTTATTTTGATGGCAAATGGATTCTCTTTTACCAAAACTTCCCCTTCGGTGCAGCCCATGGGTTGAAGTCTTGGGTGCAGCTTGAAAGTGATGATTTAGTGCACTTTACAGAAACTGGAGTCAAAGTTTTGCCAGATACTCCATTAGATAGCCACGGGGCCTATTCTGGATCAGCCATGCAGTTTGGCGATCAGTTGTTCCTATTCTATACAGGAAATGTCCGTGATGAAAATTGGATTCGTCACCCTTACCAGGTTGGTGCTCTTTTGGACAAAGATGGCAAGATTACGAAGATTGACAAGGTCTTGATTGACCAGCCAGCAGACTCTACTGACCACTTCCGCGACCCACAAATTTTCAACTTTAAAGGTCAATATTATGCTATCGTCGGTGGACAGGACTTGGAGAAAAAAGGCTTCGTCCGTCTCTACAAGGCTGTGGACAATGACTACACAAACTG
Organism: Streptococcus oralis; assembly: GCF_965111685.1. Classification (GTDB taxonomy): domain Bacteria; phylum Bacillota; class Bacilli; order Lactobacillales; family Streptococcaceae; genus Streptococcus; species Streptococcus oralis_B. The sequence continues at coordinate 1,511,686 of NZ_OZ217340.1, forward strand.
GCAAGAGGTTGGTGACCTTGACTTTGCTAACGACCGTACTGCCTATATGATGGAATGTCCAAATCTAGTCTTCGTAGGCGAGCAACCTGTCCTTCTCTACTGCCCACAAGGATTGGATAAGGCTGTTCTAGACTATGACAATATCTATCCAAACATGTACAAAATCGGGGTTTCCTTTGATCCTGAAAATGCTAAAATGGTAGATGTGTCTCAACTTCATAATCTAGACTATGGTTTCGAAGCCTATGCAACTCAAGCCTTCAATGCTCCAGATGGACGTGCACTAGCAGTAAGTTGGCTTGGGTTACCAGATGTTTCTTACCCATCTGACCGTTTTGACTACCAAGGAACCTTCTCATTGGTCAAAGAACTCACTATCAAAGATGGTAAACTCTACCAATATCCTGTCTCAGCCGTCAAAGAACTTCGTGCTTCTGAAGAGGTCTTCTCAAATCGTACCCAAACCAATAACACCTATGAACTCGAGCTCAACTTGGAGGCCAATAGCCAAAGCGAGATTGTCTTACTTGCTGATAAAGAAGGCAAGGGGCTTTCAATCAACTTTGACCTTGTCAATGGACAGGTGACAGTGGATCGTAGTCAGGCTGGTGAACAGTACGCCCAAGAATTTGGGACGACTCGTTCTTGCCCTATCGATAATCAGGCTACTACTGCTACAATTTTCATCGACAATTCTGTCTTTGAAATTTTCATCAATAAAGGAGAAAAAGTATTTTCTGGTCGCGTCTTTCCGCATGCCGATCAAAACGGTATCCTGATCAAGTCTGGAAAGCCAACCGGAACCTACTATGAATTAGATTATGGTCGCAAAACTAACTGATGTCGCCAAACTTGCAGGCGTCAGCCCCACTACCGTCTCACGGGTCATCAATAAAAAGGGGTATCTATCTGAGAAAACCATTCTCAAGGTCAATGAAGCCATGCGAGAACTAGGCTACAAACCCAACAACCTGGCTCGAAGCCTCCAAGGAAAATCTGCCAAGTTGATTGGACTTATTTTCCCAAACATCAGTCATGTCTTTTATGCGGAGTTGATTGACAAGTTGGAACACCAACTCTTCAAGAATGGCTACAAGACCATCATCTGTAACAGCGAACATGACTCTGAAAAAGAACGGGAGTACATTGAAATGCTGGAGGCCAATCAGGTCGATGGTATCATTTCTGGAAGTCACAACTTGGGAATCGAAGACTACAATCGTGTGACGGCACCGATCATTTCCTTTGACCGAAATCTATCACCAGACATCCCTGTTGTCTCCTCTGATAACTACGGTGGCGGGGTCCTCGCAGCCCAAACTCTGGTTAAGACAGGCGCCCAGTCTATCATTATGATTACAGGGAATGACAACTCTAACTCACCTACTGGACTACGCCATGCTGGTTTTGCCTCTGTTCTCCCGAAAGCACCTATTATCAATGTTTCGAGTGACTTTTCTCCCGTCAGAAAAGAAATGGAAATCAAGAATATCTTGACCCATCAGAAACCAGACGCGATTTTTGCTTCGGATGATTTGACAGCTATTCTGGTGATCAAAATCGCTCAAGAGCTGGGAATTTCTGTTCCTGAAGAGCTCAAGGTCATCGGCTATGATGGGACCTATTTTATCGAGAACTACTATCCTCATTTGACAACGATTAAGCAACCTATGAAAGAGATTGCCCAACTCACTGTTGATCTCCTCTTGCAGAAGATTGAAGGCAAGGAAGTTGCGACAACGGGTTACTTCTTACCCGTTACTCTATTACCTGGAAAAAGTATTTAATGCTCTTCAAAAATCTCTTCAAACCACGTCAGCTTCGCCTTACCGTAGATATATGTAACTGACTTCGTCAGTCTTATCTGCAGCCTCAAAGCAGTGCTTTGAGCGACCTGTGGCTAGCTTCCTAGTTTGCTTTTTGATTTTCATTGATTATAAGCACAAGAAAACTCAGACGAATTCGTCTGAGTTTTTTATGATCTTAAGTTTTCTAGATAGCGCTGGGCTGTCTCTAAGTTAAAGATTTTCTCTGCGATGAGGCGCTCAACTAGGGGAGTAACTTCAGATTCACTAGCACCAGCTAGGAGAGCTAGGGATTTGGCCTGCAATTTCATGTGACCTTGCTGGATGCCCGTACTGACCAAGGCTTTCAGAGCCGCAAAGTTTTGGGCAAGACCGATAGACACGATAATCTGAGCTAATTCTTTGGCAGAAGGATTTCCCAGTAGTTCGTGACTAAGAGCTACTCGGGGGTTGAGACCGATTGAGCCACCCTTGGTCGCTACCGCCATGGGTAGGGTCATCTCACCGACCAATTCTTCTCTTTCCATGTCCAGTGTCCATTGACTAAGACCTTGATAGCGTCCATCTCGACTGGCAAAGGCATGGGCCCCAGCTTCGATGGCACGCCAGTCATTACCAGTGGCAATCAAAATGGCATCAATACCATTAAAAATCCCTTTATTGTGAGTAGCTGCTCGGTAGGGATCAGCCTGTGCAAACTGGCTAGCCAAAGCTATTTTCTCCGCAATTTCTCGTCCTTGGTCCCTTTGGGGACTCAAGTAGCGAAAGGCGATACGACAGCTTGCAGTCACCAGAGAATCGGTCGCGTAATTGGACAGGATTCCCATGAGACTCTGTCCCTGACTGAGCTCTTCTAAGACTGGCTTCAAGGCTTCCAGCATGGTGTTGAGTATATTGGCTCCCATGGCTTCCTGAGTATCGACATGGAGATAAACAACGAGAAAGTCTGTTTCACCTTTGATCTGCTCTACACGCAAATCACGCGCCCCGCCACCACGTTTGACGATGGAGGGATAGGCTTGATTGGCAAGTTCTAAGAGCTCCGCCTTCTTGCTGGCAATCTTATCTTGCGCTAGATCTGGATTAGCAACTTGATAAAGGGCTACCTGACCAATCATCTGGCGCTCATGTACTTGAGCAGTAAAGCCACCTGCTCGCTTGATGATTTTACTTGCATAGCTGGCCGCAGCAACCACTGACGGCTCTTCTGTCACATAGGGAACTGTATAATCCTGACCATTCACCAAAAGCTCTGGAATGATAGAATAAGGCAGAGAAAAAGTTCCTACCACATTCTCACTCAGCTGATCTGCGACAGACAAGCTGACTTGTTCATCCTGCTCCAGACTGGTTTGCTTTTCAGGACTAAGGAGCGCCTGAGCTTTCAGCAACTCAAGGCGCTCATGGTATGATTTTTTAGAAAATCCATTCCAACTTCTCTTCATTATTTTTCAACCTTGCTATAACGGCGTTGGTGGTCGATAATTTCAACCAAGGCATAGTCTTGATATTCATAAGCTGCAAATTGGGCTGAGCCAGACTCATCCAACTGCAATTCTTCGAAGAAGACTTTTTCATAGTCTGCAACAGACAATGCTGTACGTTGTTTGAGTTTGCTCAAGCGAACCTTATCAAGGTAAGTTTCATAACCTTCTACCAGTTCTCCACTAAAGAACTCTGAAACCGCTCCACTTCCGTAACTGTAGAGGGCAATTTTATCTCCAGCCTTCAAAGTCTCCGCATTTTCCAAAAGAGAGAGGAGGCCAAGGAAGAGGGAACCTGTGTAGATATTCCCAATCATCTGACTATAAAGAATGGACTTATCAAAGTTTTCTTGCAAACTATCCTGTTTTTCTTTAGACAAAGTCTTGTCCATCATCTTGCGCAAGGCTTTTAGGGCCAACTTAGGATAAGGCAAGTGGAAGCAGATAGCCGCAAAGTCATCCATAGTCCAATCATAGCGTTTCTTGTATTCATCCCAAGTCGTTGTCAGGCAATCAAGATACTCTTGGGTCGAGTACATGCCGTTTACATAAGGAGTGATTGAATAGTTCGGACGCCAGAAATCCATGATGTCGCGTGTTTGAGCAACATTATCATTGTTAAAGGCCATGATGTGCGGATTTTGGGTGATCAACATCGCTACACTTCCAGCACCCTGAGTTGGTTCACCAGGAGTTCCGACACCATACTTGGCAATATCACTGGCAATGACCAGGACTTTTGATTCTGGAGAATTTTCCACATGCAATTTAGCATAATGAAGAGCAGCTGTCGCTCCATAGCAGGCTTCTTTGATTTCAAAGCTACGGGCGAAAGGCTGGATGCCTAATAGACCATGAACAAAGACTGCTGCCGCCTTACTCTGGTCAATTCCTGACTCGGTCGCCACAATGACCATGTCGATTTCTTCTTTTTCTTTATCTGTGAGGATAGAGTTGCTGGCACTAGCAGCCAAGGTAACAATGTCCTCAGTCAGTGGTGCAATACTAATTTCATTTAACAAGAGTCCCTTGCTAAATTTTTCGGGGTCAACTCCCCTCGCTTCTGCTAAGTCTTGTAATTTCAAGACATACTGACTGGTCGCAAAACCAATCTTATCAATACCGATTGTCATATTTACCTCTGTTTTTTCATTCATTGTAAAAAATCGTTTCACTCTATTTTATCACAAATAGGAACAAAAGAGAGAAAAAAGACTTGATTCAACAAATCAAGTCTTTGCTTTGACTGCATTAGGAAGAGACTCCTCGTTGTTTGCGGATGTAGTAATAAAGCTTTAGAATTACCGTTCCACTTGCCATTCCAATAGAAATAACAAGGGCTAACATAACCACCAAAGTCGCGCTGGCAATAGCATGGCTGTAATCGCCTGTCACAAAGAAAGCTGTCGTTCGATAGGATAAATAACCCGGCACCAGGGGGGCAAGAATGGCCAAGACAAAGACCACCGCTGGTGTCTTATAGACAATACTTAAAATCTGACTGATGCAAGAGCCAATTACTGCTGCGATAAAGGTCGCAATAATAACATTGGTTGGTTCTTTGAGTATGAGATAGAGGAGCCAAACGCCCATTCCCAAAATACCACCAGGTAGTAGCATGGAACGTTGAACATTCAGTACGATTAAAAAGGTGATAATGGCGAGTAAACTCGCCACTGCTTGGAGTAAAATACTTGTTAGAGTCATCTTATGTCATCAAAACCAGGGCGACAGAGGTGCCAGCCCCTAAAGCGAGGGTAATGAGCAAAGATTCAAACATCTTGCTCATACCAGAGTTGATATGGTTGGTCATGATATCCCGAACTGCATTTGTCAAAGCAATCCCTGGAACAAAGGGCATGACGGCTCCTGCTATAATCAGATCTGCCGTCGAAGGAAATCCTGTATAGCGGGCCCAGAACTGGGCGATCAATCCGAAAACAAAGGCACCCGCAAAGGCCGTTACAAAAGGAATGCGGACAAACTTCTCTACATAGAGTGAGAAGGCAAATCCAAATAAAGTCGCAATAGCCGCACCAAGAGCGTCATAAACATTGCCCCCAAACATAATCGAGAAGAAAGGGGCACTGAGGGTCGCTGCTACAGTCACTTGGAACTTAGTATAAGGAAGGGCTTGATTGCCGATTTCTTTGAGCTTTTTAAAGGCTGTCGAGAGATCAATCTGTCCTCCGACAAGCTCCCGTGATACTTGGTTGACATCGCAAACTTTTTCAATGTTATAAGAGGATGAGGTCACCCGTTTCATCCGAGAAATATTGGTGTTTTCAATAGAAAAGAAAATAGCTGCGGGCATGGCAAGAACATTGCAATCCATTATCCCCTGCGAATGGGCAATACGGATCATAGTATCCTCAACTCGATGAATCTCTGAGCCACTTTTCAGGAGAATGGTTCCTGCTAGCATAATCACATCAATGACGGCATTCAACTCTCTCGATTCGTCCATTTTCTCCTCCTTTTTTCTACTCCCTATATTTTATCACAAAATCTTGTGAAAAAAAATCTTTGTCATGAAATCATGACAAAGATAGTTTAATCTCGAGAACTTTCGTGAGATCCTTCATGATTGGATGAACTGCTAGAAGGAGTGTTCCCTTGTTGATTTCCTTGCTGGTTCCCTTGATTTGGTGTTGATGTAGAACCCTGGTTCCCTCGTTGAGCAGGGTTAGAGGATGAAGTTGACGGCGGTGTTTTCGGTTTGTAAATCGAAATCTTGATACGCGTACTTGCAAGATCAACCAGTTCTCCTGCTCTTGGCGTTTGACTTACAACAGTTCCTTCTGCCGTTCCTTCAGGAGCAGTCGATACTTCAACAACCTCAATATTTGCTTCCTTCACACCGACAATCTGAGTCAAGTTATTGTTTGTAAACTCGAGGCTTGAACCAATGTAGTTCGGCATGCTGACACTAGTCACCTTCTTAGCTACTATTAAGGTAATCGTAGTAGCTTTTGAGAGATCATAAGTCGAACCCGAAGCAGGAGTCTGTCTAAGGACGGTTCCAGGTTCGCTTTCGCTGGATTCTTCCTCTTCCATCTTGATTAGATTTTCAGGAACCTTCTTCTCCTTGAGTTCGGCTACAACATCCGTATACTTGCGTCCGACGTAATTACTCAATTGGAAAGATTGCTTCCCAGAAGAAACAATCAAATTGACCTTGGTTCCTTCTTTTCGGCCGCTACCAGCTTCTGGATCCGTTCGAATAACACGTCCCTCTGCTACTGTATCGCTGGTCTCTGACTTTTCTTCACCGGCTTCAAACTTGGATTTTTTAAGAGCTTCCTTAGCCTCTGCAACGGTTTGTCCAGCTACGTCAGGAATATCAATCGTTGCTGGTGTTCTTGACAAAATCCAAATCAAAGAGGCTGCAACCAATAGAATACTAGCCAAAAGAATCATATAGCGAGCCTTAAACTTCCGTTTCTTGGCTGATTTTGGCGCTGGAGCCGGCTCTGCCATCGGTTGAGTTGGTTTCTTTGACTGAGGGCGTTCTTCTTGCGCCGGAGCTTTAGGAATGGACGTCAGTGTACTTTGTGGAACTTTAGGCAAAGTCTTAGTGTCTGCCTTACTCGCATCGTCAAAGACCAGTTTCGGTTCATTCCGACGATTATAAGACAAGCTAGTTGACAAGTCCACATACATTTCCGAAACAGACTGATAACGATCTGACAGCTTCTTAGCAGTTGCCTTGATGACAACATTTTCTAAAGCCTGAGGGACAGATGGGTTTTCAGCTATGACGGACGGAAGTGGCTTCTGGAAATGCTGGAGGGCAATGGTCACCGCGCTATCCCCATCATAAGGGATATGTCCCGTCAGCATTTCATAGAAGATAATCCCCATTGCATAGATATCACTCTGGAAGGTCGCTTTAGAACCACGCGCTTGTTCAGGTGACAAATAATGAACAGAGCCCAGCATCGAGTTTGTCTGAGTCAGACTGGTCTCCGCAAAGGCTACCGCAATCCCAAAGTCAGTGACCTTGGCTGTGCCATCAGGGGTTAGTAGGATATTTTGTGGTTTCAAATCGCGGTGAACGATGCCTCTAGTATGGGCTAAGCGCATGGCCAAGAGGATTTGTCCCATGATTCGAACTGCTTCTTCATTTGAAAGAGGATGGTGTTCTTTGATATAACGCTTAAGGTCAAGCCCTGCTACGTACTCCATAGCTAGGTACTGTTGACCATCTTCCTCACCAATATCTGTTATCCGAACGATATGAGGATGGTCCAGATCCGCCATGGCTCTTGCTTCACGCTGGAAACGTGCCACAGCAATAGGGTCCGTCTGGTAGTTGGTCCTCAGGACCTTGACCGCCACTTCTTCCCCGTCTAGGATCAAATCCTTGGCCAAGTAAACATCTGCCATGCCTCCCCGACCAATCTGCTTGACAATCCGATACCGCCCGGCAAAAATCTTGCCGATTTGGATCATTCTGCTGCCTCCTCGTTCATGTAAACAAGGGCAACCGTAATGTTGTCTAATCCTCCTGCATTGTTAGCGAAGCGAATGAGGGTTGCCGCCTTATCTGCTAGGGAAATATCACTGGTTACGATATCATAAATCTCGCTTGCCGAAATCATATTGGTCAAGCCGTCACTATTGAGCAAGAGATAATCTCCTGACTCCAGTGTAATCATCCCAAAATCTGGCTGGATTTCATCTTTTTGTCCGATAGACTGGGTGATGATATTCTTTTGAGGGTGAGTTTCTGCTTCTTCTGGAGTCAATTGACCAGCCTTGAGCAATTCGTTGACCAAGGAATGGTCACTCGTCAACTGGTGATATTCTTCTCCACGAATCAAACCGATACGAGAATCTCCAATGTGAGCATAGATGGCTTGGTTTTCAATAAAAGCAACAGCTTCTAGCGTTGTTCCCATGCCTTTGTAGGCTTCATTCTGACCTAGTTGATGAATTTTTTGATTTTCAATCTCCAGGTAGTGGGCAAACCACTCACGAACTTCATTGACTGAGTCGATTTGGGTATCCACCCAAGCAACACCAAGGTCTGTTACCGCCATCTCACTAGCGATATTTCCTGCACGGTGGCCTCCCATCCCGTCAGCCAAGATGATCATAGTGCGTCCTGCTCGGTTGACAAAGTGATTGACATAGTCCTGATTATTTGTCCGTTTCTGACCAACATCTGTTAATAATGCTATTTCCATTGTGTCAGTTCCTTCCTATTCTGATATCTTGCGAAATTGGCTGATAAAGAATCCATCACTTCCATACAATTCAGGAGTAATCAGGATGCAGCCATCTTTCAGGATATCTTTACATTCGTGTTCTAGTTTAACCTGCTCGAACTCGGGATGACTTTCTAAAAACGCCTCAACGACTTGAAAGTTCTCCTCAGAGACAATAGTACAGGTACTATACGTTATTATACCACCTTTTCGTAGTGTTTGACAAACACTACCTAATATTTCCAGCTGAATTTCCTGTAAGGAGGTGAAATCTGCCGTTTCTTTATTGTATTTGATGTCTGGTTTGCGACGTAAAAGTCCAATCCCAGAACAGGGAGCATCTACTAAAATCTTATCAAAAGAGTCATGACCGAAAAACTCATGCACTTTTCTGGCGTCCAATTTTTGCGTTTGCACTCGATCTGCCACACCCAGACGTTGGGCGTTTTCTTGGATCAAGTCCAACTTGTGGTCATAAAGATCCAAAGCTGTCACCTTACCAGATGTGAGGTAAGAAGCCATATGGGCTGTCTTTCCACCCGGGGCGGCACAGGCATCTAGAACCTGCTCATCGCCTTGTAAATCAAGAGTGGGAGCAACCAGTTGACTGGACTCGTCTTGGATAGTAATAGCACCCTCTGAGAACAAATCATGTCCCGCAAAGTGTCCCTGCTCCTTGAACAAACCAGAAGCAGCCAAAGGTGAATCACTCGCCTCTAACACGGCTTTGATTTCCTCCTTTCGGCTCAAGTTGGTCACCCGGATGCTAGCTTTGTTGCGCACCAAGAGACTTTTAAAGATGGCTTGTGCTCGCTCTTCACCGTATTCTTCCTTAAGTTTAGACACGAGCCAAACTGGGAGAGAATAGGCAATGGAATCACGCTTGTTTTTGCGTTTGATAGTTGCAATATCTGGCCACCCTTCTCGCAAGATACGACGAAGGACAGCGTTGACCAATTTTTCACTGCCTTTTTTACGTGCTTTAGCTATTTCCACTGCTTCATTGACCACAGCATGGTCAGGCACCTTATCTAGAAAACGGACTTGGTAGACGCTCATGAGAAGAAGAACATAGAGCCAGTTATCTAGCTTGTCTCGGTCTTGGATAAAGTGAGACAGATACCATTCTAAGGTGAGTTTGCGAGCTACCGTTCCGTAGACAATCTCTGTTACCAAGCCCTTATCCGGTGCTGAGAGTTGACTGCCCTTGAGGTGTTTATTTAAAGCAATATTTGAATATGCTTGGTTGACAAAAACATCCTCTAACACTGCTAGAGCTAGATTTCTAGCCGTTTCTACTTTAGTCACCAAATCGTTCTCCTACAGTCAATGTCCGTCCAACTCCGTTGAGGAAGGAAGCAATGTCCATCTTAGGCTTACCTGCTGGCTGCACTTGCTTGAGGGATAGAGCACCTTCTGCCGTTGCAACGATCAATTCCTTTTTACCAATAGAGAGGATCTCACCTGGATTTCCCTGACCTTCTACTGGTAGGGCTTCATAAATTTTAAAGCGGTCGCCTTTGAGAAAAGTATGGGCAACAGGCCAAGGATTCATGCCGCGGATCTGGTTGAAGAGTTGGCGATTGGTTTTAGTCCAATCGAGTTTCTCTTCTTCTGGCTTGATATTTGGCGAGAAAGTAACCTGACTTGGTTCTTGTGGTTCAGGTTGGATTTCTCCTGCTAAGTAGCCAGGTAGCGTATCCAAAAGCAAGTTCCGACCAACAATCGCTAATTTTTCAAACAAGGTGCCGACATTGTCCTCATCTGTGATGGGAATACTGCGACGGGAAATCATATCACCTGCATCCATCTCCTTGACCATTTCCATGATGGTCACACCAGCTTCCTCATCCCCTTGAATCAAGGCATAATGAATGGGAGCACCACCACGGTGTTTGGGAAGAAGGGAGGCGTGAACGTTGACCGCAAAATCCATGCTATCAAGGAGTTTACTTGGGAGAAATTGCCCAAAAGCAGCGGTCACAATCCCATCCGCTCCTAAATTCATAATAGCTTCCAGCTCTGGACTTCCAGATAATTTTTCAGGCTGGTAGATGGGAAGACCTGCTTCTTTGGCAGCCTGCTTGACTGAGGTTTCTTGGATCACTTTTTTACGGCCGACAGCGCGGTCTGGCTGGGTCACAACAGCTAGGATCTCGTAACGGTCGTCTGATAACAACCCCTTCAAAACTGTCGCTGAAAAATCAGGTGTCCCCATAAAGATTAGTTTTGTCATTTCTTCTCCTTCTTATAAAAATTGCTGCGGTTCGTGGTCAATGCTGAGACGAAGCTCGCTATTTTCCCGTTCTTGAGTCAAGGCCAAGATCTGGTTAAGGGTTGGACCCAGCTCATCTTCTAAACGGTATTTAATCAAAATCTGGTAATGATAAAGGTTGTGGGTACGGGCAATGGGTTTTGGTGTCGGTCCAAGGATTTTGCTAGTTTCCGATAAACCTGATCGCAAAATTCCCATGACCTCATAGGCACGTTTGACAACCTCTTCTTCTTTCTTATGAGAGAGGGTAATCCCAATAGTGAAATAATAAGGCGGATAGCCGAGTTGGCGCCTGATACTCATTTCATAGGCGTAAAAGCCTTCATAATCCTGCTCCTTGGCAAATCGAATGGCATAGTGCTCAGGATTGTAAGACTGGATCAAGACCTGCCCAGCTTTTTCCGCACGACCTGCACGACCAGCCACCTGAGTTAAGAGTTGGAAGGTTCTCTCGGAAGAACGAAAATCAGGTAGATTCAAGGCCGTATCCGCATTGAGCACTCCAACTAGGGTCACATTTGGAAAATCCAAGCCCTTGGCAATCATCTGAGTTCCCAGCAAGATATCCGCTTCGCCTTGACCAAACTGGTCAAGAAGAGCTTGGTGACTGCCTTTCCTACGGGTCGTATCCACATCCATTCGCAGAATACGGGCCTGAGGAAAGAGTTCTGCCAGCTCATCGTAGGCTTTCTGAGTCCCTGTACCGTAGTAGCGAATGCTGCGACTCTGACAGTTAGGACAGATATGAGGAATTCCCTTCGAAAAGCCACAGTAATGGCAGTTCATGGTCTTGGTATCCATATGAAGGGTGAGAGAAATGTCACAGTTGGGACAAGTATCCACCGTCCCACACTCCCGACACATGACAAAGCTAGAATAGCCCCGACGATTGAGCATAAGGACTACCTGCTCTTTTTTATCCAAACGGTCTTGGATAGCTTCTAGCAAAGGGGGCGTAAAGTTTGATGTCTCATTCTGCCCGATATAGTCCCGAAAGTCAATCACTTGAACCTCAGGAATAGTGGCTAAAGGATTGGCCCGTTGGCTTAGACGTAAGTGGTGATAGACACCTTTTCCAGCTCGCGCACGACTCTCTAAGCTCGGTGTAGCCGAACCAAGGACCAGGGCCGCTTGATTGTACTGGGCCCGTAGAACGGCGACCTCTCTGGCATGATAACGGGGATTGCTGTCTTGTTTATAGCTGGCTTCGTGTTCTTCATCGATAATGATGACACCTAGATTTTTCAGAGGAGCAAAGATAGCTGATCGAGCGCCAACGACAACTTGGGCATCGCCACGCTCAACCTTGCGCCATTCATCGTACTTTTCACCATTGGAAAGGCCTGAGTGGAGGATAGCTACTTTCTCGCCAAAACGAGCAATGAACCGCTCCGTCATTTGTGGCGTCAGAGAAATCTCAGGTACCAGCAAAATAGCCGTCTTACCCTTATCCAAGGCCCCTTGGATAATCTGCAAGTATACCTCCGTTTTCCCACTTCCTGTAATCCCTTGAAGGAGGAAAGGAGGCTGTTGACTGCCAATAGCACTGACAACCGCATCACGTGCCTGTCTTTGTTCTGGGTTCAGCTCCAAAGGTTGACTTGCTTCAATGCCTTCAAAATAAGCAGCTGAACGTTGCACTTCCTTTTGTACTAGGGTTAGAGCTCCTTGTTCCACAAAGAAGTTGACTTGCTCGCGTGAGTAGGATTCTAACAAGCTAGCCAGAGGAGCACTTTCAGGATGAGCAAGCAAATAGTCTCTCAGCTCTGCCTTTTTCTTAGCACGCGCAGAAATCTCAATCTTCTCTAGCTTAGTAATATCTACTTCATACCAAGACTGGGTCTTGACCTTCTTCTGATCGACTGCCTGGTATTCTAAGCGGAGCAGACCTTTTCTAGTCAAGCGCATCATTTCTGCCTGCTTGGCCAAATCTAGAGATGAAAAGGCTAGCGAATCTTCAGAACCAAACAAGCGCTCTTTGTCTGCCTGACTTAGGCCTTCTAAAGGATAGAGAATCTTATCATAACTGGAGTTTAAAAACCCTGGAAGCATGGCTTTTAGAATGGAGATTTTGTAAGAAAAGACTGACTTACGTAGCTCCTCAGCTAGCCAGAGTTGCTCCTGGGTCAAGACTGGAGAAAAGTCTAGGACTTCTGCAATCTCTTTCAAGTCTTGATCAGCCACTTCTTCATCCGACTGGGACTCCAAGCCCAACACAATCCCTTGGATCAAACGATTGCCCTTACCGAAGGGAACATGGACCCGCATACCGGCTTCCAGCATCTCTACAAATTCCTCAGGGACCTTGTAGCTGTAGGGCTGGTCCGTCTGCATCAGGGGAACATCCACTATAATTTTTGCGATAGCCATTTTCTCACCTCCTTCTTGTCACTACATTCTTGCAATAGAAAAAATAAGATTGAGTCCCCCCAACCTTAAATTTTTTCACCATCTTCTTTTTCTTTAGCGATTTGCTCTTTGATTTTCTTTTCTTCTTCTTCCTTGCGGCGTTTTTCTTCTTCGATACGGAGACGAACTGCTTCACGTTTTCCTTCTGGATCTGGGTGAATGGTTACATTTCCAGACTCGATTTCTTCCAAAGCACGAAGAGTTGATTTTTCAGACTTAAACTCTTGAGTTGCTGGTGCGCCTGCTTCTAGTTCGTGGGCACGCTTTGCTTCCAAGATTACGAGTGAATATTTTGATGGTACCTTGTCCAGCAAGGTATCGATAGAGGGTTTTAACATCATTTGCTTGTACCTGTTTCCTATAGTTTATCGAGTAGTTGGAGATTTTGGCAACATTTCCTGATAGTGACCAATGACACGGTCCACACGGAAGTGTTCTGCTTCGATCACACGCTTGACACGTTCAGCAGCGAGGGGCACCTGATCGTTAACAATGGCATAATCATACTCACGCATGAGAGCAATTTCTTCCTTGGCTTTTTCGATTCGTTGGGCAATCACTTCAGCACTATCTGTTCCACGACCTACCAAACGATCTTGCAATTCATCCAAATCTGGTGGTGTTAGAAAGATAAAGACAGCATCTGGAACCTTTTTCTTAACCTGAAGGGCTCCTTGGACTTCAATCTCAAGAAAGACATCGATTCCCTTATCTAGGGTTTCGTTGACATAGGTCAGAGGAGTTCCATAGTAGTTACCGACATATTCGGCATATTCCAACATCTGACCATGACGGATTAGCTCTTCAAATTCTTCACGAGTACGGAAGAAATAATCCACTCCGTCCACTTCACCAGGACGTTGCGCACGCGTCGTCATCGATACAGAGTATTGAAATTGATTCTCAGAACTCTCAAAAATCTCTCTTCTAACCGTTCCTTTCCCAACTCCTGAAGGACCAGAAAAAACGATTAGCAAGCTTCGGTCTGCCATTATGTCTCCTTTAGTTAGTTTGTGAAATAAAGTGAAATTTCTCTCGGATACTGATGATAGTGTCAATTATCCTTCTACAGTCTTTCTATCTAGTGTAACAAAAAAGCAGTAATATTTCAACTGCTCTTTCTTATTTATTTAGCATAATCTACTGCACGAAGTTCGCGGATCACGGTTACCTTGATATTTCCTGGGTAATCGAGATTGTTTTCAATTTTCTCACGAACTTTGTGAGCCAAGATTGTGACTTTGTCGTCTTTGATTTGTCCTGGATTAACCATGATACGGATTTCACGTCCTGCTTGAAGAGCGAAGCTATTTTGCACCCCTTCAAAGCCATTGGCGATTTCTTCCAAATCGTGGAGACGCTTGATATAGTTTTCAAGAGATTCACTACGAGCCCCTGGACGCGCTGCACTCAAGGCATCTGCTGCAGCAACGATCACTGCAATGACGCTTTCGGCTTCGACATCTCCGTGGTGGCTAGCAATAGTATTCACCACAACTGGGTGTTCCTTGTACTTACGAGCCAACTCCATACCAATCTCAACGTGGCTACCTTCAACCTCGCGGTCAATAGCTTTCCCTATGTCATGAAGGAATCCAGCGCGACGGGCAAGAGCTGCATTTTCACCAAGTTCACTCGCAATGATACCAGATAACTTAGCAACCTCAATCGAATGACGCAAGACATTTTGTCCATAAGAAGTACGGAACTGCAAGCGTCCCATGATCTTCATCAAGTCTGGATGAAGGTTTGGCGCACCAATCTCATAGGCAGCAGCCTCACCATATTCACGGATTTTATTGTCAATCTCCTGACGGTTTTTCTCCACCAACTCCTCGATACGAGCTGGGTGGATACGGCCATCCTTGAGCAACATTTCCATGGTCATACGAGCAATCTCACGACGAATCGGATCAAATCCTGACAAGGTTACCACTTCTGGCGTGTCGTCAATGATGACATCTACCCCTGTCAAACTTTCAAAGGTACGAATATTGCGTCCTTCACGACCGATAATGCGTCCCTTCATGGTATCGTCTGGTAGGTGAACTGTAGAGTTTGTTGACTCCGCTACATACTCACCAGCGATACGCTGCATAGCCTGAACCAAGATATCTTTCGCGATCTTGTCTGAACGTTCCTTCACCTCTTGCTCAGCCTCACGAATGCGGCTAGCAATTTCCTTGGTCAAGTTTTCCTCTGTCTGAGCCAAGATAATATCTCGAGCCTCAGTTTGGGAAAGGGAACCGATACGTTCAAGTTCAGCTTCTTTTTGTCTTTCGACTTCCTCTAATTGCTCTTCACGTGCATCAAGGTTTTTTGCTCTATCAGAAATACTTTGTTCTTTTTGTTCAAGTGTTTTTTCTTTGTTCGTCAAATTGTCGTCCTTACGGTCAAGGCTCGTAGCTCTCTCCGTCAAACGACTTTCAATTTGCTTGAGCTCCTGACGTTCTGACTTAAATTCAGCGTCCACTTCTTCACGGTATTTTCTGGCTTCCTCTTTGGCCTCCAATAGTGCTTCTTTTTTAAGAGACTTGCTTTCGCTCTTGGCTTCATTTAGCAATAAATCCGCTTCGCGCTCAGCTTGTCCTCGTAAATTAGTTGCTTCTTGTTCAGCATTTAGAAGCATCAACTCTGCAGCCTCTTGAGATGATTTCATCTTAGCTGAGATGCTGACATATCCAATGACTAAACCAATGATGACGGCAAAAACAGCAATCGCAAGTGTCATGATTTCCATGTTTTTACCTCATTAAATTTGTTTATCGAATGACATACATTCCTTAATATTCTATCATAAAAAACCGATTTCCACAAACCCAAATTAAAGAGTTTTGTGTAAATTTTAGGAGAAAGTTCTGAAATCCCCAAACAAACTTTCTAGCACTTAAAAATGACATTTTCATTAAAACATACAATAAAAAAGCCTACCTTTCAGTAGACTTAGTTTGTTTCTATTCTAATCGGTACTCTGCCGAAATTCTGCTCTGCGATGCTTGGCTGTCCTAGTTGGTAAATCTGGTCTGCCTTTTGGGTCATAGCATCCCAAGGTTCTTTGCCAATTCGGCTGACTAGATGGACCTGCTCTTTCAGTGACTTGAGGTGTTGTCTGCCTTTTTCGGTAAAGCCAAGAACATGAATGGCTTCTGGCAAGTCGCTTTCTCTGGCCTGCACCAGGATATAGGCCAAGAGGCGTCTGACACGCGCTTTGGTGTATCGCTTAGTGGCAACCACCTCGACCAATTCATCAACAGACTGGGCTTTTTTGATAGCTTCTTTGATGCGCACAGCCATTTCTTGATTGACCTGATAGATGGTCGTTAGGTCAGTATTTGACAAGATTTGATAGCGGAGCAAGGGAAAATAGTCATCCCAGCTCACCTTACTGGCCTGCTCAAAGAGGGCAACGGAAGGCATAAAGCGTTCTAAGAAATCTTGGTCTGATTGATGCTGACGGAGAGCTGTTGCCGAGGCAAAGTCCACCTCCTTGTCCACAGAATGATAACCCGCTCCCTGACGCTGGATAGGATGGAGTTTGATGTTGCGTCCTGCAACCGCCTTGGCATAGGCCAGAGCAAGAACATGATTGGGCGTGTTGCCTGAAAAATCAAGACCTGCAAAATCCTTCCACATGGCTTGGGTTTTCTGGGGATAAGAGAGGGAATCAGGCAGATTTTCCACAAATTTCTCCATCTCAGCACCTTGCTCTGTGTATAAGTCAGCAATTTTCTGGTAATCCAGAATTTCTTCTGTCCCAAAAGCAAGACTATCAATGCCCAATCGAGCCAAGATATCTACTGCTCCTTGTCCAAAGAAATCCGCTGCCTGAACACTGACTAAAAAGGGCAATTCCACTACCAGATCTGCTCCATTCTCCAGTGCCATTTGAGCCCGTGTCCACTTATCCACGATAGCAGGCTCGCCTCTCTGCATGAAATTCCCAGACATGGCAACAATCTTCAGCCCCTCTGCTTGATCCAGCAGGTATTTATGGCCATTATGAAAAGGATTAAACTCCGCGATAATACCTGTAGTGGTCATGATGTTCTCCTACTTCTGCGCGACAAAAAACCAACGGGTGCTGGTTTCTGTCGGTTCCTTGTCCTCAAAGTCCGCATAGAGTTTGAAGGACTTGAAACCAGCCTGTTCCAGCAAAATATCATAGGTCAAGACTTCATAAGTCCGTTCCTCATGCACTTCATCGTGGCGACTAAAAGAACCATCAGCCTCCTTGATAAAGAAGGTCAACTCATGCACGATGGAGTGAGGTGCTTCGTCCTCATAGGTGTCCCAAAGCATGGCAAAATCTTCCGCATTTTCATGGTAAGAATAGCCTGGAAAAACTTCATCTGTCTGGTAGGTCGAATGTACATCAAAGATAAAGACGCCATCTTCGTTGAGGGCATTATAGACTTCTTTGAAAACATCCCCTACTTCCACCTCATCCTGCATGTAGCAAATAGAGTCCGAATAACACGTAACAAAATCATATTTCCCTGCCTTGGACAAATCCAACATATTGCTTTCAATAAAATCAATCTTTTGCTTGGCTGAAGCAGCTCTCTTCTCCGCAATCTTCAGCATATCCGCGCTCAAGTCCAGTCCAGTCACTTCAAAACCAGCCTGAGAAAAGCGCACAGACTGGATGCCTGTCCCACAAGCCAGCTCCAAGAGTTTCTTTCTCTCCTTGGTCTTAGGCAAATGACGCAGCGAAAAATCCGTCCATTTATCGTATAAACTATCATCCATCACAGCATCGTAAACAGCCGCAAAGGTTTCATAAGTTGCCATAATCATGATACCAAGTCCGCCCGTAATCGGAATGAAAATTAGGAGCTTGACGATGGAGCCGAGCTCCCAGGAAGGCTATCTATTTTCCAACGATTACAGGACGGGTTCAAATCCTTTCTAAGATACAAAGAGCGTAAAAAGCAAGGAGAAAATAGGAAACTTTCTGCTGTATCATCAGATACAAAGGAAGTTACTCTTTTTCTCGCAGCTTTTAGCTCGTGTTCAGTTTCGAGATGAACAAAACACAACGCTCTCACCTTTCTATCCATTTTTTCTAAAATAAGCAAATAAACCCAGTTGACTGCCAACTGAGTTCATCTTCTACGCCAAAGCTTCAGATAAATCTACTGACTCTGCCTCATGCCAAAGTTTTTCTAGGTTATAGTGGGCACGCATTTCTTCTGAGAAGATATGCACAACGACACCGCCTAGATCTAGTAAGACCCAGCCTCCAGCTGCATCACCTTCAACATGACTGCCTTTAAAGCCTGCTTCCGCTACTTTTTCACGGATATTATCTGCGATAGCATCCAACTGACGGCTATTCATCGAGCTAGTGATAACAAAGTAGTCCGTCACGCTGGTCAAATCTTGTACATCAAGTGCGAGAATATCCTCCGCACGTTTCTCATCAGCCGCTTTCACGACTAGTTCTAGTAATTCTTTTTCGTTCATTTAGTCCTCTTTCAAATAGTGCACAAAGGCGTTATAGGTTTCAAGGGTTTGGGGATAGATGGGGAATCCCTGATGAGCTAGATGCTCCACGGTACGAGCTGTTTCGTAGGCCACCGCCTTATTGAGCGATAGCTGAGCAATCTCACGTGCCTCGTCCACTCCAGGAAAGGCACGATTGTGCTCGATATAATCTGCGACGTAGATGACTTTGTCTAGATCGGTCATCTGACCAGCTCCGACTGTATGGATTTCAATAGCTCGCAGGATTTCTGGATCATGCAAATCCAAATCTTCCTGAATCTTGTAGATGCCAACCATGCCATGCCAGACATTATTGCCCCAGTTTTTGAGGTCAGGGTCTAGCTGATAACGGTCAATCAAGTCTAGGAATTCCTGATCTGACAACTTTTTAGCATAGTCGTGGAGAAGACCTGCTAGTCCTGCTTTCTCGGCATCAACTCCGTATCGCTTCGCAAGCTCTATGGCTGCACGCTCCACACCCAAACAATGGGTTAAGCGTTTTTCAGGTAGAAGCTCAGCCATTTTTTTCAACAAAGCCTCACGTGAACAGTTGATATAGTCTTGATAGGCCATCAGTAGAGTCCCTCCTTCTCGATGTAGTCTAGCACTGGCTGAGGTAGGAGAAAGTTGGGTTTCCGACCTTGGGCAAGGAAATCACGCACCATGCTGGAGGAGATATCCATGAGAGGTACATCCACCCAGATGACTGGATAAGAAGTCCCTGCCTTGTAGCGTGGGCGCTGAACCCCCACAAACTGAACCATATCAACCAGTTCATCAATCCGATACCACTTGGGCAGGTAGTCCACCATATCCGCACCAATAATGAAGTAATAATCCGTATCTGGATGTTGCTCTGTCAAAATCTTCATGGTGTCGTAGGTGTAGGAAATGCCCTTACGTTCTAGCTCAATGGTTTCAATAGCTAGGCCTTCGATCCCCTCAATCGCCAATTCAATCATCTTGAGACGATGGTGTTCAGGGATGGTTTCTTTTTTGTCTACATGAGGTGGCTGGTATTCGGGCATGAGCAGGACCTGGTCCAATCCTAACTGTTGTCGTACTTGGTCCGCCACAACAAGATGGGCATGGTGAACGGGGTTAAAATTCCCCCCTAAAATCCCGACTTGTTTGCGTTTTTTCTCCTTGATTTCTGGCTCCAACTCTATCTTGGTAAAGGGAGTCAATAATTCGATTGCCATAGGCTCGTCTTCCTTAAATTCTCTGTAAAAACAGTTGTTTGGAGTAGGTGTTTAGATTTCTTTAACTTTCTTGGAAATCTTGCGATTTTCTTTCTTGCTGGATTGCTTAAACAAGATCAAAATGCGTCCGATTTTTTGGACAGTATCCACACCGATTTCTTCTTCTAAAATTTCAGCTACTTCATGGATGTTTTCGTCTGTGTTTTGCAAGAGTGTGACTTTAATCAATTCGCGGGCGTCAAGAGCTTGACGGACGCTAGTTTTGATTTGGTCGTTGAGACCATTTTTCCCGATTTGAATGATGGGTTTGAGGGGGTGCGCCTGACTGTTGAGAAAGGCACGCTGTTTTGATGTTAATGACATAATCTTTCTTCCTTGTTTTTTGATAGTTATTTTAGGTGGTGGGGGACGGTCGGAACTAATTTTCCAAAGATTTCATCTTTGAAAAATGGATTTCCTGACCTCACACTTGAGCCTAAGTCTCAAGTGTGCCCCTTGCCAATCTACAGATTGGCAATCACACCACGGCAATAAGTATCTTTTTATGAGCTCACTTTGTTCGCTCAGTGATTTTGTTTTAAATAATGGCTTTTCTTGTGACGACGGCGACGCCTTCTGGTGCCCAGACGGCGACTTTGGCGGTGCCTGTTACGCGGATCCAGCCTAGGCCAGAGATGACCAGATCAGTCTTGTCCTTGATAATAAATACATGCTGGACTAGTTTTGGAAAGTCCTCTTTTTCCTTGCTATTTGGCGGTGTGAGAAGGGTTCCGAGGTGCTTGTCGTAGAATGCACTAGCGCCTTCAAGCTTGGTACGGTGGAGTTTGAGTTCATTATCAAAGAAGGCAGTAAATCCTTGTTTTTCTCCTGCAATAAAGTCAAAGCGTCCGAGACCACCTAGAAACAGGGTTTGTTCAGGATTGAGCTGATAGGTTTTGGGCTTGATTTCCTTTTTAGGACTGACATACTTGAGATTTTTAGCCGTCAAGTAGTGGGCCATCTGGTGACGGTGGATGATTCCCGGTGTATCGTAAATATAAGATCCGTCGTCAAGCGGAATCTCAATCTTGTCCAAGGTTGTCCCTGGGAAGCGCGAAGTCGTGATGACATTCTGGTCACCCGTTATTTCTTGGATAATGGCATTGATGAGGGTTGACTTTCCTACGTTAGTCACACCGACCACATAGACATCGCGTCCCTTACGATAATGCTCAATCTTATCAATGACTTCCTTAATGGCATGCTTGTTTTGAGCTGAAGTCAGAACGACATCCACAGGGCGAAGACCTTCTTCGTGGGCACGTTCCATGAGCCATTGGCTAATCTTGCCCGGCTTAACTGACTTGGGCAGGATATCTTTTTTATTTCCAACCAAGAGGACATCATTGCCCGATACAAAGCGTGGCAAGCCTGGGATGACAGAACCATTAAAGTCAAAAATATCAATGACATTGACCACCAAGGCATCACTATCTCCCACTTCGTGCAAGAGCTTGAGGAAATCATCATCCGTCAACTGGACATCTGTGATTTCATTGTAATGACGGAGACGGAAACAGCGTTGGCAATAGACTTCGCCTGTCTCCAACCCTTTTTCGAGTGCCGACTGGGGCGTAAATCCAAGACCAGCCTTGTCTGTCGTCTGAATGGTTGCTCCACAACCAATACAGAGAATTTCTTCCATAGTTAGATTCCTTTTTTATATGTAATCGGTCCGTACTTTTCAGTAATTTGCTTCATGACACGGCGCTCGCGAGCTCGGTTGATCTGCGTCTTGATAGAGTCATGTTGGACCAAGGGTTTGACCAAAATTGAGCGAATTCCTGCACGATGCGCTGCCCGAATATCGGTCATGAGCTGGTCACCAACCATGACCACTTCATTTTTCTCATAGTGAAATTCCTTCATGGCACGATCAATCCCAAATGTGAAAGGCTTCAAGGCCCAATAAACGTAATCAATTCCAAATTTCTCAACTGCGCGTTGGACCCGTTTTTTAGTATTATTTGAGACCACGATGATGCGAATACCTGCATCCCGAAGGTCATGTAGCCACTGTTTCATCTCTGGCGTCCCATCAGGGTTGTTCCAAGCAATGAGGGTATTATCCAAATCGACCAAAACAGCCTTGATCCCCTGCGCCTGCAGGCTTGGGACTGTCAGATCATAGACTGCTTCCACAGCAAAATCTGGCATATATTTTTCAATCGCCATTCTGGCTCCTTTTCTTAACTTTTTTTCGCAATTTTTCTCAAAATCAATGACAAAACCAGCCATAAGACCACACTCGCCAAGCTGATGTAGACCCAAGCATAGGGCTCATCTGTGAAGGGGAGGGGAACATTCATCCCAAAAAAACCCGTCACTACCGCCAAGACTGCTAGTAAAACTGAAATGATGGTCAAGGTTGTCAAGTTATCATTCAGGTTGTTGTTTAGGATATTGTTGTAAGAGGCTGATAGTTGTTGCAGAACTTGAGAAATCAAATCGGTCATCGAAACCAGCTGGTGAGCCTCAATCATGGCATCATCAAACTGTTCTCTCTCAACTTCGTTAAAACCGCGATAAAGAGCATGTCCTTGGATATGTTCTAGTAACATGCGGTTTTGTTTGGCAGCCGCTGTCAGATAGACCATACCAGTTTCCAAGTCGGAAAGGGCAAAGAGGTTTTTCTTGGTCGTTCGCTGACGCAAGAGGCCATTGACCTCGTCCTTACTCTTATCCATCTGTTCGATGACAGGATAGTAGGCATTGCTGATGATTTCCAGACTAGCAAAGAGAAATTTATAAATAGAAAGCATATCATGACTCTCTAAATAACGTGTCATCTGTTCAATCACATAGGCATTTTTCTTATTGCTAATCGTAATCAAGCGATTATGTTCCACAATAAAGGTCATGGGAAAGGCTTCATAGTATTCCTTGTCCTTTTTCAAATCCAATACATTGTAGATAAAGGTGACGGTTCCACTTTCGCGGTGGTAGTCCATGTGGGCGCGCTCATTTCTATCCAGTGCGTATTCGATGGTTTCCTTGTCCAATCCATAGATTTCAGAGAGATCTTCTAGTTTTTTCAATTTTCCCAAATCTAGGTTAATCCAAGTGCATCCATTGCCCAACTGCTTTTCTAAAAACATATTTTCTCCTTTACCAAACTCTTTCTATTGTACCACAAATCTGCCAAAATAGCAGACCTACTCTGTGCGGGAAAAGTTGCTGACAACAGTGATATTTCGGTTGGGAACAAAGTGAAGGGCTTGATCCTCACTTCGCAGTTGGGTCGTACGGATCCCTACGCTGACGACCTTGCCAGATACGGTAATAGGTCCATTTGTGAGAACCACCTCGTCGCCCACATCGAGCTGGCGTTCAAAGAGGATGAAAAAGCCATTGATGACATCAGATAGAAAGCCTTGTGCTCCCATCCCAATGGCCACCCCTGCAATCCCAGCACCAGCAAGGAGGCTGGAAACTGGCAAACCTAAGATAGATAGGATACAGTAGAGCAGAAAGAAATAAAGAATGTAGTTAAAGACATTCTCCAGCAAACGAGAAATGGTCTTTTGTCTTCCTGCATCTCGATTTGAAAATTTAAGCGAGGGCTTGACAATCTTTCGTACAGTCGCATGAAGCATCTTTTTAGCTATATAAAATAGTAAAAACAAAATCAAAAGAGAAATCACCTTGGTCAAGAGATTCTCTAATATGGTTGTTAAATCAAGTTTATCAAAATAGCGTTGAAAAAAATCTTGCATATAAAACTCCTTTTTCCTATTATACCATAAAATAGCCCTTCTCTTTTCTTTAATAATTATTCAATTATCGGCCCTATTTTCAAAATATCACTTGCCTCTATAGCATATTTATACTATAATTATAAACAATACATTTGAAGGAGACTGCTATGAAACGAATCATTAGAGCCTGGACCAAGGCAAGCCTCATCAAACGAATCCTTATTGGAATGATCTTTGGAGCTACATTAGGAATGCTCTTTCCAAACCTTACAGGAATTGGTCTGCTTGGAGACCTCTTTGTAGGTGGACTGAAAGCCATCGCTCCTATTTTGGTTTTTGCCCTTGTTGCCAATGCCCTTTCCCAACACCAAAAGGGACAAAACACCAATATGAAGACTGTCATCCTCCTATACTTGCTTGGAACCTTTGCTGCTGCGTTGGTAGCCGTTCTAGCTAGTTTCTTACTGCCTGTGCAAATCACCCTGACCAGCGCAAATACAGAAGTTGCTGCTCCTGACGGTATCGGTCAAGTCCTCAGCAACCTCTTGCTCAAACTGGTGGACAATCCCTTGAATGCTATTGTCGAAGCCAACTATATCGGGATTCTCTCTTGGGCAGTTATCTTTGGCTTGGCTATGAGAGAGGCAAGTAAACACAGTAAAGAATTACTGAGAACCATAGCGGATGTCACCTCTAAAATCGTGGAATGGATTATCAACCTAGCTCCCTTTGGGATTTTAGGTTTGGTGTTTAAGACCATCTCTGACAAGGGCATTGCCAGTCTGGCTAACTACGGTGTCCTCCTAGGACTCTTGATTGCTACCATGGCCTTTGTTGCTCTCATCATCAACCCGCTCATCGCCTTTCTCTTTATGAGGAAAAATCCCTATCCCCTTGTTTTGAAATGCTTACGTGTCAGTGGTATTACAGCCTTTTTCACTCGTAGCTCTGCTGCAAATATCCCTGTCAATATGAAACTCTGTCAAGACCTGGGACTGAATCCTGATACCTACTCTGTCTCCATCCCGCTTGGTTCGACCATCAACATGGCTGGCGCTGCTGTTACCCTAAATATCCTGACCCTGGCTGCGGTCAATACATTAGGGATTTCGGTAGACTTTGGGACAGCATTTGTTCTCAGTGTGGTGGCTGCCATTTCTGCCTGCGGGGCCTCTGGAATTGCTGGGGGATCCCTTCTCCTCATTCCTGTAGCTTGTAGCCTCTTTGGGATTTCCAACGACTTGGCTATGCAGGTTGTCGGAGTCGGTTTTGTGATCGGAGTCGTGCAAGACTCCTGCGAAACAGCCCTGAACTCTTCAACAGATGTCCTCTTTACAGCGGTTGCCGAGTATGCTACAAACCGAAAACTTCGCCCCTAGTCTCTGACTCCTCGTTAAACACTTGATTCTATTAGTTTAGGAAATTTTCATGTCTCTCACTCAACGCACGACCAAACTGGTCTTAGCGACCTGTCTCGCTTGTTTACTCGCTTATTTTTTAGATTTATCATCAGCAGTTTCAGCTGGAATCATCGCTCTCTTAAGCCTCTCCGACACGCGCAGAAGCACGCTGAAATTAGCACGTAACCGCCTCTTTTCCATGCTCCTCGCGCTCGCTATCGGTGTTCTAGCCTTTCAGCTGACGGGCTTTCACATCTGGAGTCTGGGCCTATACCTAGCTCTTTATGTGCCTCTTGCTTACAAAATGGGCTGGGAAATCGGCATCACACCTAGCAGTGTCTTGGTCGGTCATCTCTTAGTACAGGAGTCTACTTCTCCAGAGCTCTTGCTTAATGAAGTACTCCTCTTTCTCATCGGGACAAGCTTTGCTCTATTGGTCAACCTTTATATGCCCTCTCGTGAGAAAGCCATCCAAAGCTACCACCTTCAAGTCGAGGAAAAGTTAAAAGACATCCTGCTTCGCTTTAAATACTATCTGTCAAGAGGAGACGGACGCAATCAAGCCCAACTCGTTGACCAATTAGACAAGCTCCTCGATGAGGCTCTCAAACTGGTTTATTTGGATCACTCGGACCATCTCTTTCACCAGACGGACTACCACATCCATTACTTTGAGATGAGACAGCGACAAAGTCGCATCCTGCGAAATATGGCCCAGCAGATCAATACCTGTCACCTGGCCGCAAGTGAGAGTTTGATCTTGGCCCAGCTCTTTTCAAAGATTGCTGCCCAGCTAAGTCAGACCAATCCTGCTCATGACCTACTTGATGACATCGAACGCTATCTGCAAGTCTTCCGCAATCGGAGTCTCCCGAAAACACGTGAGGAGTTTGAAACCCGTGCCACCCTCCTGCAACTACTACGCGAAGTCGAAACCTTTATCCAGGTCAAGGTCGATTTTTATCAGAAATATGGAAACTAGAACTCAAAGAACCTCAGAGGACTTCCTCTGAGGTTCTTTTGTTTTGCATTTGGAGGGGAATTTTATTCCCTAACACTGTTCTCAAAAAAGAAATAGCAACTCCTAATCGTCCATCACACCGCCTGTCAGCTGGTACATGAGGTAAATGTGCTCCAAGACTTTTACCTTATCCATGTGGTCTACATCTTTAAAGCCACCTAATGCTAGAAGTGGAACGAAACCGAAACACTCATCGTAGGCTAATTGACCATGTTTGGCAACAGCTTGCCTATATAAATTAAGTTCAAAGTTATCAGTCACATATGAATTATCTAAAAATCGAATGAATAAATCCAGACCCTTACAAATAATATCCAGATCCTGAATATTGTATTGGACAATTCCCACGTAAGCATCCTTTTCCCAAGTAATAATATCTCCAAATGCCGTCGCGAACATAGGAAAAGCGACATCTCCTCTGAAATAGCTATCTTGGAGAAGCTCAAGATAATCATCCGGATTAATTACCTTCAGATAACCATCAAGAAAAGTTCCTAGACCATCTTCCTGCCAAATTTGAACTAACTCAGCTGGAACTTGATTTTTATATTTTTCAATAACATCTTTGGGCATATCTGCCACTTTGACAAAGTTTTCTAACATTTTATCCTCCAATTCGCATTAACAGCAATGCTTAAAAAATCACATTCTTCAAAATGCAATCAAGCTTATACTACTTTTGATTATGCTCTCTTTGAAAGGCTTCCATGGCCTTGAACTGTTCTAGTTCTTTTTTGTTAGCTGGTTGCTTGCCGAGGTATTTGTATTCAAAGAAATCCATTCGAGCACTTGGACCATAACCACTTTTCAACCATGGAGCGTAGTCATAGTCGACTGATAACTTATTATTTTCATCTAAGTGAATAATACAAGAATACCAATCTGCTAACTCATTATCCATGAAGACTTTTTTTAATTCCTGTGCTTTTTCAAACAAAACATCATACTCCTTATCAAATAAATCACTTGACAGCGAGTATAGCTCTGGAATATCTAAAAAGTATTGATACTCATTCAAAATCTTATAAAAGAAGTAAATTCCTCCACTCAAAGTTCTATCTAATTCAATATTAATATACAAATCATCCCACTCAACTGGAATCATATCGTTGACTTGATGCACAATTTCGATAATTTTTTCATTAATCTGTTTTTCCATATTTTCCTCCAATTCATTCTATTATTGTTCCGCTACAATCCTAGTATATCATAAACCCTATATCCCACTCCTTGATAAACTGCAAAAAGACCACCTCGAAGGTGGTTAGAGCAAAAAATTTTTTAACCTAATAAATTGTAAGGTAAAAATCCAAATCCATAGAGTGTTCATCGTAACTACCAGCTCCTTTCGGAGAGCTACTCTATCAAATTGCGTGCCTCATTCCCATCAGATATGTAGTAGATTCAATCAATGACAGAATTCGCACATCAGCTGAAAGGAAGATCGGACTTACAACGGATATTGAAGAATTTTAAAAAAGCAGGTTTCTACTCCTGCTCCTGAAAAAAGATAAAAAATTGATTACACTACAGAAGGCCTCATAAAATCATAAACATCTATCTGATGCTCTTCAAACAATGCTTCCAACTTCTGCGCTCCTACTTCGGCTCCATGCTTTTCTATAAATTGAAGCTCAGCTTCTGTAATAGGGATAGCTTGTAGCCACGTAACATACTCTTCATCAAAATCAAAAGACTCCAGTTCCCACAAGAAAGGCTGAGTGAAAAATATATGATTTACTTTCGCATTAGGATAGTAATTTCTAATTATATTTGGATAGACTGCACCAGGAGAGATGCTATATTCTCCTCTCACGATATTAAAACCACAATCTGCTATAATATTTGGAAAATATTCCAGCTCTGCATCAGCTGCTCCAATGATTTCAACTCTTAAAGGCTTATCATTTATTCGACGATAAATGGTATATTCTGATAAACCGATTGTTGCTGCAGTTGTTAAATAATCGTCCGGACGATTCTCTCCAATAAATAAATCTAATTTGTTATCGTGATTTCTAAATGTATAGGCTTGAGGAACTCCCCCTACAGCTCTGGCTATTTCCTGTGCAATTTTAATTTTATCGTATTTCATTTGATTCTCCTCTTAAAGTTTGCTCCAGCACGAGCTATGTTATCTTTCAGTTTCACTACACTCTTCTGGAAATTCTCAACGAAGGCGTTAGAGCTTGATGGCACCTCTACCAAATTATCACCAAATTTACTAGCTCTACAATCCTAGTATACCATAAACCCTATGGACTAGCGTTTGGAAAACAATAAAAGACCACTGTGAAGGTAGTCCTTTGTTATCAATCGTCCATTTCATTATTTTACAAGCTCTTCAACTGGATGACCGTAAAAATATTTCATACCTTCCGTCCAATCTTTGTCTGATAAGTCATCAATATAACGAACCATCAAATCAATTTCTTTTTTTGAAATAAGAGTATTGGTATCCACTGGGACCTGCTTACCTGTGTATATAGACAGAAGGGAAGCCTGAAGATAAA
This sequence comes from Streptococcus oralis, assembly GCF_965111685.1. Classification (GTDB taxonomy): domain Bacteria; phylum Bacillota; class Bacilli; order Lactobacillales; family Streptococcaceae; genus Streptococcus; species Streptococcus oralis_B. The sequence continues at coordinate 1,540,232 of NZ_OZ217340.1, forward strand.
GATGATATTTCTGTTCCTTTTGAGCAGCGATGTATAGAGCAGTCATAATTTCTTGTGTAAATAAACCAGGAAAAACCTGAAGAGTTTTGTAATAATAGCAATCTAAGTTCTTGTTCTTTATTACATCAAAATATAAACCTCCAACTTCTTCTAATCTTGCATTTTCCTCTATAATTGAACGATAGTTGAGAAAGCTATCCAAAGCATCTTGAATAGCGTACTCCACATCGGTTTCTGTATCTTCCCACTCCTCCCACAGAGTAAGAAGGTAAGGAACGACTTCATAGGACATTGTTTCCACAGCGCCAGCGACAAAAGTAAATACCGCAAATTCTGAAGCCGAACTTAAAAAATGAAAATTTTCAACTTTTTTTAAATCATCATGTGTACAAACTGAACAAAACAATCGAATACAAAGATTGAGTACTGCTTCATCTTTTATCTGGTTCATCAAGTCAATCAGCAAGTTTTTTACTGTAAAATCTCCCTTTTTTAAGATTTCAGCAATCAGCAATATACATTCTCTCTCATCATTTACTGAAAGTAAGCCCCTTTTTAAATCTTCAAGCGCTACTGAACTAACGTGACCGAACGATATTCCTGGCATTAACAGTTTGTTTCCCATCCCCATTCTCCTTTTATCTCAATACTTTTTTTGGAAATTTCTTGCTTGCTTTCTGACCGATGCTAAGTTATCACCAAATTTACTGGCTCTACAATCCCAGTATACCATAAAAGACCACCATGAGGGTGGCCGTTTATACATGAAACTAGTTCTCATTATATTTTTGCTGGAAGGCTTCCATGGCCTTGAACTTCTCAAGTTCTTTTTCATTAGCTGGTTGCTTTCCGAGATATTTATATTCAAAAAAGTCCATTTGTTGGTCTGAGGTAAACCCACTCTCGAACCAGGGTGCGTAGTCAAATGTAGCAGTCAATTTTGTACCAATAATCTTTATAACACATGTTGTCCATAAAGCTTGCTCTTCATTTTTAAAGATTTCCCTCAATTCCCAAGCTAATTTGAAGGTGCGTCTTTCATTTTCTCTAAATTCTGAATTAGGCAACTCATACTTCTTGGGAATATAGAGATTATAGATATAGTCACTTTTCCCTTCTTCGTTAAAGAAATAGTAGACTTCTCCACCATCAAAAGTCAAGGTAATGTTAATAAAAAGATTTTCCCAAGCTACAGGTATAGTCTTATGGACACTCTGTGCAATTCCCATCACTTTCTCATTAATCTGTTGTTCCATATTTTCCTCCGATTTGCTTGGATTATCCCCCTGTCTAGTATTCCTTATCTATGAATGGATCTGCATCCTTACTGATAGGTCACTATCATAAAAACAAGGAGCAAGACAAACAAGGCGAGACTGAGCAAAAGAGTTAGAATTTTCACCAATCGGTTGTTCTGCCAGTAGCCTGGTTTTCCGATATTGCTGGTTGCATCCATGGAAAAGAGTTGGCTTTGGCGAGGTTGGATGAGAACCAGGACAATTAAGGCGACAGCTAGGATTATTCCTACAATCATCAAAACTTCCATCAATTTCACCTCAGGATTCCTAATAATGTAAAGATCAGGGTAAGAAGGATGAGCAAACCGAGTAAAATGGAGAAGATTTTACTGATCTTTTCTCCTCGGGTAGGCTTTTCTTTCTTAAGCGCTCCTTGCTTTAACTCTTCCATGCGTCCTTCGACATCCTTGTAAAATAAATCTTTTTTAGTCATGTCCTTCCCCTATTATCCTTTCCATCCTTTCTTTGTAACTTCCCAAGTCCACATAGTTGGCATGGCGGCCTTGATGCCCAAGGGCTTGGCCCATCTTGTCAAGACTGCTGAGAGCTACTTGAATCTTCGCAATCATGTCTCCAACAGCCTGCACATCAAAGAGGTGTTCTGGAGCTGTGTAAGGTCTGTTATGAGCTGTCTGGTTAAAGGCTAGGATGAGCATATTGTGCTCAAAGGCTTGACGGACAGCATCCAAAAGCTCGTTTCCGTAATTGATATCCAGATAGAGATCCGACAGCTGGTAGAGTTCTCGAATCTTTTGCGGACTGGCGTTTTGGTAGAGGACGACATTGGGATAGGAAAGCAAGGTCAGCAACTTGGACGACATTTCAGTCACTGCCGCGATTCGGACGGTCACCATTGGCAAGGACTCAATCAGGGTTTCGATATGCTCGATCTGATCCGAGTTGGTAACGATCAAAGCATCTGGTCGAACGAAGTTTTCTCTTTTGAACTGATAATGATAACCTAGATGGAAAAACTTGTCATGATAGGCTGGATTGGCCAAGGCCAAGGCCTTTTCATAGGTAGCCTTGTCTGGTATGAGGAGCTGCTTGGCTCTCAACTCCCCTTGCTCCAAGAACAGCTGCATATTCCCAGGAAGACAATCACCTAACGGTTCTTGCCAAACCAAGATGTCCTGTCCACTCTTGTCTGGATAATGGTATGAGACCAAAAAAGAGGTGGCGAGAGTGTTAAAGAGAAGGTGGCGAGTGTCGATTCCCAAGTCTTGCAAAAAGAAAATCGTGAACTCTACTCGATTTTTAAAATGGCGTAGACCTTGTCCGGGCAAGGTTAGGAGGATATCGCCTGTCACATGATTTTCTAGGACAATTTCCTGTCCCTTTGCATCCTGGTACTTGGTCAGGATAGCCTGCCCATCTGCACTATAGGTGGTCTTGGCAAAGCAGGCTCCGTATCGGTTATAGTAATCTGCTTGGTAGATGCGACCGGATAGGTCCTTCCAGTCGACTTGCTTGACCAAACGGGCCTGAGGAGCATCCACATAGTGAATCACGCCCCTTTCCCGAGAATCCTCTAGGATATGCGCCGACTGGTTATTACCCGCAATCTCCCAAAATTCAGGTACGGCTACTTGGTTGAAAAAAAGAGCTTTTCCTGACTTGTAACCTAGATAGTAGGTAAAGGGAGAAAGAATCCCATCTGGGAGAAAGCCATCTGGCTCGATCACAACTGTGGCATGGGACAGACCAGCAGCTTCTAAACTTTCGTGCAAATCTCGACTTTCCTGGCCATATCGATCAAATAGTTGAATCATGCAGGACCTCCTCTATCGTCTTCTTCCACTTGTCCCTTACTTTGTCTGTTAAAAATCCTCTAGCTAGGTCATAAGATGCTGTTCTCATATCAGGCAAATGATTTTCCTGATAGAGCTGGCAGATCTTTTCTGCAAAAGCCCTTTTAATCGCCGTTTCAACATGGTCATCCGAACTTGAGATCAAGTAGCCATTTTGACCGTCCTGGATAAAGGTTTGGTTTCCATAAGGCACATCAAAACCAATCAGGGGCAAGCCTGAACCAACTGCCTCCATCAAGGTCAGACCAAACCCTTCGCTAGTTGAAGCCGTCAAATAGACTTCGTACTGGGGATAAATCTGAGCCAGATCTGCATGCCCTTTGAGCCGGATATAGTTCTCCGCTTGGTAAGCCGTGATGATTTCCCTTAAAAGGGATTCCTCACCCCCACTGCCATAAATATCAAAGGTGAGCTCTGGGAGGACTTGATGCGCTTGGATAACCGCCTTGACTAGCCAGTCAATGTGTTTTTCCTTGGCTAGACGCGAAGCGGTAATGAGAGAAAAGGGTTTGCGTTCCCTAGCAGGCTCCGTCAGCTGATCAATACTCCCAACTGGAATCGTGACGATTCGTGGACGATGCTGACTGTACTGAGCAAATTGACCTTCAAGAACTTCCTTCTGCCGATCCGTAGACACGATAAAACAATCGACCTTGTCCGCGTTTGTAAACTGATACTCATAGTAGTTGTTCCAGAGGAGATAGTCTTCGTTACTAGCATTTTCACTATAGTGCTCTGCGTGAACGACAACTGCTAGATGGGCCTTTTGTGCTTCTTCAAAAACAGCCTGACCAATCCCTGTTTCCCTATCTAAGATGACCAAATCAGACTTGCTCAAGTTCAAACTTTGCATAAAATAGCGCATAAGGGCTGGTTTCCCGTACAGAATCCGGTCCTTAAATCGATAGACCTCTTCCTGTCCCTCAGTCAACAAGATATCGTAAGCTGTGCTGCCATCTTCATTGAAAAAGGTTCGTTGATAGAGCCTAGCCACTTGGTCTTTGGGCGCGAAATACTCTGTACAGTAGCGTGTGTAGGAGAAATAATCCTTGCGAACCAAGTTCCCCCCAAACACATACTCTGCATGCCGCACCAGATTCTTAGCCGAGTCTACCAAGTAGCAGGTCACAAACTTGTCCTCGTCTGAAAAGTAGACACGCAAGATCTTGCCGTCCTGCTCCCTATGACTCTCAAGGCCACCAAAAGAGGCCAAGACCTCGTCAACTGTAACACTGGTCGGTGCTAGCTTGATATCTGTAAAATGATTGTAAAGCCAGATTACCTGATCATCCGCAAAGCCGATATTGACCGTTAAATGCTGGATATTGTCTGCCAAAATCAAGTCGGTAAAGATAAACTTAGATGCTAGGTCTAAACTTCTAAAAATCCCTGCTCGGTAGGCCTGGGCATACTCGACACCACTACTCGCCCAACCGATTCCTAGATTTATATTGTAAATTGTCATATGATCCTCTTTTTATGGAAAATGGGTGAGAATCTCACCTTTGGGCGTTACTTCCACAATCCCCATGAGAAGATTGCGTACCATATCTGTACGAATTTGTTGCTTCATGGTTTCAAAGCCTGCATAGGCCTCCTGATAGTACTCCACAATAGGGTTCTTTTGAGAAGCAGACTGGCTCCCGATTGCTAGACTGAGCTGTTGGAGGTAGTCGACTTGCTCAACCCAGTTGTCATCAATCGCCTTGAGCATGGATATTCTCAAAAAAGGATCATAGAGCTGGTGAGGTTGGAGGACTTCCTTTTTAGCTGCAATTTCCTTGGCTATTATTTTCTCTAGTAACTCCCGAATCTGATCTGCATCAGCTAAATCCAAATCAGCTGGTAATTCTCTTATCCCAAAACTAATATTGGTCACGATAAAGTGAAAGAGTTCTTGGGGGCTGCTATAGGCTTTTTCTGAGATTTGTTTGGTATAGTCTGCCAGTATACCCTCAAGGATATGCCCTAAATCACGGCTCCCATCTAGCAAGCGATCTCTTTCTTTGTAGACCATCTGACGCTGAATATTGACGCTTTCCGCATACTCTAAGGTTTGTCTGCGTGCAGAGCGACTGGCACTATCACTAGCCTCTTGGGCTTTTCTGACGAGATTTCGGTACTTGCGAGCCTTGAGTAGGATGGGTTTGCTACTATCTTCCACTTGGTAGTCTTGATACAGGTCGTGAACCCAAGACGGTCCGAACTTTTTGATCACATCATCTTCAAGCGATACGAAAAATTGAGACATGCCTGGATCGCCCTGGCGGCCGGAACGACCTCTGATTTGCAGGTCAATCCGTCGGCTCTCCATTCGCTCGGTACCAATCACAACCAAACCACCTAAATCTGCAACACCTGGACCGAGCTTGATATCTGTCCCGCGACCTGCCATGGAAGTCGCAACGGTCACTGCTCCCATCTGTCCAGACTCTGCGATAATCTGGGCTTCACGCGCTGCATGATTGGCATTGAGGACATTGTGGGAAATCCCCTCTCGCAAGAGCAAGGACGAATATAGCTGGGACATTTCAACAGATCCGACAAAGATCAGGAGTGGATTGCCTTTAGAGTGATAGGTCTTGATTGCTTCCAGAGAGGCATACACTTTCTCAGGGAGTGTCACATAGAGATTGTCCGGATGGTCCATTCGCCTAAGTGGGCGATTGGTCGGGATACGAATAACGGCCATATTGTAGGTTTCGAAAAATTCTTTTTCTGCCACCTTTCCCGTTCCTGTCATACCTGAGATTTTGCGAAACATCTTAAAGAGACTCTGGTAGGTGATAGAAGCCATGGCTCTGGTTTCAGGAGAGAGCTTCACATGTTCCTTGGCTTCGATGGCTTGATGGAGGCCACCTTGAAGCTTGGTCATTTCCATCAAACGTCCTGTTCCCTTATCCAACAAAACCATCTCTTGCCCTCGAACCAGATAGTCCTTGTCCTTGGTAAAGAGCGTATGAGCTCTGAGAGCATAAACCAGATGCCGAACATAACTGGCGTACTCTTCCTTGTAGAGATGATCGATTCCTAGGAAACCTTCGACCGTCTGGGCCCCCTTTCGGGTCAACCAAACCTGGTCTTTTTCTTCCTTGTGGATGTAGTCTTCTCCCTCAACCAAGGTCGTCACTAGGGTATCAATCATCCCATAATAGTTAGACTGGACACGGGGAGAACCTGCGATAATCAAAGGAGTTTGGGCACTATCGAGTAGAATATCATCGATCTCATCGATGATGACATAGTTAAAGGGAGGCAGGAATTTCCCCTCACTAGTTGAGGCAAGATTGTCATTGAGATAGTCAAAGCCCAGGACACTATTGGTCGTGTAGACAATGTCTGAGGTGTAGATCTTTCTTTTCTCTTCCACAGTCAAGTCCTCTTTTGGATCCTCTGAAAAAGGCAGACCTACAGTTAGACCTAAAAATTGGTAGACTGGACCCATTTCACTTGCGTCCCGTCTAGCCAGATAGTCATTGGTCGTGACCAGCATACTGCCTTTACCCGTTAAAGCATTGAGGTAGAGGGGCATGGTTGCAGTCAAGGTCTTTCCTTCACCCGTATTCATCTCTGCCACATTTCCTTGATGGATTACAATGGCTCCCATGACTTGCACATCATAGGGAAAGAGACCCAAGACACGTTTATCTGCCTCACGTACAAGAGCATAGGCTTCTACCAATAGCTCATCCAAGGTTTCTCCCTGGGCAAGTCGCTGGCGAAACTCCTCTGTCTTTGCAGCCATTTCCTCATCACTGAGAGCTGCCATCTCTTCTTTGAGGGTGTTGATTTGGCTTAGAAGCATCTTGACCATTCTCAGTTGTCTTTCCTGATACAAACGATTAAACATCAGCATCCTCCTCAATAGAAAACGAAACAAAGTCAAGAGCCTCAAAACCTGCACTAATCAAGGAAAGGCGATAGGTGTAGGCCGCTTCAGGATAGGTGAAGCTAAAAGAAAATTGCCTTTCAATCTTCTCCTCGATGATTTCCTCATAACGGTTTAAAAAAGTCAGTTTGAGATAGAGGCCATTGGTCGGTTGAACTCGCATCTTCATGGATAGGCGGTAGGTATAATTTTTCTTAAGAAGAGGGAGGCTGGGCTGGCTCCTAGTAGCCTGGTAATTGACACTGGAAAACCAGGTTTTAAGGGTTTCTCCTGAAGCCAGCAAAGGATTTTTCAGGGTAACATGACCGTCTGCATGATAGGTGATCTGGCTCCCGTAAAGATAAGTGGCTCCCATCTCACCCCACCTAATATCCTCTCTCTTGATGATAATCATGTCTCACCTCTTCCGTATTCTTCTAGTATCATCTTGTAAAAATGAATAAACCAGGCAACGTTTGTACCTGTGTCATCATTGTGTCGACCTGCGGTTCCTTTGGACAAAATCTTGGCTCCTGTCTGGCAAAGAGTCTCCACTAGCTGGTCATAGGCACCACTATCCATATCCTCGTCCTTCATGTAAGAAAGACCAAAGGTCGTCTGGGAAAAATCAGCTTGTTTAAATCGGCTCCAAAAACGTTGATCCAAGTCCTTCATGTCTTTTTGGCTCACTCCTCCTGTCTGAAGGTGCAAGACATCAAAGCTGGTCGGGAAAACTCCTGGCGCCTCTAGTCGGCCCCGCTGTGCGATGGTTCCTAGATTGGTCAAGGGTTTTCCGACTACGATTCCCTTGGGCTCAAAGTTAGAACCATAATAGAGGGCTGGGAAGGTTCCCATTGACAGGCCAGATAGGATCAAGTCACTTCTATCCAAGCCTAGGTAGTCTAGATAGTGTTGGATTGTTGCCTGTATGTTGTCTTCCAACTCCTCAGTTCCAAGGTAAAAGGCTCCCCCTTCTAATCGAGGATCCGAAAAGAGGAGAAAGGGGCATTGGAGATTCTTCATCATCCAGTAACCCTCAAAGCCTTCCGCCGGACGGTAACCTGAGAAATAGACTGCTAGAGGGGGCTTGAAATCCCCTGGGTAAAAGAAATAGTTGATTTCCTCACGTTTTTCATCATGCAGGATATTGCCACCGAGTATAAACTTTCCAAACTGTTTCCGGCTCCAGCGTTGATGGAGATTGCCGATGTTGACCTTTCCCTGACCACGCGCTTCAAGAGAAATGCTCAGATAAGCGTCATAGTCTTGCTCCACAATGATTGCTGAGGCAAAGTCTGCTTCCTCGAGGAGAATGTCCTGTCTAATCTCTGAAATGGATCCTGCTGGGATCTTTCGCAAACGCAAGCGCAATTCCACTGGTCCAGTTTTTTCATATTCGAGCCAGAGTTCGATTGGCGAATGGGCTTGGACGGTCTGATTGTAGGCCCAAGAGGCTATCTGGGTATAGGTCTTCCCAAAGTCTCCTTCTAATTTCAGATGCTCAAACCCTTGATAGGAGACAGAGCCTTGAAAACTCGGGTGAATCCTTATCGTAGCTGGACTCAGCTTGTCTCCATAACCACCTTCAAAGAGGGAGGTGGAGAGGTCCCGAACAAAGCTCTGTCGGTCAGACAGGTCCATCGCTTGCATGCAGTGCTGTTTGATGAGGTTCTGAATGTTTTTATCCTGACTTGCAAACTGCTCCGGATAGAAAACCGTATAGGGTTCCAAGCTAGACGCAAAAGGCAACAAATCTACTAGGTAGGCCCCATTCGTGAGAATGACAGCATGAAAGTGATCTAGGTCATTCTCATCCATGATTTTCTGGATGTCAGACGATGTGTTGGGAGAAACATGATACCAGTCTAGTTGGGCTGGTAGGACAAGTGTATCTCGCCAATCCTCTGGACCGATTTGCAAGATCTTATATTTCTTTTCCATGAGTCACCTCCTCCAACCACTTTTCTAGCTTGATTAGGAATTGCTCCCCAGTGTGTTCCTTTATCTTTTCGATGGAATGGATTAAAGCATCATTCCACACCTGCAGACTATCGAGATAGTAATGGGCCGCTTGCGCAAAATCGGCGGTGTTTTCCAACAGATAGCCATTCTTCTGATGGCTGACATACTCTGTTTTGACCCTATTGATTTGAGGGATACCAGCACTAATCCCCGCTATCTGGGTATAAAGAAGAGGCTGCCTGTTCAAATCGACAATCAAACGAACAAATTCCAGTTGCTTGATTAACTCCGATTCATCCTTCATATTGACAAATGAGTAGCGCATGGCCTGGTGGCGATTATCCTCAAGCGGATTTTCAGCTCCTTGGTAATCAACTTCCTTCTCTAGCTCCTGACTTTGAAACTGGTCTGCAATCATCTCTGCAACTCGTGTTTCCAGCTGCTTCATTTCTTCTTGACTAGCAGCAAAGGCTCCAAAGACCAGCTCTGTATCCTTGTTTTCAGAAAGGAAATGCAAGACCTGATAGAGAGCTTGGTCCTCTATCCCCTGCTCAAAGTCAAGTTGATAGTAGAGGAGAGACTCTTTTTGAGTCTGGCTCTTTCCCAGCTCCAAGCGGGTATCGAAAGGCGATAAATGACGAAACTTCTCGGCTTGTTCTGGAAAGCCAGATTGAGCCAAGCGCAGGGTGTCCTCCCTGTCAACCAGAACAAGGTCCACCTTAGGCAACAAATCCGCCAACTGAGGTAATTGCTCTTGAGGATTTCGTCCGATAAAAAGACTGAGAACCTTAGTGGTTTGGTGAGGCAATCGTTCTAAAAGGAAGTCATTGTGCTGATCACAAGCAGGCAGAAAATAGGTCGCTCCTTCCTCAGGGAGTTGAGCTATTTTCTTCTCAAAAAACTCCGCAACCAAATCTCCCATATCTTGGTAAGCCTCTTTTTGAAAGCGAAAAGCAAAGATAGGATTGACCTCGATACGCCCCCCATCTTGCAAGTACTCTCTAAACTGCCACAGTCCCTTGGGATTGAGGTAGTCTTGGTAGAGAGCCTGACCCTCTTCGAAGTAAATCACACTGGAAACCAGCCCCCGATCATCCATCAGGTAATTGGCAGACAAGAGCCCATCTTCCTTGAAATACTGAATCGTACTGATGAAGCCTTCAATCCCATGCTCCACCTGAGCATAGGGCTTTCCATTTCTCAAAACTAAAATGGTAAAGGGACTGTAAACAAACTCGCAGTCCTCTTCCCACTCAATATCTCTGACCTGCAAGACCTGCGGTCGAATCTCGTGAAAATCCTGTAATTCATCAAATAAGGAATAAACCTGTGCTTCTAAAATACCTTGGCGATGGAGAAAATAGCGCAAATGAGGCTGATAGGACAAAAGGAGGACCTGTGCAGGAATCCCTTGGCCTTGCATCAGGCGAATCTGATTGAAGGTGTCATCAAATTCTAGCTTAAAATGAGAAAAATACCAGGGTGTCAAATCGGCATGCCAGGGACGCTCCTTGCCATACCAGGCTGGGATAAAGTAATACATCAAAACCTCCTAGAATAGTGGCTGATACCTTTCATTTAGTCGGAGCGCTTGCAATTCATCGTGAATCGTAAAGAGCATGCCACTCAAAATTAAAAAGAGTCCGGGAATCATGCTGACTTTTAACAAACTCTCATCCTTCAAGACAAACAAGATCGGAAGTCCAGCTAAGGTAACGTTAAAGACTGCACCTATCAGAGCAAATCGGAGAACCAAGCGATTGATAAAGCGACTGGTATCCTCACCAGGATAGACCCCGTAGAGGTAATCTCCTGATTGTTTCATCCGATCTGCGATCTGTTGACCACTCACATTGACAAAGGCAAAGACAATGCTAAAGACAAAGAGGATAAGGATATAAGCATAGATCCACAAGGGTTTCCCCATCGCATACTGCTCCAATATGGCAGGGTAGAGCGGATTCCCCTTATCCAGATGTTGAAGCAAGAGCAAGAGATAAGAAGGCAAGCCCATGAGACTCATCACATACATATAAGGCATGCCACCCGCAGGATTTAGCATGATTTCCAGATAAGAATAGCGTTTAAAGCGAGAATGGAGCCCGATTTTATTTATAGGGATGCGGTATCTAGCTCGGTAAAAGAGAACAACTAGATAGGTAAAGAGGACGCCAAGTATCAGCAACAGGAAAAGCAACCAAGGAGAGATCTTATGAACTTGGACCGATTGGATGATGTCCTGAGGGAGTGAAGCCACCATACTTGCCAATAAAATGACGACAGGACCTCCAACTCCGATAGATACATTGATGTCTGACAGCCAAACTAAGAAGAAGGTCCCCGCAACCAAAAGGCTGGTATTGAGGAGAAAGACCAAGAAGGGATTGTAGGGAGCTTGGACAGGAAGGTTTGTAGTCAAGGCCAAGGCCTGAATCAAGGCAATCCCTAACGTCAAGTACATTTTCCGTCTATCCTGAACTTCCGAAGAAACTGAGTTTAAGCCCAGTTTCTTTGAAAAGGAAAACATCTGCCACAAGATCATAGCTGACATCCAAGGTGAAAGCCCGATGGAAAAGAGAGAGAGGCTGCGAAGATTTCCACCAGTCAGGGCTACTGAAAAGTCCAGATAGGCTGCGCTTCCTCCGAGAAAATCCCGACTATTGAGATCAACAAAAGGAAGAGCCAGACGACTCCCGAGCACATAAATAAAGAGCAAAAATAGGGTGTGCATCCCTTTTTTTACTGCTATCGATGAACGAAATTCTTTCACTAGCTCCTCCTTTTCATTTTATCTTTCTGTCCTGTCACACGAGGCCCATCCAGCCTTTTTATCTTAGCACATTCAAATCTCTATCTCAGTTTTCGTGAGTTTTATCATCCAGATAAGCCTTCAAAGCAGCCACCATTTCTTCTGGTCTTTCTGCTGAGAAAATACCCGCATAGGCACTTTCAGGTAATCCCTGCGACTGGGTATTGTCAAAAGTCAAGATCGGTTTCTTAAAGCGTGAAACATAGTCATAAACAACACTCAACTTGTCATCATGGTTAATATCAAGGTAGACATCTGTCTGCTGGATCAGTTTCTCAACCAAGAGAGGGAAGGTGTTGGGATAGAGGGTCACATTTTCAAAACGTGACAAGAGCATAAGTTCCGGTGCCATCGTCGTATAGGCTGCGATGTAGAAATGCACCTTTGGCAAAGCTTGAACCAGATAGTCGATTTTCTCAAGATGCCAAGAATTGGTCAAATTAACACAAGTCATAACTGGCTGATAGACTGTGACTGGATAGTCAATTCCTGCCTGACGCCATTTTTCAGTAATGGCAGACCACTCCATCAGATGATAGTGCCACCAAACCTCACGCAAACGCCCAACCGAATGAGTATTCCAAGGTTTGTCCTGAGAGAGGAAATGCAAGATAGCTGGCAGGGGCTCTAGGGGAATCTGGAAGATAAATTCATGTCCATGTGAGGCAGCCCCACTGTCAAAGCCAATCTGAAAATTATAGTTCTGATCCAGAGGAGTGTAGCTGTCATGAAAGAGCATATTGAGAATGGACTGGTCTCCCTCACTCACATGTTGGTGTTCCCGCTCCGTCAACTCAACTAGCTCTTGTCTCATAGCTTCTGCTCGCCATTTTTTGTTGTTTATCAAGAGAACCCCTGCATTAAAACCAACCCCAACTCCAAAACAAGATGGTGCGGCAGCTAGGTAGTTTTCGCCCAAGTCCATTTCAAAGAGGGGCGTCAAATCAGCCGTCACTACCAGATCACTGTCCAAGTAAAGAACCTTGTCCTCTTCGACAAAATCAGGGATAAAATAACGGGCAAAGGTCATATGATTGATATGGGGCAGTTTGTTGCTCCAGTTCATCTGAAACTGGGCGCCAAGCATCTTGACATCCACTAACTCACCGCCCATTTGCTCTACTATCGGTCTGAGAGCGCGGAACCATTCCTGCGGTATATCCTGGTTAAAGATATAGACCTTGACATGGCTATTATGATAGCAGAGAGACTTAAGCGCTGTTTCAATCTGACGAATATAGGCATAATCTCCTGCGAGAACAATTGTTTTTTTCATTTAGTTTCCTTCAGTTTACAACGACTGCTTCTTCGATTTCAAAAGCGTGCGGATAGACTTGATCATTTGATCTACGTCTGCTGGTGAGTAGACATGACTGCAACCACTTGAGTCATGACTAGTGGTCTCAAAAGCAAATATAGGGATTTCTCTTTGCTGCACCTCTTGGATAATGTTTGCAATTTCATCCTCATGATTGATATCCAAGTAAAAGTCAATCTTTTCCAAGACTTTTTTGACATTCATGGGATTAAAGTAAGGATAGAGGCGTACATTCAGATGTGATTGCAAGTTCATGATTTCCGGCGCAAAATTGGTATGAGCTAGGATAGAGAACTCTACATCTGGCAGTTCTTGGATCAGGTGTTCGATTCTCTCTATGTGACACGTATTGGTAAAAATAGCGGTCGCATACTGGGGAGCTTGAACTAAAGATGCCAATCCTTTATGGAAATCACATTTTTTCATGACGATATCAGACCACTCTAGTCCGTAGTAAAACCACCATTCCTCCCTAAAACGGTTGAGGTTGATTTGGTACCAAGGCTTGTCCCCGGTATAATGGATAATCTTGGCTGTCTTCTCCGTAGCAAGAGAGTCCCTATACCAAGAATCCATCCGGTAATTCCGAGCCACTGTATCCATGCCAACCATAAAATTATAGGTAGCTGGCAGCGGTTTCCAACGACCTTCAAAGAGGTGATTTAATACGCCCTGATCGCCAAAAACTTGGTCATGCAGTTGGTCTGTCAAACTCAACAAGTGCTCCGTCACCTTTTCTTGACGCCAGAGAGCCACATTAATCAGCAAGACACCTGCATTAAAAGTGCTAGGAACTAGAGCATCTGCGACAGCCGCTACCGGCCAGTCTGCCATGTCTTCTAAAAAGAGTTGATCTAAGTTTGATCTAACGATGATATCCGAATCCAGGTACAAGGCTAGGTCTTCGCTGACGTACTGAGGTATAAAATAGCGAAAGAAAGTTGCATAACTTAGGTGGGCTAGTGGCAAACTATAGCCTTTCAAACCTTGATGACTAATCTTGACATTGACGATTTTTGAAGCTAGAGGCTCTAAACGTCTCTCCATGAGCTGAAACCATTCGGATGGCAAATCATCATTGAAAACATAAAAAGTCACTGCTCGGTTATGGGCGCAGATTGACTTGATTGTTGTTTCAATCTTGTCCATATAAGCATTATCACCACCGAGTACAATGGCTTTTTGAAGCTCTTTTTTCATTTCATCCCCTTTTCTTTTCACATTCTTTTGGCTACTTTTCTACTACTATAGTTCTGATTTTTTCGATGATTCTCTCACCTTCCTATTATACCTTTTCCCCTAGTTTATTTCAAACTCAAAAGAGGATTTTCCCCTTCTCGCATATAGAAAAAACCTTTGAAAAATCATGTTTTCAAAGGTTTTCCATTTTACTATTTATTCATTGATTTTTATATCTTATCAATGACTTTCTTGATCGTCATTTTGACCCTTCTTGGCAAGAAGACCGATACCTGTCACAGCTGCCAATGCTCCCAACAAAGCAGATGCTACCGAAGTCGACGCTCCTGTATTTGGCAAGACTTGTTTTGGCTTGCTTGAAGCGGATTGACCTTGGCTTGCAATGTTTGCCATTGAGAGAGAGGTGCTTGTTGAAGTAGATACCAGAGCACTTGCTGACGCAGATCTACTAATAGAATCTGAAGTTGAGAGACTAGTGCTAATCGAAGTTGATTCGCTCACTGATGTACTTGCTGAAATCGAAGCACTTTCTAGAGCCGATTCACTGGCTAATACGCTAGCTGAGAGTGATGCGCTCGTTGAAGTAGATTCACTCACTGATGTACTTGTTGAGATCGAAGCACTTTCCAACGCCAACTCGTCTGCTAGCATACTTGCAGAAGTTGAAGTACTTGTTGAGGCTGATTGGCTAGCACTTGCTGATGCTGACTGGCTTGCACTTGCCGAAGCAGACTGGCTCGAGCTCACTGAGGCTGATTGACTCGAGCTCACCGAAGCGGATTGGCTAGCACTTGCTGAAGCTGATTCGCTTGAGCTTACTGAGGCTGATTCACTCGAGCTTACTGAAGCCGATTCGCTTGAACTTACTGATGCTGACTGGCTTGAGCTTGCCGATACAGACTGGCTTGAACTTACTAAAGCCGATTCGCTGGAGCTTGCAGACGCTAACTGACTCGCACTCGTTGACGCTGATTGGCTCGAGCTTACTGATGCAGACTGGCTAGCACTTGTTGAAGCAGACTGGCTTGAGCTTACTGAAGCCAATTCGCTTGAACTTACTGATGCAGACTGGCTTGAGCTTGCCGATACAGACTGGCTTGAACTTACTGAAGCCGATTCGCTGGAGCTTACCGACGCTGATTGGCTCGCGCTGACTGAGACGGATTGGCTCGAACTTGCAGAGGCTGACTCACTCGAGCTGACTGATGCAGACTGGCTAGCACTTACTGAAGCGGACTGGCTTGAGCTTACTGAGGCAGATTCACTTGCGCTCGCTGAGGCAGACTGGCTTGAGCTTGCAGATGCTGACTGGCTAGCGCTGGCTGAAGCGGATTGACTGGAGCTTACAGATGCAGACTGACTGGTGCTCGCTGAAGCAGACTCACTCGAACTTACTGAGGCTGATTGGCTTGCGCTCGCTGATGCGGACTGGCTGGAGCTCACTGAAGCAGATTGGCTCGAGCTTACTGAAGCTGATTCGCTGGAGCTTGCAGACGCTAACTGACTCGCACTGACTGAAGCCGATTGGCTTGAGCTTACTGATGCAGATTGGCTCGCACTCGTTGACGCTGATTGGCTAGTACTTACTGAAGCGGATTGACTGGAGCTTACAGATGCAGACTGACTGGCGCTCGCTGAAGCAGACTCACTAGCGCTTATTGAGGCTGACTGACTCGAGCTTACCGATGCAGACTGACTCGAGCTTACCGATGCAGACCCACTTGTGCTCACTGAAACAGATTGGCTAGCACTTGCTGAAGCAGATTCGCTGGAGCTTACTGAGGCTGATTGACTGGAGCTCACCGAAGCAGACTGGCTTGAACTTGCTGAAGCTGATTCACTGGAGCTGGCTGAAGCAGATTGGCTTGAGCTTACTGATGCTGACTTGCTTGCACTTGCTGAAGCAGATTCACTGGAGCTGACTGATGCAGATTCGCTTGAACTTACAGATGCAGATTGACTAGCGCTTATTGAGGCTGACTGACTCGAGCTGACTGAAGCTGATTCACTTGTACTTGCAGATGCTGATTGACTGGCACTCACCGATGCTGACTCACTTGCGCTCACCGAAGCAGACTCACTCGAACTTACTGAGGCTGATTGGCTAGCACTCGCTGAAGCGGACTGGCTCGAACTTACTGAAGCCGATTCGCTTGAGCTTACTGAGGCTGACTGGCTAGCACTCGCTGAAGCTGATTCGCTTGCGCTCGCTGATGCAGACTGGCTAGCACTTACTGAAGCGGACTGGCTTGAGCTTACTGAGGCAGATTCACTTGCGCTCGCTGAAGCGGATTGGCTCGAACTTACTGATGCTGATTCGCTGGAGCTTACTGAGGCTGATTCACTTGCACTTGCTGATGCAGATTGACTAGCGCTTATTGAGACTGACTGACTCGAGCTGACTGAAGCTGATTCACTTGTACTTGCCGATGCAGATTGACTAGCGCTTATTGAGGCTGACTGACTCGAGCTTACCGATGCAGACTCACTCGAACTTACTGAGGCTGATTGGCTAGCGCTCGCTGATGCGGACTGGCTGGAGCTCACTGAAGCAGATTGGCTCGAGCTTACTGAAGCTGATTCGCTGGAGCTTGCAGACGCTAACTGACTCGCACTGACTGAAGCCGATTGGCTTGAGCTTACTGATGCAGATTGGCTCGCACTCGTTGACGCTGATTGGCTAGTACTTACTGAAGCGGATTGACTGGAGCTTACAGATGCAGACTGACTGGCGCTCGCTGAAGCAGACTCACTAGCGCTTATTGAGGCTGACTGACTCGAGCTTACCGATGCAGACTGACTCGAGCTTACCGATGCAGACCCACTTGTGCTCACTGAAACAGATTGGCTAGCACTTGCTGAAGCAGATTCGCTGGAGCTTACTGAGGCTGATTGACTGGAGCTCACCGAAGCAGACTGGCTTGAACTTGCTGAAGCTGATTCACTGGAGCTGGCTGAAGCAGATTGGCTTGAGCTTACTGATGCTGACTTGCTTGCACTTGCTGAAGCAGATTCACTGGAGCTGACTGATGCAGATTCGCTTGAACTTACAGATGCAGATTGACTAGCGCTTATTGAGGCTGACTGACTCGAGCTGACTGAAGCTGATTCACTTGTACTTGCAGATGCTGATTGACTGGCACTCACCGATGCTGACTCACTTGCGCTCACCGAAGCAGACTCACTCGAACTTACTGAGGCTGATTGGCTAGCACTCGCTGAAGCGGACTGGCTCGAACTTACTGAAGCCGATTCGCTTGAGCTTACTGAGGCTGACTGGCTAGCACTCGCTGAAGCTGATTCGCTTGCGCTCGCTGATGCAGACTGGCTAGCACTTACTGAAGCGGACTGGCTTGAGCTTACTGAGGCAGATTCACTTGCGCTCGCTGAAGCGGATTGGCTCGAACTTACTGATGCTGATTCGCTGGAGCTTACTGAGGCTGATTCACTTGCACTTGCTGATGCAGATTGACTAGCGCTTATTGAGACTGACTGACTCGAGCTGACTGAAGCTGATTCACTTGTACTTGCCGATGCAGATTGACTAGCGCTTATTGAGGCTGACTGACTCGAGCTTACCGATGCAGACTCACTCGAACTTACTGAGGCTGATTGGCTAGCACTCGCTGAAGCGGACTGGCTCGAACTTACTGAAGCCGATTCGCTTGAGCTTACTGAGGCTGACTGGCTAGCACTCGCTGAAGCTGATTCGCTTGCGCTCGCTGATGCAGACTGGCTAGCACTTACTGAAGCGGACTGGCTTGAGCTTACTGAGGCAGATTCACTTGCGCTCGCTGAAGCGGATTGGCTCGAACTTACTGATGCTGATTCGCTGGAGCTTACTGAGGCTGATTCACTTGCACTTGCTGATGCAGATTGACTAGCGCTTATTGAGACTGACTGACTCGAGCTGACTGAAGCTGATTCACTTGTACTTGCCGATGCAGATTGACTAGCACTTGCTGAAGCTGATTCGCTGAAGCTTACTGAGGCTGATTGACTGGCGCTCAATGATGCCGATTTGCTTGCGCTAACTGACGCTGACTGGCTGGTGCTCGCTGAGACGGATTGGCTGGCGCTCGCTGACGCAGATTGACTTGAACTTGCTGAAGCTGATTGACTAGCACTCGCTGAAACCGATTGACTCGAACTTACTGAAGCAGACTGACTAGCGCTCAATGAAGCGGATTGACTAGCACTCAATGAGGCTGACTGACTCGAGCTCGCTGAAGCGGATTGGCTCGAACTTACTGATGCTGACTCACTTGCGCTCACCGAAGCAGACTCACTCGAACTTACTGAGGCTGATTGGCTAGCACTCGCTGAAGCGGACTGGCTCGAACTTACTGAAGCCGATTCGCTTGAGCTTACTGAGGCTGACTGGCTAGCACTCGCTGAAGCTGATTCGCTTGCGCTCGCTGATGCAGACTGGCTAGCACTTACTGAAGCGGACTGGCTTGAGCTTACTGAGGCAGATTCACTTGCGCTCGCTGAAGCGGATTGGCTCGAACTTACTGATGCTGATTCGCTGGAGCTTACTGAGGCTGATTCACTTGCACTTGCTGATGCAGATTGACTAGCGCTTATTGAGACTGACTGACTCGAGCTGACTGAAGCTGATTCACTTGTACTTGCCGATGCAGATTGACTAGCGCTTATTGAGGCTGACTGACTCGAGCTTACCGATGCAGACTCACTCGAACTTACTGAGGCTGATTGGCTAGCGCTCGCTGATGCGGACTGGCTGGAGCTCACTGAAGCAGATTGGCTCGAGCTTACTGAGGCTGACTGGCTAGCACTCGCTGAAGCTGATTCGCTTGCGCTCGCTGATGCAGACTGACTACCGCTCAATGAAGCGGATTGACTAGCACTCAATGAGGCTGACTGACTCGAGCTCGCTGAAGCGGATTGGCTCGAACTTACTGAGGCTGATTGACTGGCACTCACCGATGCTGACTCACTTGCGCTCACCGAAGCAGATTCGCTGGAGCTTACTGAGGCTGACTGGCTAGCACTCGCTGAAGCTGATTCGCTTGCGCTCGCTGAAGCAGACTCACTCGAACTTACTGAGGCTGATTGGCTTGCGCTCGCTGAAGCGGACTGGCTTGAGCTCACTGAAGCAGATTCACTTGCGCTCGCTGATGCGGACTGGCTTGAGCTTACAGACGCTGACTCACTTGAGCTCACTGAAGTGGACTGACTTGCACTTGCAGATGCAGATGCTGATTGGCTAACGCTTACTGAGGTGGATTGACTCGAGCTTACTGAAGCTGATTCGCTGGAGCTTACTGAGGCTGACTGGCTAGCACTCGCTGAAGCTGATTCGCTTGCGCTCGCTGAAGCAGACTCACTCGAACTTACTGAGGCTGATTGGCTTGCGCTCGCTGAAGCGGACTGACTCGAGCTGACCGATGCAGACTGACTCGAGCTTACTGAAGCAGATTGGCTCGCGCTGACTGATGCGGATTGGCTATTACTTACTGAAATAGACGCTTGATTTGGCGTAATTTGTCCATTAAACACATCTGAAACCAAACCATCTACTGTCGTACTAGCAGTCACTGGTCCACTTGGAAGTCGTCCTCCATTGCGATCATATACTTTCTTCAAGTCATTTGCAGTAAAGGTTACACTGGTAGAACTCCCTATTGCTTGTTTGGTAAATACTTCACCTGCAATTGTTAAAGTAACTGTCCCACTTGGAGCAACCCTATCTACCGTAATCGCTTGATTTGTAAGACCACCTTTTTCGTTAAGGAACCGTTCCTCAATTCTAGGTGTATGAGGGCGAACCTCAATCGGAATCTCTACTTCATCCGTACTTCCATCTGGATAAGTTACCACCGCTGTCAAAGTATGCCGACCAGCGGACAAATTCGTATTGGTCCCAGATTTCCAAGTATAGGTTGTTCTAGTTCCCTTAGTAATTCCTGTAGTAGGTAATTCTGGCGTCCCTGTAGCATTCGTGATGTACTGAGTGGCTTCACCAACAGAAACAGCCCCTGAATTGGCCGTTAGAGTAAAGTTTCGATTCACCTCAGCATTGATAGCTGGTTCGTACTTTTCAGACTGAGCATGGACTTCAAATTGAATTGCGGCAGGGTTGGCTGTTAAATCTTTTACAAGACCTACGTCAGTAGTATTTCCGCTAAAATTACCTTCCTGATCATAGGTGAAAACATAACGGGTCCACAAACTATTTACTGCTTGATTTTTTCCAACAGAACCCGTGGTTGAAACTGTGAAAGGATTGGTTGTTGTCGCATTTCCATCCTTCGCTAGCCTATCTGTCGGAACAATCATTCTGATACTTTGACCATTACTCGTAGTGAATGAGACAACAGTTGAAGTAGCCGGATAGGCCGCGGGAACAGCAGTAGGGACAAATTTTGCATGTTCAATTCGACCACTGTTATCAGTAAACTCAATGGTCGCAGAAAAATTTTCTTCTCGATAAATTTTAAATTTTTGTCCTTCTAGAACTGCGCCACCTGTAACGGTTATTTTCTGAAGTTCTGGCTTCTCAGTATCCCTAGCAGCTCTGAAGCTAGCGGTATTTGAAGCTTTGGTCAAAACTTGTCCGTTTCTGCTGTCACGAAGTCCAGAGTTGGCACGTAATACAGCATTTGCAATACTGTTTCGAGCTTCTGTAGCCTTATTCAAAATAGAAGTAAAATCAGAAAACTCCCCTTTCAAAGCTTCTGCTATCTCATTCTTCGCTAGACTAGCCTTCGTAATCGCCTCATCCGAGTTTGAAATTCCCTGCGCTTGAGCTAGAAATTGCCCAATCTCAGCAGACAAGGCCTCTAATTTTTTCCGTTTTTCTTCACTTTGCTTTTCTGTCAAGACTAGGGAAGTCATAGTCAGACTTGATTCAGCCGTCACATCTTCATTCTTTACACGACCAGACTGACTTTGAGGCAAGGATTCTGTAGAAAAATCAACTGCTTTTAATTCTTTTGAAGGTTGTGATTCTTTCACTGTCTCCCGATCTGACTCACTTGCTTGGTACTGACTTTGAACACCAACTGAAGCTCTCTCCGACAGACCACTATTCGCTTGATTTTGTGTTCCAAGGGATTCACTTGAACTAGCAGTTACACTTTGACTCTTGGCCAAAGATTGACTAGTAGCAGCAGATTGGCTCATCGACTGGCTCACGCTAGAGGAGCTTGAGGCACTGATAGACTGACTCGTAGAGGCAGATTGGCTAGCACTTTGCGAATTGAATTCTGACAATGACTGGCTTTGACTGGTAGACAAAGACAAGCTAGTAGTATCTTGATGATCCTGTGTCGTCCCCAGCACTACTGAATCTCTCGTCGCCAGGGTATCTTTCGATTCTACAGTCTTTTCAACAGCGACTGCATCATTGGCATAAACACGCGTTTGCGTCGTAGCAAAACCACCTAAGATCGTCCCCGTAGCTGCTATCCCTTTCAAGACATCCAAGCCCGTCAACTTCTGACCTTCTTGCTTTTCAACCATTTCTGTCTTTACTTGGCTCGTATCCACGCTTCCACGCATCACCTTAAATAAGCTAAAAAGGGAAGTCGAGGCCCGTAGCCAATGCTTCCCTGATTTGATTAATTTGAACCGAGTTACACGGTCTGTTTCTCTATATTCACCCTTCTGGTGTCTAAAAAACATGTTCATCCCCTCAACTTGAAAAAGATCTATTCACCTATAAAATACTATCTTCTTATTATATACCAAATATACCGATAATTCAATATCTATAACACATCCTTAAGAAAAGAAAATGATTTCAAAAATAACTTTATTTCAAATCTATTCTGTTTTTTCAATATAATCTTCATTTAATTACTTTGTTAATATATTTTATTTGTTTTAACCAATTCGAAATGCTTTAAAAATTGAGAAAACAGTTCCAATTACTCAGGGAATTAATTTTTATTCAAAATATAGAAAAAGCCCATGAATCAATAGCATCCACAGACTTTTAGGAGTAGAGTATTTAAAAGCAGTTTCACAAATGAATCAATGAGGCCGGTAGCTGAGGTAACTTTCTATCCTTTCCAACAAAAAATCCACGAATCAAAAACATTCGAGGACTTTTCTTACGAAGCATGTAAGTAAAATGCCATACTGATTAGTAGACACAAAGAGGCGAAAACGATTATTTTCGCTGATGAGCTAGTAAGACAGTTACCGTTTTCTATCTATTACGACGCAAAAATCCCACGGATCGAATCCATTCGTGGGATTTTCTTACGAAGCATTTAAGTAAAATGCCATACTGATTAGTAGTCGTAATCTACGACACGGAGTTTGGCAAATCGATTCTATTTGCCAAACGTAGTTAGTAAGGCAGTTAGCTAGTTCGCAAAATAGCGACTAGCGTCCAACAATTAGGAACTTTAGTTCCAATTGTTGGTGCTGAGTTACATCTTTTCCTCCAACTCCACATCTGGATACTTATCCGCAAACCAGCGGAGGGCAAAGTCATTTTCAAAGAGGAAGACTGGTTGGTCGAAGCGGTCCTTGGCCAAGATATTGCGGCTTGAGGACATCCGCTCATCCAAGTCCTCAGGCTTGATCCAACGAACTGTCTTCTTACCCATTGGAGTCATGACAACTTCAGCGTTGTACTCACCTTCCATACGGTGCTTGAAGACTTCGAACTGGAGTTGGCCGACAGCACCCAACATGTACTCGCCTGTTTGGTAATTCTTATAAAGTTGGATGGCTCCTTCTTGTACCAACTGCTCCATTCCCTTGTGGAAGGATTTTTGCTTCATGACATTCTTAGGCGAAACCTTCATGAAAATCTCAGGAGTAAAGGTTGGCAATGGTTCAAATTCAAACTTATTTTTTCCAACCGTCAAGGTGTCTCCAACTTGATAGGTACCCGTATCATAAACCCCGATGATATCTCCAGCCACGGCATTAGTCACATTCTCACGACTTTCCGCCATAAACTGGGTAACATTAGACAGTTTGGCACCTTTACCAGTACGAGGGAGATTGACACTCATGCCACGCTCAAATTCGCCCGATACGATACGGACAAAGGCGATGCGGTCACGGTGTCGAGGGTCCATGTTGGCTTGGATTTTAAAGACAAATCCTGAGAAATCCTTATCGTAAGGATCGACAATTTCGCCATCTGTTTTCTTGTGTCCATGTGGTTCAGGGGCAAACTTAAGGAAGGTCTCAAGGAAGGTCTGCACCCCAAAGTTAGTCAAGGCTGATCCAAAAAATACCGGAGTCAAATCACCTGCAAGAATAGCTTCTTCTGAAAACTCATTTCCTGCTTCTTGCAACAGTTCGATGTCGTCCTTAACCTGAGCGTAGAAAGGATTGCTTCCAAAGAGCTGGTCCCCATCTTCTATACTGGCAAAACGCTCATCCCCTTTATAGAGTTCCAAGCGTTGGTTATAGAGGTCATAGAGCCCTTCAAAGGCTTTCCCCATCCCGATTGGCCAGTTCATCGGATAGCTGGCAATACCTAGGACTTCTTCTAGTTCTTGCAAGAGGTCCAGTGGTTCACGGCCGTCACGGTCCAGCTTGTTCATAAAGGTAAAGACTGGAATCCCACGGTGTTTGACAACCTCAAACAATTTCTTGGTTTGGGCCTCGATACCCTTGGCAGAATCGACGACCATGACCGCAGCATCCACCGCCATCAAGGTCCGATAGGTATCTTCTGAGAAGTCCTCGTGCCCTGGTGTGTCTAGGATATTAACACGCTTACCATCATAGTCAAACTGCATAACAGATGACGTGACCGAAATCCCACGTTGTTTCTCAATATCCATCCAGTCAGACTTGGCAAAAGTCCCTGTTTTCTTACCTTTTACGGTACCAGCCTCACGAATCTCACCCCCAAAGTAGAGCAACTGCTCAGTGATAGTTGTTTTCCCGGCGTCCGGGTGGGAGATGATGGCAAAGGTACGGCGTTTCTTGATTTCTTCTTGAATAGTCATAAGTTCTCTTTCTTTGATTTTCTATTTTTAGTTGTTTTAGTAGCTAAGAATGATGTTTACATTGGATTTTACTATTCCTTTCGACTCTCCATTATATCGGATTTTTGGAAGTTTTTCAATTGCTCATCCGATGAAAAGGCAAGCTAGAGTATAGATTGCACCTGATTTCTCTTTTTCCACCGTTTCTTGAACAAGATATCAAAGAGAACAAGAGCCAGCGAAAGGATGACGGACACAAGAAGGTATTTTAACCATAGAGGGGCATTCGAGATAAACGGTGTATCTCTTAAGAGACCATAATTTCCACCCGTCACCTGATTAACCCCAACTAGAAAGAGATTGAGGATAAAGGTATAGGCTACAATCATATATTTCTTTAGTAGGCTCTTATCATAGTGATTCATCAAGTAAACCAAGGAATTCACTAGAAGGGCATAGTGCCCAATCAAAAATGAAAAACTGGTGATATGGGGGAAATCATAGGGGTCAAAAACGGGGTAAACCAATGCAAAGACCGCTCCACTTGCTCCTAAGAGGGCAAAATATTGCTTGCTCCGCCATTTATCTGGCAAGAAAACCACCGCAAACATAGCCAAACGGCAATGATAAAATGGAAGGCTATTAGAAAATGGAATCCCAAAGCCAACATACCAGCTATATAGGGCTAGCAACTGGAGAATCTGAATTCCCTTAAACAAGCGAACAAATTTCGGATTTTTGTGATAAGCAAGTGCTCCATAAATACAAAGCACTAATAGGAGCATCATAATCCCATACCAAAAGAGCGAAATGGGAGGAGGAACCGTTTGAGATCTGGTGATAAATTGATGGAACATATTTCTATCCTAACTCTTATTTTCTCTATTCTCTAGTTTAACCATTATAGCGAATTAAAAGCGATTTTTCAATTTCTATTTCTTTTCAGTTTGGCTCCCTTATTTATAGGAAAATATGGTAAAATAGAACAGACTAAAAATCATCATTTCACGAAAGGATGCAAGATGAAAATTACGCAAGAAGAGGTAACACACGTTGCCAATCTTTCAAAATTAAAATTCTCTGAAGAAGAAACTGCTGCCTTTGCGACAACCTTGTCTAAAATTGTTGACATGGTTGAGTTGCTGGGCGAAGTTGACACAACTGGTGTCGCACCTACTACGACCATGGCAGACCGCAAGACTGTACTCCGCCCTGATGTGGCCGAAGAAGGAACAGACCGTGACCGCTTGTTTAAAAATGTACCCGAAAAAGAAAACTACTATATCAAGGTACCAGCTATCCTAGACGATGGAGGAGATGCCTAATGACTTTTAATAACAAAACGATTGAAGACTTGCACAACCTCCTTGTCTCTAAGGAAATTTCTGCAACTGAATTGACCCAAGCAACGCTTGAAGATATCAAGTCTCGCGAGACAGCAATCAATGCTTTTGTCACAATCGCTGAAGAGCAAGCCCTTGCTCAAGCTAAAGCCATTGACGAAGCTGGAATTGACGCTGACAATGTTCTTTCAGGAATTCCGCTCGCTGTTAAGGATAATATCTCTACCGACGGTATCCTCACAACCGCAGCCTCAAAAATGCTCTACAACTACGAGCCTATCTTTGATGCGACAGCCGTTGCCAATGCCAAAGCTAAGGGTATGATTGTTGTTGGGAAAACCAACATGGACGAGTTTGCCATGGGTGGATCAGGTGAGACTTCCCACTATGGTGCCACTAAAAATGCTTGGGACCACAGCAAGGTTCCTGGTGGTTCATCAAGCGGTTCTGCCGCAGCTGTAGCTTCTGGGCAAGTCCGCTTGTCACTTGGTTCTGATACTGGTGGTTCCATCCGCCAACCTGCCGCCTTCAACGGGATTGTTGGTCTCAAACCAACCTACGGAACAGTTTCTCGTTTCGGTCTCATTGCCTTCGGTAGCTCATTAGACCAGATTGGACCTTTTGCACCAACTGTTAAAGAAAATGCCCTCTTGCTCAATGCTATTGCCAGCGAAGATGCTAAAGACTCTACTTCTGCTCCTGTCCGCATTGCCGACTTTACTTCAAAAATTGGTCAAGACATCAAGGGAATGAAAATTGCTTTGCCTAAGGAATACCTTGGTGAAGGGATTGACCCAGAGGTTAAGGAAACCATTCTGAATGCCGCTAAACACTTTGAAAAACTTGGTGCCATCGTCGAAGAAGTCAGCCTTCCTCACTCTAAATACGGTGTTGCCGTTTACTACATTATTGCTTCATCAGAAGCATCCTCAAACTTGCAACGTTTTGACGGTATCCGTTACGGCTACCGCGCAGAAGATGCAAGCAACCTTGATGAAATCTATGTAAACAGCCGTAGCCAAGGTTTCGGTGAAGAGGTTAAACGCCGTATCATGCTGGGTACTTTCAGTCTATCATCAGGTTACTACGATGCCTACTACAAGAAGGCTGGACAGGTCCGTACCCTCATCATCCAAGATTTCGAAAAAGTCTTTGCGGATTATGAGTTGATTTTGGGACCAACTGCTCCAAGTGTTGCTTATGACTTGGACTCACTCAACCACGACCCAGTTGCCATGTACTTGGCTGACCTTTTGACCATCCCTGTCAACTTGGCAGGTCTCCCAGGAATTTCGATTCCTGCTGGATTTGCTCAAGGTCTCCCTGTCGGTCTCCAATTAATTGGTCCTAAATACTCAGAAGAAACCATTTACCAAGCTGCTGCTGCCTTTGAAGCAACAACAGACTACCACAAACAACAACCCGTGATTTTTGGAGGTGATAACTAATGAACTTTGAAACAGTCATTGGACTTGAAGTCCACGTAGAGCTCAACACCAATTCAAAAATCTTCTCACCTACATCTGCCCACTTTGGAAATGACCAAAATGCCAATACCAACGTAATTGACTGGTCTTTCCCAGGAGTTCTGCCAGTTCTCAATAAAGGTGTTGTTGATGCTGGTATCAAGGCTGCTCTTGCCCTCAACATGGACATCCACAAGCACATGCACTTTGACCGCAAGAACTATTTCTACCCTGATAATCCAAAAGCCTACCAAATTTCTCAGTTTGATGAACCAATCGGCTACAACGGCTGGATTGAAGTCGAGCTAGAAGACGGCACAACTAAGAAAATCGGTATCGAACGTGCTCACCTAGAGGAAGACGCTGGTAAAAACACCCACGGTACAGATGGCTACTCTTATGTAGACCTCAACCGCCAAGGGGTGCCATTGATTGAGATTGTATCTGAAGCTGACATGCGTTCTCCTGAAGAAGCCTACGCTTATCTGACAGCCCTCAAGGAAGTCATCCAGTACGCTGGCATTTCTGACGTTAAGATGGAAGAAGGTTCTATGCGCGTGGATGCCAACATCTCTCTTCGTCCTTATGGTCAAGAGAAATTCGGTACCAAGACTGAGTTGAAGAACTTGAATTCCTTCTCAAATGTTCGCAAAGGTCTTGAATACGAAGTCCAACGTCAAGCCGAAATCCTTCGTTCAGGTGGTCAAATTCGCCAAGAAACACGCCGTTACGATGAAGCGAACAAAGCAACCATTCTCATGCGTGTCAAGGAAGGTGCTGCAGACTACCGCTACTTCCCAGAACCAGACCTACCTCTCTTTGAAATTTCAGATGAGTGGATCGAAGAAATGCGTACAGAGTTGCCAGAGTTTCCAAAAGAACGCCGTGCGCGCTACGTGGCTGACCTTGGCTTGTCAGACTACGATGCAAGCCAGTTGACTGCAAACAAAGTCACTTCTGACTTCTTTGAAAAAGCTGTTGCCCTCGGTGGCGATGCCAAACAGGTCTCTAACTGGCTCCAAGGTGAAGTCGCTCAATTCTTGAACGCTGAAGGCAAGACACTGGAACAAATCGAATTGACACCAGAAAACTTGGTTGAAATGATTGCTATCATCGAAGACGGCACTATCTCATCTAAGATTGCCAAAAAAGTCTTTGTCCACCTGGCTAAAAATGGCGGTGGCGCGCGTGAATACGTGGAAAAAGCAGGCTTGGTGCAAATCTCTGATCCAGATGTTCTGATTCCGATCATTCACCAAGTCTTTGCCGATAACGAAGCTGCCGTTGCCGACTTCAAGTCAGGCAAACGCAACGCAGACAAGGCCTTCACAGGATTCCTTATGAAGGCAACCAAAGGCCAAGCCAACCCACAAGTTGCCCTTAAACTGCTTGCACAGGAATTGGCGAAGTTGAAAGAAAGTGAGTAATTTACTCTTTATACACTTTTTTCTACGTTTAAAACGAGAATGAGACAAGGGGAATGAATGAACAAATTTTTACGATTGCTATTTGTCTTAGTCATCATCGCTATGTTAGGCGCTTCTATACTACAAATTTTCTTTCCATCATACATGGGAAGCCACTCCGGGTATGGAATATCTGCTGGTTGGCAACGAGAAATTGGAATATGGAATTTAGCCGTATTGATTATTATTCTCGCTGTCAATATTAAATACGATTGGTTCTATCTACGAATCGCACTTCTTGCTCTCATTATTGGAGGAATTGGAATAGGAACAAATCACTTACTCAATTATATGGAGTATCACTCTCCTGTAAATGCTATCGATGCTTTTGAAAATTACTTGCTAGCAATAGGATGGATTGTGGGATGGCTCATTGAGCGCCATTCCATAAAGAAGCTAAATGCTAGTAAATAAGGCCTAGTATATCTTAGATAATTTTTAAAGGTTATTAAATAGTTTAATAATCATTCGAATTCAGAATTCTACCTTTTCAATCATATAGTTAGGAGACACATGAAAAAGTTTTACGCTCTTTTAATGACCTGCTTATTACTTGTTTTTCTTGTCATGCCTCAAATCGTTGATGCGGGTGTCGGACATTCCAGAAGTGGTAGCAGCAGTCGTAGTAGCTCCAGAAGTAGCTCTAGAAGTAGCAGTCGCTCAAGTGGAGGTGGAAGTCGTTCTGGCGGCTCATCCTACCACTATTACCGCTCTGGATACGGCTCATCCTCTGACAGTTCTACTAGCTCTCCTTATCTAGGATTTATGTTCATATTAGTCGGGGGAATCATACTAGTTGTTATCGTCAAATCCTTGCAGAATAAGTCTGGAGATTCGAGTTCAACCTACACTAATAATGATTATCAAACGCTCCATCGTCGAGTTGAACACAACACACTGGCCATTAGTCGTGTGAAATATGGGGATCCAAACTTTGACGCTGATGCCTTCATTTCTTGGGTTAAGGAAGTTTACCTTAAATTGCAGGTTGCCTGGACTGAGAAAAATTGGAATTCAGTCCGTGCGCTAGAAAGTACTAGTCTCTATTCACAGCACAGCACGCAATTAGAAGATCATATCCGAGCTAAGACAACCAATGTTTTAGAGAAAGTTTGTATCGAAAATGTTCGCATTAAGGAGTTCATTGAAAATCCTGACGGAAACGATATCTTAATAGTAATCCTATCGTCTACCTTGCGGGACTATGTCATTGACGATGAGACTCGCCGTGTCATTGAAGGAGATCCTAAAAAAGATCTCTTCACCGTGTATCAATTGAACTTTATCCGTCAACACGGTAGCCAAACGCAGGCAGTTAATCCAGACCAAGTTGTGAGCGACCACTGTCCAAACTGTGGCGCCCCATTGAAAATCTCTGCAGTTAGCGAGTGCGACTACTGTGGTGCCAATCTCTCTCGCAGTCCAAACCAATGGGTACTCGATACCTACGATGTTGTGGATGAAGACGAGCTTTATAATTAGGAGGAATTATGGGATTTATACGTGCAGCCTTATCAGCAGGCTTAAATAGTTTTAATGATAGTAAATTCAAGGAAGCCATTGTCCTTCCAGATAATGTCTCTGGCGATGCCTTGGCAATCAAGGGGCAATTACTCACTAAAGACCCAGATGGACGTTCTCGTCACAGCAATCAAAACACAGGCCTCTTGTCGGACGGCAGTGTAGTTATCGTTCCTCAAGGCTATACCGCAGTTTTGGTAAACAATGGTACCTTTCTTGGTGAGGTCCTTGAAGCTGGTAACCACGAATGGCAAGCTGGTGATAATGCCTGGCTCCTTGAAAAAGGTGGTTTAAAAGGCACTTGGGAAAACTTTAAAAACCGCTTCTCTTTCGGTGGACAAGTCATCACCCAACAGGAAATTATCTTTATCCGCATGCAACCCATCGCGGGTAATAAGTTCGGCACACAAAATGCGGTCGAATACTTCAGCGAACGTTACCAACAACTGCTCAACATCCGTTTCTATGGCTTGTTTGATGTAAAAATTGCTGACCCAGTCCTCTTCTACGTTAGTTCTGTTAGCCGTCAAATTACTGACGGACAGCCATTCACTCTCCAAGATATAGCTCAAGGAACGCTCCGTCAAAATATTGCACCGAAAATTGCGATTGCCATCGCCAAATATACCAACGAAAACAAGGTTGATATCTATAGCCTCAATGCCAATCAAGATACCTTTAACGAACTCGCTAAACAAGAAGTCAACAAGGTTTGGACAGGTCTCTACGGAATTGAAGCAACTAATATCTTGCTTGAAGACCTCAGCTACGACCAAGAAAGTCTTGATATCGTTCGCAAGCTTGATAGTGAGCTCGTGGCAATGAAGTACAACACGATTGAAATCGAAGAACGCCGTGCTCGTAACGAAGCTCTCATTGCCGCAGCCGCAAATGAAGGGAATGGTAATGGGATGAACATGTTTATGGGAATGAATCTTGGCCAAACTCTAGGTGGTCAACTTAGCCAACAAGCCCAAAATCAAGCGCCTGCTCAAAATACTGGGCAAGCTACTAGCAAGAATTTTTATATCGAAGTTGATGGGAAATACGTTCTCGTCACCAAAGACGAAGATGGAAATATCGTACCAGTCAACTAATCAAGCACCTTCTGACATTTGAGTAATGTCGTCTTTTATGGTACAATAAAGAGTAAATTATTTTATTAAAGAGGTAAAAACATGATTGAAGCAAGTAAATTAAAGGCTGGTATGACCTTTGAAACAGCTGACGGAAAATTGATCCGCGTTTTGGAAGCTAGCCACCACAAACCAGGTAAAGGAAACACCATCATGCGTATGAAATTGCGTGATGTCCGTACTGGTTCTACATTTGACACAAGCTACCGTCCAGAGGAAAAATTTGAACAAGCCATCATCGAGACTGTTCCAGCTCAATACTTGTACAAAATGGATGACACAGCCTACTTCATGAATACAGAAACTTACGACCAATACGAAATCCCTGTAGTCAACGTTGAAAACGAATTGCTTTACATCCTTGAAAACTCTGATGTGAAGATCCAATTCTACGGAACTGAAGTGATCGGTGTTACCGTTCCTACTACTGTCGAATTGACAGTTGCAGAAACTCAACCATCTATCAAAGGTGCTACTGTTACAGGTTCTGGTAAACCAGCAACGATGGAAACTGGACTTGTTGTAAACGTTCCAGACTTCATCGAAGCAGGACAAAAACTCGTTATCAACACTGCAGAAGGAACTTACGTTTCTCGTGCCTAATCTCTAGAAAGAGGTCATTCTATGGGAATTGAAGAACAACTTGGCGAAATCGTTATCGCCCCACGTGTACTTGAAAAAATCATTGCTATTGCTACTGCAAAAGTAGAGGGTGTTCACTCTTTTTCAAACAAATCAGTATCTGATACCCTCTCAAAACTCTCACTCGGCCGTGGCGTTTATCTAAAAAACGTGGACGAAGAACTCACAGCTGATATCTACCTCTACCTAGAGTACGGAGTAAAAGTCCCTAAGGTAGCGGTTGCTATCCAGAAAGCTGTCAAAGATGCCGTCCGTAATATGGCTGATGTAGAACTCGCTGCTATCAATATTCACGTTGTAGGTATCGTTCCAGATAAAACACCAAAACCAGAATTGACAGATCTATTTGACGAGGACTTCCTCAATGACTAGTCCACTATTAGAATCTAGACGCCAACTCCGTAAATGCGCTTTTCAAGCTCTCATGAGTCTTGAGTTCGGTACGGATGTCGAAACTGCTTGTCGTTTCGCCTATACTCATGATTGTGAAGATACTGATGTGCAACTTCCAGCCTTTTTGACAGAGCTAGTTTCTGGTGTTCAAGCTAAAAAGGAAGAACTAGACAAGCAAATCACACAGCATTTAAAAGCAGGTTGGACCATCGAGCGTTTAACACTCGTGGAGAGAAATCTCCTTCGCTTGGGAGTCTTTGAAATCACTTCATTTGACACCCCTCAGTTGGTTGCTGTTAACGAAGCTATCGAGCTTGCAAAGGATTTCTCAGATCAAAAATCTGCCCGTTTTATCAATGGACTGCTCAGCCAGTTTGTAACAGAAGAACAGTAATTAGAAAAAGTGTTTGACAATTATCAAACACTTTTTTCTTTGCCTCCTACTATCTAAAAAAATGATAATAGATATAATTATAAACAAAAATCCAGATGGGTTTTACATAAATAAGTAAGTTGAAAAAACTATGGCACAGGATGGTAATTTTTAAGTTCTTTGTCCAACGGTAGACAAGGGCATAGAAAAGACCGCCTAAACTATAAATAATCAAACTGATAGGATCTCGGTGAGTTAGGATCAAATGACTAAGTCCAAAGATAAGAGCAGATAGGATAACATCCAGATAGTACTTGGACTGGGGAAAGAAGGTATTCATAAAGTACCCTCTATGAATCAGTTCCTCTAATATAGGTCCGACGATTACTGTTAAACTAAAACTGAGAATAGTTGATAGAAAAGTTGGTTGCCCATTGGAGTATAGAATCGAAAGAAGGTCTTGAAAGATATACTTGTTATCAATTAGGTGATGAAACTGTAACTGAAAAGCATCCACCAATTGACGATCAAAATAAGTAGCCACTAGACCAACTACAAGGTAAAATAATCTTGACTTCTTCGAGCCCTTTTTTTCAAAAATATAGAGCATCTTTTTCTTTTTGAGCCAGTAGATAAATATTAGCAAAAGAGCTATTACTTCAACTGTTAAAAAGATAGAATAGCCATCTATCCCCCATCCTAAAAACTTAGTTAAATGCATAATCCCTAACTCTGGTAGATAAACCGATAGAAATACCAGTGATGTATAGACTCCCAAATGCGCTAGTTTTTTCATTTTTACAAACTTCATTAACTTCTTGTTCCGCTATATAACTTATTCCCGTAATTTAGATTTCTAATTTCCTTTCAAGTTTGAAAATCATTTAAACGTTACAAACTTCTATATCTATTATAAATCATTTTTTACCAGTGTGCTATTCGTCTCCTCAACTGTTAATTTTTCGTCCTGAATGGTAGCTTTACTCATTGAGAAATAAGAAATTGATAAAAGAGATTTCTCTATCTTCCCATTAAATTAGAAAAAATTGTTTGACAGATATCAAACAATTTTTTCTTTGCCTCCTACTATCTAAAAATCAAATAATAAATATAAAATCGACGGAGCATAGGGAATAATATTATAGAAACTATGACAAACAATGGTAAATCGAAGACTACCCGTAACTCGATAAGCGACTGCAAATAGAAGACCAAGAATACTATAAATGATGAGACTGATGGGATCACGATGGGATAGAACCAAGTGACTGAGCCCAAAGATGAAAGAAGACAAGATCACATCCAAATAAAACTCCGACTTCGGAAAGAAGGTATTCATAAAATAACCCCTATAGATTGTCTCCTCAACAACAGGTACAATTGAAATGTTAAAGATTAAAAATATAAGACTTGATAGAGTCGTTTCTCTTCCGTTTAAGTAAAGTTCTGAAAGAAGGTCTTGGAAAATAAAGTTATGGTCAATCAATCGAATATTCTGCATTCTAAATCCATTTAAAAAAGAATAGATAAGAAAGCAAGCCACCAAGAAAGCGAGATAGGACCAGTGCCAACCCTTTTTCTCTAAGATAGCGAGCATCTTCTTCTTTTTCAACCACAAAACGAATAGAAAGAAAATAAGCAACACTTCTCCAACTAGGAAGATTATATAGCTGTCCATTCCTAAACCAAAGGTCCTAGCTAGAGTTATAGCTCCTAATGGCGTTAAATAAATGTACAGGAACATTAAAATCATACAGATTCCTAAATGTATTGTCTTTTTCATTCTTTCTCTCCTAATGATAAACTCTCTATAAGGGCAATATAGAGGATATACTATTGATTGTTTTTCTTATTTATCTAGAGCATTCATGTTTATCTATGCTCTATTATCAAAATAGCTAGAACAAATTGTTCTAGCTTTTAAATTATCTTAGTATTTTCTAAAGCGTTTGTAACGTTCTTCAATAAGTTGGTCGAGTGGTAGTTCTTGCAACCTATCTAGTTCTGCACGCAATTCATTTTTAACGCATCCTAGCAGTTCTTTACTTGACAGCCCTGCCTCTGAGATTACCTTGTCTACAATTCCCATTTCTAGAAGTTCATGCGAAGTGATTTTCATCAACTCTGCTGCTTCCATAGCACGACTTCCATCCTTCCAAAGGATAGAGGCAAATCCTTCAGGGCTAAGTACTGCGTAGATTGAGTTTTCTAACATCCAGACACGGTTAGCTACGGTTAGAGCTAGGGCCCCACCAGATCCACCTTCACCGATAATAATCGCGATGATTGGAACCTTGAGGTCACTCATTTCCATCAGGTTTCGGGCAATTGCTTCACCTTGTCCACGTTCCTCTGCTCCAACACCTGGGTAAGCACCCGCCGTATTGATAAAGGTCACAACTGGACGGCCAAACTTTTCTGCCTGTTTCATCAGGCGCAAGGCCTTACGATAACCTTCTGGATGAGGTTGCCCAAAATTTCGTTTGAGGTTGTCATGAAGACTCTTCCCCTTTTGGATACCAAGGACAGTTACTGCTTGATCACCTAACCAGCCAATTCCACCAATGACCGCACCATCATCACGAAAAGAGCGGTCTCCATGCAATTCGATAAATTCATCAAAGATTCCATTGGCAAAATCAAGTGCGGTCAAGCGACTCTGCTCGCGTGCCTCTCTGACTATTTTTGCAATATTCATCCGCGACTTCCTCCATGCAATCTTACTAATTTAGCAATTGTTTCAGGCAATTCTCTCCGTTTGACAATTGCATCAACAAATCCATGTTCAAGCAGAAATTCTGCCTTTTGGAAGGCATCCGGCAAGGTCTCACGAACTGTATTTTCGATAACACGACGCCCAGCAAAACCAACCAAACTCTGTGGCTCCGCTAGGATAATATCACCTTCCATAGCAAAAGAAGCGGTCACCCCACCTGTTGTCGGATCGGTTAAAATAGTCAGGTAAAAAAGTCCGGCCTTGGAATGACGTTGAACTGCCGCAGAAATCTTAGCCATCTGCATCAAGCTCATGATCCCTTCTTGCATACGAGCTCCACCAGAAGCTGTGAAGAGTACGACTGGCAAGTTTTTTACCGTCGCATACTCAAACAAGCGCGTGATTTTTTCACCCACAACGGTTCCCATAGATGCCATGATAAAGTTTGAATCCATGATCCCAAGGGCAACTTTTTGTTCCTTGATGCTAGCTGTACCAGTTAGTACTGCTTCATCCAAACCTGTCTTTTCACGCATAGTAGCAAGTTTTTTCTGATAGCCAGGAAAGTTTAATGGATCTTGAGTTTCAATACCCGTAAACATCTCCAAAAAGCTGTTAGAATCAATCGTCAAATCCAAGCGTTCCTGAGCTGAAATACGGAAAGTATAGTTACAATGGGGACAAATTCGTTCGCTCCCAAGATCCTTTTGGTAAATGGTGTGTTTACAACCAGGACACTGGGAGAAGAGTTCATCCGGGACCTCAGGCTTGGCTTGTGGTGCTTGCCTTACGGAACGGTTAGGATTGATCCGAATATACTTATCCTTTTTACTAAATAGAGCCATAACTCCCCCTTTTAGTTCTCATACTGTTTGAAAGTCTATTCTTTTTCTTGGTATTTTGGCAAGAAAGTTTCCATCAAGAAGGAAGTATCGTAGTCACCAGCGATAACTCGGCTGTCTGAAATCAGATCCAACTGGAAGTCTGCATTGGTTTGCACTCCTTCAATATCAAGTTCATAAAGAGCCCGTTGCATCTTCATAAGAGCATCAAAACGATTCTCCCCATGAACAATGATTTTGGCAATCATACTATCATAGTAAGGAGGAATGGTATAACCTGGATAAACTGCTGAGTCTACACGCAATCCAACTCCTCCACTTGGAAGGTAGAGGTTGGTGATTTTCCCTGGGCTTGGAGCAAAGTTAAATGCTGGATTTTCTGCATTGATCCGGCACTCGATAGCGTGACCTCGTAGGACAATATCTTCTTGTTTGAAAGGTAAAGGTTGCCCGGCAGCAATGCGAATCTGTTCCTTCACGATATCAACACCTGAAACAAACTCTGTGACTGGGTGTTCAACTTGCACACGAGTGTTCATTTCCATGAAGTAGAAATTGCCACTCGCTTCATCGAGAAGAAATTCAATCGTACCTGCATTTTCATAGCCTACAGACTCTGCTGCACGAACGGCTGCAGCACCAATTTCATGACGAAGGGTTTTGCCAATCGCAATGGATGGGCTTTCTTCTAAGACCTTTTGGTTATTCCGTTGGAGTGAACAATCCCGTTCGCCAAGATGGACAACATGACCCTCTTGATCTGCAAGAATCTGAACTTCGATATGACGAGCTGGATAAATCACACGCTCAAGATACATTGCGCCATTTCCAAAGTTGGCCTTGGCTTCACTGGATGCTGTCTCAAAGGCTGCGACCAAGTCTTCTGCCTTTTCAACCTTACGAATCCCTTTTCCACCACCACCTGCAGATGCCTTAAGCATGACTGGGTAGCCAATTTTTTCAGCAACTGCAAGGGCCTCTTCAGCCGTGTGAACTTCACCATCAGATCCTGGTATAACTGGAACCCCAGCCTTGATCATTTGTTCACGCGCATTTATCTTATCACCCATGGTGTCCATCACAGCACCAGAAGGACCGATGAACTTAATTCCCACTTCATCACACATCGTGGCAAACTTGGAGTTTTCGCTAAGAAAACCAAAACCTGGGTGGATGGCTTCTGCTTCTGTCAAGACTGCAGCAGACAAAATTGCATTGATATTGAGATAAGACTCTGTCGCCTTACCAGGTCCGATACAGATAGCTTCATCCGCTAGGAGTGTGTGAAGAGCTTCCTTATCAGCAGTTGAATAAACTGCTACGGTCGCAATGCCCAATTCACGCGCAGCTCGAATAATGCGAACCGCAATCTCACCACGGTTGGCAATCAAAATTTTACGAAACATGGAGAACCTCCTTAGTTTCCAATTGCAAAGGTAAGAGTACCACTCGCTGCAAGCTTACCATCTACTTCAGCCTTTGCTTCAACCACAGCAATCGTACCACGACGTTTTACAAAAGTAGCCGTCATAACTAATTGGTCACCTGGTACAACTTGCTTCTTGAACTTAACCTTGTCCATGCCAGCGTAGAAGACCAGTTTCCCTTTATTTTCAGGTTTGGACAATTCCAAGACACCAGCAGTCTGAGCCAAGGCTTCCATGATAAGAACACCTGGCATAACTGGATATTGTGGAAAATGACCATTGAAGAAAGGTTCGTTGATGGTCACATTTTTAATGGCAACAATGGTATCTTCGCTCACTTCCAAGACACGATCCACTAGGAGCATAGGGTAACGATGGGGTAGAGCTTCTTTGATTCCTTGAATATCGATCATTTGATACGTACCAATCCTTTACCGAACTCAACCATTTCTTCATTTGAAACGAGAATTTCTGTCACCACGCCATCCTTAGGTGCAGGAATTTCATTCATGACCTTCATGGCTTCGATGATCACCAAAGTCTGACCTTTTTTTACACTGTCTCCGACTGTGACAAAGGCAGGTTTATCTGGTCCAGCGGCCAAGTAAGCCACCCCTACAAGTGGGCTCTCAACGACATCCCCCTCTGGAGCAACAGTCGATTCAGCTGGTGCTTCTTCTACTGGACTCTCTACTGGAGTTGAAGGAGCAGAAACTCCTGGACTTGCAGCTACTGCAGTTGGTGCTGGAGCAACTTGAGCTGTTGCTTCAGAAGCAATTCTTGCTTCATTCTTGCTGAACTGCAATTCATCCGTTCCATTTTTATAAGAAAATTCTCTCAAACTTGATTGGTCGAATTGAGCCATCAAGTCTTTGATCTCATTTAAATTCATAATTATTTATTCTCCCAACGTTTGAAAGCAAGAACCGCATTGTGTCCACCAAAACCAAAAGTGTTTGAAATAGCATAAGGAATTTCTTGCTCCAAGCCTTCTCCATAAACAACATTCGCTTCGATATAATCTGACAACTCACTTGTACCAGCTGTCATTGGTACAAAGTTATGACGCATGGCTTCGATTGTAGCGATTGCTTCTACCGCGCCTGCCGCACCAAGCAAGTGTCCTGTAAAGGACTTGGTTGAAGATACAGGTACTTCTTTACCAAGGACAGCTACTATTGCACCACTTTCTCCTTTTTCATTAGCAGGAGTTGAAGTTCCATGGGCATTGACATAAGCCACTTGTTCTGGAGAAATCTCTGCCTCTTCCAAAGCTAATTTAATTGCCTTGATTGCACCTTGACCTTCTGGATGAGGTGAAGTCATATGGTAAGCATCGCAGGTATTTCCATAACCAACTACTTCAGCTAAGATAGTTGCTCCACGTTTTTCAGCATGTTCAAGGCTTTCAAGAACCAACATTCCTGAACCTTCTCCCATCACAAAACCATTACGTTCTTTGTCAAATGGGATAGAAGCACGAGTTGGATCCTCTGTAGTTGATAGGGCGGTCAAAGCTTGGAAACCGGCGATGGCAAAAGGAGTGATAGATGATTCTGATCCACCAACTAACATGACATCTTGAAAACCAAACTTGATAGAACGGAAGGCATCCCCAATGGCATCGTTTGATGAGGCACAGGCTGTATTGATTGATTTACAGATACCGTTTGCTCCGAACCGCATCGCAACATTTCCTGAAGCCATATTTGGCAAGGCTTTTGGAAGTGTCATTGGCTTAACGCGTTTTGGACCTTTTTCATGAAGACGGATAACCTGATCTTCGATTTCTTTAATTCCCCCAATACCAGAAGCAACGATGACACCAAAGCGATCTTTATCGATTGTTTCTACATCAAGATTTGCATTTGTTACCGCTTCTTGAGCCGCATACAAGGCATACAAAGAATAGTTGTCAAAACGGTTGGTATCTTTTTTGACAAAGTATTTATCAAATGGGAAATCTTGGACTTCTGCTGCATTGTGCACAGCAAATTCGCTGTGGTCAAATTTAGTGATTTCTCCAATTCCAATTTTTCCAGTTTGTAAACTGTTCCAAAATTCTTCTGGAGTATTTCCGATAGGAGAGGTCAATCCGTAACCTGTTACTACAACTCGATTTAGTTTCATCTGTCTTACCTATATCTTTCTTTTTTTACATGCTAAGTCCGCCATCAACAGCGAGAACTTGTCCAGTCAAATAATCCTGTCCGGCCAGGAACACTGTAGCATCTGCGATATGTTCTGCTTGACCAAACTGTTTCATTGGGATTTGTGCCAATGTCGCTTCCTTGACCTTATCAGACAAAACAGCTGTCATATCTGACTCGATCATTCCTGGTGCAAGAGCATTTACGCGCACATTACGATTGGCAACTTCACGTGCTACTGACTTGGTAAACCCAATCAAACCCGCTTTAGAAGCCGCATAGTTGGCTTGTCCGATATTTCCCATCAAACCGACCACACTGGACATATTGATAATCGCACCTTCACGTGACTTGATCATCTGTTTCAAGACTGCTTGAGTCATGTTAAAGGCACCTGTCAAGTTGATCTTAATCACTTTTTCAAAGTCTTCCTCGGTCATCTTAAGCATGAGAGTATCCTGAGTAATCCCAGCATTGTTGACCAAGACATCGACAGAACCGAGTTCTGCAATTGCTTGATCTACCATACGCTTGGCATCTGCAAAGTCTGAAACATCACCTGAGATCGGTACTACTTTGACACCGTAGTTTGAAAACTCAGCCAGCAATTCTTCTGAGATTGCTCCACGACCATTCAAAACTACATTAGCGCCTAGTTGAGCAAATTTGTGAGCAATGGCAAGTCCGATACCACGACTTGAACCTGTTACAAAGACATTTTTGTTTGTAAGTTGCATTCTATTTCTCCTATTTCCTGTTGTATTTTGTGGGAGAAGGGACCATTAGTTTCCTAACAAAGCATCCAAGCTTGCTTGGTCTTCAACGTTAGCTAGCTGAGCTGTTTTATCGATTTTTTTGACAAAGCCTGATAGGACCTTACCCGGACCAATTTCAATAAAGTTGGTTACCCCAGCATCCTGCATCACAGCAATACTTTCATAAAAACGAACAGGTTCTTTGACCTGACGCGTCAAAAGCTCTTGGATTCGACCTTTTTCCATAACAGCAGCTTCCGTATTTCCGACTAGTGGGCAGGTAAAGTCAGAGAAATTCACTCCTTCAAGAGCTCCAGCTAGTTGCTGACTGGCTGGCTCAAGCAGAGCTGTATGGAAAGGACCAGATACATTTAAAGGAATCAGTCGTTTTGCTCCTACTTCCTGCAAGAGTTCAACTGCGCGGTCAACCGCAGCCACCTCACCACCGATAACGATTTGGCTTGGGGTGTTGTAGTTAGCTGGAGTTACTACTCCAACTTTAGAGGCTGTTTCACAAGCTTCCTCAATCACTTCAACTGGAGTATTAAGAACGGCAACCATCTTTCCAGAGCCTGCAGGTGCAGCTTCTTGCATATAAGCACCACGCTTAGCAACCAAGGCAACTGCATCCTCGAAGTCCAAGGCACCACTTGCTACAAGAGCAGAATATTCCCCAAGAGACAATCCTGCTACCATATCTGGCAGATAGCCCTTTTCTTTCAATAGACGGTAGATGGCAACCGAAGTCGCTAAAATAGCAGGTTGCGTATAGCGGGTCTGGTTTAACTTAGTTTCGTCCGTATCGATCAAGTCACGAAGATCATAACCCAGTACTTGACTGGCTTGATCAATGGTTTCCTTGACGATAGGATAGTGGTCATAGAGGTCTCGTCCCATTCCAAGATATTGAGCACCTTGACCGGCAAATAGAAAGGCTGTTTTAGTCATTTCTTACAACTCCTGCCCAACGAGAGGCTTCTTCCTGAATTTTCTTGGCAGCGCCATGATATAGATCTTTTAGGATTTCTTCGACGGTTTCTTCTTTAGAGACCAAACCAGCAATCTGACCCGCCATAACGGATCCACCTTCTACATCTCCATGAACAACGGCTTTAGCAAGAGCACCAGCTCCCATTTGCTCAAAGATTTCTAAATCTGGATTTTCTTGTTTAAAGGCATCCTTTTCAGCCTGTTCAAAGTCACGTGTCAACTGGTTTTTAATGGCGCGAACAGCATGTCCAAAATGTTGAGCTGAAATAGTCGTATCGATATCACGCGCTTTTAAGATTTTTTCCTTGTATTTTGGATGGGCGTTAGATTCCTTGGCTACTACGAAACGCGTACCAACTTGAACAGCCTCTGCACCAAGCATAAAGCCTGCAGCGACACCTTCACCGTCCGCAATTCCTCCAGCTGCGATAACCGGAATTGAAACAGCTGCAGCAACTTGGCGAACCAAGGTCATGGTT
Organism: Streptococcus oralis; assembly: GCF_965111685.1. Classification (GTDB taxonomy): domain Bacteria; phylum Bacillota; class Bacilli; order Lactobacillales; family Streptococcaceae; genus Streptococcus; species Streptococcus oralis_B. The sequence goes on from NZ_OZ217340.1 coordinate 1,582,126, forward strand.
GTTAATTTACCAATATGTCCACCAGCTTCCATTCCCTCTGCAATAACTGCATCTGCACCAATTTTTTCCATGCGTTTTGCCAAAGCAACACTTGGAACAACAGGAATAACTGTAATTCCTGCATCATGGAAACGAGTCATATATTTACTTGGATTTCCTGCACCAGTTGTAACCACCTTGACCCCTTCTTCAATCACGAGATCAACGATGTCTTCTACAAAAGGTGACAAGAGCATGATGTTGACACCAAAAGGTTTGTCCGTAAGTGATTTGATTTTATCGATATTAGCCTTTACGACCTCTTTAGGTGCATTCCCACCACCTATAATCCCTAGACCACCAGCTTTTGATACTGCACCAGCCAAGTCACCGTCTGCAACCCAGGCCATTCCTCCTTGAAAAATAGGATAATCAATGTTCAATAATTCTGTAATACGTGTTTTCATAGTGCCTCCATCATTCCTTGCTTACGTAATAGTTCGACGATTTTATCATTTGAGTTTCAAACTATTACCTAAACAAGAGGGAGTGGGTTTCCCCTACTCCTTCTAGTAATATGTTAATTATTTTGTTTGCTCTTCAACGTAGGCAACCAAGTCACCAACTGTTTTCAAGTTATCTTCTGCTTCGATTTGGATATCGAAAGCATCTTCGATTTCAGAGATTACTTGGAACAAGTCCAATGAATCTGCATCCAAATCATCAAAAGTAGATTCAAGTGTTACTTCTGATGCGTCTTTCCCAAGTTCTTCAACGATAATTTCTTGTACTTTTTCAAATACTGCCATGATAGGACTCCTTTAAAATATAAAAAATTTATAACTATGTGTTTACCACATGATTACCTAGATTGTAAGAATGAGTGTGCCCCATGTCAAACCTCCACCGAAGCCTGATAGGAGAATCGTCTGGCTACCATCTAAACGAATCATGCCATTCTCCACACACTCTGAGAGCAAAATCGGGATACTTGCTGAACTGGTATTCCCATACTCCATCATATTGGCAGGAAGCTTGTCTCGGTCAACACCGATCTTCTTAGCCATCTTATCCAAAATGCGGATATTTGCCTGATGAAGCAAGAGATAATCCAATTCTGATGCTACGATTGGACCATTTTCAATGGTTTCTTTGATCGATCTAGCAACATCACGATTTGCAAAATCAAAAACTGCTCGTCCATCCATTTTCAAAAAAGCAGGAACTGCTTCTTGATCCGAGAAAGGGGAAGCCAAAGCCGTTTGACCATAGGTCAAACACTCGCTCCGAGAGCCATCCGTATAGAGACTTTCCACAAGGAAGTGACGTGTTTCGCTCGCTTCCAAGAGAACCCCACCAGCACCATCCCCAAAGAGAACAGCTGTCGAACGATCTGACCAATCAACTGCCTTGGATAAGGTTTCAGCCCCGATAACAATCCCTTTTTTGAACTGTCCAGAACTTAAAAATTTTTCAGCAGTTGAGAGAGCGAATACAAAGCCACTGCAAGCTGCTGTAAGATCAAAGGCAAAAGCTCTATGCGCTCCGATATTTGCCTGAACCCGAGCTGCCGTAGAAGGCATCATCGAATCAGGAGTAATCGTCGCTACAATGATAAAATCAATCTGATCTGCTGTTAAGCTCCCTTTATCCAGTAAGCTCTTAGCAACTTCTGTCGCCAAGTCACTTGTAGACTCCGTTTTTGAGATATGTCTCTGTTTAATTCCTGTCCGACTTGAAATCCACTCATCGCTTGTATCCATGATTTGAGCCAAGTCATGATTAGTGACCACTTGCTCTGGGACATAATGAGCAACTTGGCTTATTTTAGCAAAGGCCATTATTTCAAATCCTCCAAAAATTGATAAAGGTTCGTCAAGCCTCTGCCCATGACTTCTTTTTCCTCAGGGCTCATGCCATCGATGATTTTTTCGACCATAGCCTTGTGGAATCGTTTATGAAGACGGTGAACCAAACGGCCTTGCTTTGTCAAATGCAGATAGACCACTCGACGGTCTTGGTCAGAACGAATACGCTCAATATAACCTTTTCTCTCCAGGTTATTCAAACTCGTCGTCACTGTCCCAAGAGTTACCATCAGTTCTTTTGAAACCTTACTTGGCGTTGCCTCCGGGAACTTCCCAATCACATCAATCGTGTGCATTTCTTTGATGGAGATGTCTTTGAATCGACTACCTCTTAAGCTAACCTCCTCAATCACAAGGACGTTATTAAAAATAGATGTTAGATAATCATTTACTTGTTGGTAGTCCAAACTTTTTCCCTCCCCCTCAAAAAGCTTTTACAATCAAAACATTTGATAGAAAAAGTATAACAAACTTCAAAAAATTATGCAAGTATTTTTTTATTTTCCTGAAAATTTTGGTCTTCTTCTTTCAGAATGTGCTCGAACCCCTTCTTTAAAGTCTTCAGTTAGAGATAACGATTCTTGTAATTCCAATTCTAATTCAGCATAATTCTGCCAATCCTTAAATTGACTTTCCCAAACTAACTTTTTAATCGCTGCGTATGAGTTTGCTGAACCTCTTCTTAATTTTTTCAGAACTTGTTCTCTTGTTTTTTCTAATTTGTCAACTTCACAAACACGGTATACCACGCCCCATTCCAGTGCTTTTTCTGCGGTCAAGGCTTCACCTGTCATGGCAAGCTGTGCAGCCCGTGTTACCCCGATGCTACGACTCAAGAGATGAATCCCACCAGCGTCTGGCGCCAAGCCAACTCCAACAAAGGCTTGGATGAATTTTGCCTTATCAGTCGCCAAGCAAAAATCGACTGCTACTGCCATATTTGCTGCAGCACCAGCAACCGCTCCATCTACCTCCATCAAAACAGGTTTAGGAATTTGCTTGATTTTAAAAGAAATTGTATTGACTAATTCTGCAATCTTATTCAAAGAAGGGATATCATCTTCGTCTACTGCTCGTTTCATCTCAACCAAGTCTCCCCCAACTGAAAAGACCTTCCCATTAGCATTAATCAAGATGAACTGCACAGCTTGATCCTGCTCTGCTAGAGTCAAAGCTTCTAAAATTTCCTCACACATTGGGATATGGAAACCATTTGCCACTTCGGGACGATTCAAAGTAATGATAGCAAGATCATCTACGATCTGATATAAGATATGATTCATAGCTTCTCCTTTTTTTTTGTAAGACAATAAAATTGTTTCATCATCAAAGTATACCTTTTTTTGGATAAAGAGGCAAGGAAAAACTAAAGGAAAGTGTCTCAGCTGATTATTATCCCATTCATTATGAGTGTGAGTAAAATTTGACACTCTTACTTTTTAATCTAAATCGTTATCGCTTTTCAGAATAAGTTAGTGTTTTCTTCTATTACAATAGGAAGTTGTTTTCGTCATTGAAAAATGCCCCTCTTTCTGCTATAATCGTATAAAATACTTACTTGAGGAGTCCTTATGAAGGTTGTAAAATTTGGGGGAAGCTCGCTTGCCTCTGCAGGTCAGTTAGAAAAAGTTTTAAACATCGTTAAATGTGATAAAGAACGCCGTTTTGTAGTCGTTTCTGCACCTGGCAAACGCAATGCTGAAGATACAAAGGTAACTGATGCCTTGATCAAATACTATCGTGACTATGTGGCTGGAAATGACATCAGTGCTAGCCAAAGCTGGATCATCGACCGTTATGCCGCTATGGTTAGTGAACTAAGGTTAAAACCTGCCGTTTTAGAAAAAATCTCTAAAAGTATTCGGGCCTTAGCGACTCTTCCCATTGAAGAAAATGACTTTCTCTATGACGCCTTCCTAGCGGCTGGAGAAAACAACAACGCCAAATTGATCGCAGCCTACTTTAACCAAAACGGCATCGATGCACGCTATGTTCACCCAAGAGAAGCTGGAATTGTTGTCACAAGTGAACCTGGAAATGCTCGCATCATCCCATCTAGTTATGATAAGATTGAAGGCTTGGCTGATAGCACCGAAGTCCTTGTCATCCCTGGTTTCTTTGGTGTGACTAAGGAAGATCAAATCTGTACCTTCTCACGTGGTGGATCCGACATAACAGGTTCCATCATTGCTGCAGGTGTCAAAGCTGATCTCTACGAAAACTTTACGGATGTTGACGGTATCTTTGCTGCCCATCCGGGTATCATTCACCAACCGCACTCTATCCCTGAATTGACCTACCGTGAGATGCGTGAATTGGCCTATGCAGGTTTCTCAGTCCTTCACGATGAAGCTCTGCTCCCTGCCTACCGTGGGAAAATTCCTCTGGTTATCAAAAATACCAATAATCCTGACCACCCAGGAACACGCATTGTTTTAGAACACAGTAGTGATAAATTCCCAGTAGTAGGGATTGCGGGTGACTCAGGATTCGTCAGCATCAACATGTCAAAATATCTCATGAACCGTGAAGTAGGATTTGGTCGCAAGGCTCTACAAATCCTAGAAGATCTTAACATCGGATGGGAACACATGCCTACGGGTATCGACGATCTTTCAATCATCCTCCGCTCCCGTGAATTGACTCCTATCAAAGAAGAAGAAATTCTACGTCAACTCGTTCAAAAGGCTGAAGTGGATCATGCTGAAATCGAACATGACCTTTCCATCATTATGATTGTCGGAGAAAAGATGAAGAGCCACATTGGTGTAACAGCTACTGCAACACGTGCTCTGTCTGAAAACAAGATCAACATCCAGATGATGTCCCAAGGTTCAAGTGAAGTTTCCATCATGTTTGTTGTCAATAAAGATCAAGAAAAGGCAGCTATCAAGGCTCTTTATCATGCCTTTTTCGATGAAAATAAGGAAGATTAATCATGGCCCAATCACTCAATAAAGTCATTGACCTACAAACCACTGGAACATCCTATCTCTCCATTTCTGGAAAAGTCGGAAAATTTCTAGTTGGGGATCAATCCTTAGAGTTTTATCCTGATGTCAATGTCGAACAATATATCCAAATTCCTTGGTCCAGCATTCAGCAAATCGGAGCCAACGTAAGTGGTCGCAAAATCAGTCGCCACTTTGAAGTCTTTACTGACCAAGGAAAATTCCTCTTTGCTTCAAAAGACTCTGGAGCTATCCTCAAAATCGCTCGGGAAAAGCTTGGAAATGACAAGGTTGTGAAACTTCCGACTCTACTCCAGACCATTGGACAAAAACTTAAAAATCTATTTGCAAAAAAGTAAAAACTTTAGTATAATCATAGCAACGGATAAGTAGGTTATCTCCTTCTTTCAGAAAGTCTGCGGGTGCTGCGAGCAGATAGGAGGGATAGGTGAAATTCTACCGTTGTTCACAATTACATATACAATCAAGTGCACACCTGTGAAGTTGGATGGAACCGTGGCCCTGCCACTCCAACACTTTGTCAGGTGTGCTTTTTTCATAAAGGAGGACTTATGTTAGATATTAAACGTATTCGCACAGATTTTGATGCTGTTGCTGAAAAATTAGCTACACGTGGTGTAGATGCTGCTGTCTTAAACGATATGAAAGAAATCGATGCTAAACGTCGCGACATCTTGGTCAAGGTTGAAACCCTCAAAGCAGAACGTAACACTGTTTCTGCTGAGATTGCCCAAGCCAAGCGCAACAAGGAAAATGCCGATGACAAGATTGCAGCGATGCAAACCCTATCTGCTGAAGTCAAAACCTTGGATGCTGAATTGGCAGACATCGATGCTAAGTTGACAGAATTTACCACTACTCTTCCAAACATCCCTGCCGACAGCGTTCCTGTTGGGGCTGATGAGGATGACAACGTTGAAGTTCGCCGTTGGGGTACACCACGTGAGTTTGACTTCGAACCAAAAGCTCACTGGGATCTTGGTGAAAATCTTGGTATCCTTGACTGGGAACGTGGAGCAAAAGTTACTGGTGCTCGCTTCCTCTTCTATAGAGGGCTTGGTGCTCGTTTGGAACGTGCTATCTACAACTTTATGTTGGATGAGCATGGAAAAGAGGGCTATACTGAAGTCATCACACCATACATGGTTAACCATGATTCTATGTTTGGCACTGGTCAATATCCAAAATTCAAGGAAGATACTTTTGAATTGAAAGACACTAATTATGTTCTCATTCCTACTGCTGAAGTACCTCTGACAAACTACTACCGTGATGAAATCCTTGACGGTAAAGACCTACCAATCTACTTTACTGCCATGAGTCCATCATTCCGTTCTGAAGCTGGTTCTGCTGGTCGTGATACACGTGGCTTGATTCGTTTGCACCAATTCCACAAGGTTGAAATGGTCAAATTTGCCAAACCAGAAGAATCTTACGAAGAATTGGAAAAAATGACAGCCAACGCTGAAAACATTCTTCAAAAACTCAACCTTCCATACCGTGTGGTTGCGCTCTCTACTGGAGATATGGGCTTCTCAGCTGCCAAGACTTACGATTTGGAAGTTTGGATTCCAGCGCAAAATACCTACCGTGAAATCTCAAGCTGTTCAAATACAGAAGATTTCCAAGCTCGTCGTGCCCAAATCCGTTACCGTGATGAAGCAGATGGTAAAGTTAAACTTCTTCACACCTTGAATGGTTCTGGACTTGCAGTTGGACGTACAGTTGCTGCTATTCTTGAAAACTACCAAAATGCAGATGGTTCTGTAACCATTCCAGAAGCTCTTCGTCCATACATGGGTGGCGGTGAAGTTATCAAACCATAAAAATAAGGCCTAGCTATTTCTAGCTAGACCTTTTTTCGTAACCAAATCAGATAAGCACCCAATACAAAGAATAAAATAGTGAGGCAAATAACGGTTTCAGCCAATACTAGATAATCCAGAAATGGAAGTCTCAAGATTCCCTGAGCCATCTTGAGCGAAGTAGCTGTGATAATGGTTGGAAAGGTGAGGGCTGAGAAAGCTGGTTGAAAGCCTTGCTTTAAAATATGGGGCAGGCGAGTCAACACAAAGAAAAAGAAGGATTGAGATGCCAAAATCATGACAATCAAGAGCCAAGTCGGTAGGCCTGCTCCTCCAACTCGAACTATGGAAGCTAAGAGTAGAGAAAAGGGAGCACAGTAGATTCCTTCCTGTCCAAGCAAGGCCATCGGGAGTGGATGTTTCTTTAAATCGCTATAAATAAGCGGATAGAGATAGAAGGTCAAGACAAAACCAAAAATCAAGGTTGCATAGGCAATTTCAATGATTCCGACAAGAGGATAGGTTAAGGCTGCTACTGCTATTCCCACATAGAGTACCGTCCAACTTGGAGTCGCATTGACCCTCCGACCCGGACAGGCAAATTTGATGGTAAAAGTAGCAATCAAAGTCAAATCCAAGAGAAAGGAAAACCACCAGATTCCTTGTGCTAGCAAAGAAAGAGCAGGGAATACGCGAAAGACATAGGTCGCTAAAATCATCCCAGCCATAGGAAAAGTGGCCATCCCTGATAAAAGAGGGGGCTTGGTCAATTCTTGCTTGGTTTCTTCCCAATTAAAAAGATGAAGAATCAGAAAGAAAATCCACAACACTAGACCAATCAGACTCAATAAATGCGACAGAACTGGCCAAGTATCTGCAATCAGATTTCCTGCACCTGCTAAACCTAATAAACAGCCAGAAAATACCAAGGGGAGCTTTTTCATTCGAGCCTCCAATAATCATGTTATTATTAGTATAGCATAAAAGCGCTTAAATGAGGACTTAAAAAATGAAGTTCGATTATTTCAGACTTCATTTTTTCTCAGATATGAATTAAGCATACGGTTGCAATTCTGGATTAATCGGCGTATTAGCCAGGTTGTTGGCATAGTTGCAGAGGCTAGCAAGACTAACACCGAGAACCACATCCAAGGCATTTTGTTGCGTGTAGCCAGCTTCCAAAAATTCAGTCAAGGCTTCATCTCCCACACGCCCTTTGGTATTGATAACCGCCAAGGTAAACTTAGCTAGAGTATCTAGTTTTGGATCTGTCTCAATTGGAGTACGGTTGCGGAGAGCTTGGAGAAGATCATCATTCATCTGGATTTGTTTGATTGAAAAGGCTGTGTGACCTGCGACGCAGAAAGCACAACCATTGGTTACGGCAGCTGTGATTTGCACTACTTCGCGTTCCACTGGTGTCAGGCTATTGCGACGGTTGATAGCTCCGACAGTTCGGTAGGCTTCAAGCGCGGTCGGGGCATTGGCCAAGAGACCGATTAGGTTGGGAATATAACCATTGTTATCTTTTTGTACTGTTTCAAGAACTTCTTTCACTTCTGCTGGTGCTGATTCTACTGTGTGGATGGTAAATGTTGTCATAAGAAACCTCTTTTCATTTTATTGTCATTTAGTCTATCATAGAATTTCCCCCTTGGATAATATATATTTTCAATCACCTTGATAAGAAATGTCTATGAAATGAAAAAAATCACACTAAAAGTGTGATTGGGTTAGTGCTTAAAATACTTTTTGGTCTCAGTAACAACTACGGGCGACAAGACCAAAAGGGTAATCAAGTTAGGCAAGGCCATCAAGGCATTGACGATATCTGCAATGATCCAGACCATGTCCAGCTCGATAAAACCTCCCAACAAGACCATGAGCACAAAAACTACTCGATAAAGCCAGATAAAACGAACGCCAAAAAGAAATTCAAAGCAACGTTCTCCGTAGTAGTTCCAACCTAGAATCGTCGTAAAGGCAAAGAGTACAAGGAAGATGGTCAAAAGGGCAGGTCCAAAATGTGAAAAAACTGTTGAAAAGGCCGACTGGGTCAAGGCAACACCATTTAATTCTCCGCTCCAAACACCTGTTACTAAGATTGTCAGACCTGTAAGAGTACAGATAATCAACGTATCAATAAAGGTTCCTGTCATGGAAATCAAGCCTTGCTCGACAGGCTCATTTGTCTTAGCTGCTGCAGCTGCAATCGGAGCTGAACCAAGACCAGATTCGTTAGAGAAGACTCCCCGCGCCACACCATTTTGGATAGCCATCCGAATACTAGCACCTGCAAAACCACCTACCGCAGCAGCTGGACTAAAGGCTGAAGTAAAAATGAGTGCAAGCGTAGCTGGGATTTTCTCGATATTAAAGAAAATGACTGTAAGAGTTCCCAGAATATAGACAATAGCCATAAATGGAACAACTGCTGTCGAAACCTTTGATATGGATTTGAGGCCACCAAAGACTGCAATCGCGACAAAAACAGACAAAACGAAAGCTGTGATAGCTGGATCAATTTGAGCTGTATTTTGGATAGATTCTGTAATTGAATTGACTTGGGTAAAGGTACCAATCCCCAGAAGGGCCACCAATACACCAGCTAGGGCAAAGAAGATAGCAAGTGGACGCCACTTTTCTCCCATTCCCAAAAGGATGTAGTGCATGGGGCCTCCAGCTACAGCTCCATTTGCATCCTTAGTGCGATACTTGATAGCCAGCAAGCCTTCAGCATACTTGGTTGCCATCCCAAAGAAGGCTGCCATCCACATCCAAAAGAGGGCTCCTGGTCCCCCAACCTTAATGGCTGTCGCGACTCCTATGATATTCCCCGTTCCAACAGTAGCTGCAAGGGCTGTACATAGAGCAGCAAAGCTCGATACATCGCCATGTCCCTTGTCCTTGGTAAAAATCAACTGAAAGGCCTTAGGGAGACGAGCTAGCTGTAAAAGTCCTAGTCGGATGGTCAGATAGATACCCGTTCCGACCAATAACAGTAATAGGGGAGGTCCCCAAACGAAAGCATCGAGCGCTTTTAGCAATTCTAACATATCCTTCTCCTATCTTTTCAACCCCAAAAGAAAGAGCACATGCAAGATACATGTACTCTGGAATGCTTAGATAAATGCCAAAAAGCGGTCTATCTTAGCTCTGTCCTTTTACCTGAGAGTTTGAGCAGTTGCCTGCCTTGCCCCTTCGGTGCCTTTACGGTCTCTCCAGAGTTCCGTCCATTTACAGTCATGGAAAACAAACCTTTCTCCACTTCTATTAAACTTCATTCGGTGTTGGTATTTAATTTTTTATTATTCTACAAGAAAAGTTAACCTTTGTCAATATATTCTATGAAATTTTTTGACTTTTCATTTCTTTTTTTCAGAAATATTGACTCCTTCTTCTCTCTATCCTTTAAAGGTTACAATGGTGGCGCCACTGCCTCCAGCATTTTGTGGGGCATAGCCAAAACTCTTGACATGCTTGTTCCTTTGTAGGTATTTGGTGACGCCCTCACGAATGACACCTGTTCCGATACCATGGATGATGTCGACTTGCGCCATGTTATTGAGCAGGGCTTGGTCGATAAAGGCGTCCAGCTCATTCATGGCCTCTTCGTACCGTTTTCCTCGGAGATCCAGTCTGGCTTGCGGACCACGACCAGAAGCACGTTTGACGACATTGACTTGTTTTTTCTTGACTGGGGCTTCTTGTTGAACCTGAACAAGGTCAAATTCTTTCTCTTCCAAGGTCATCTTGATCAAACCGACTTGGGCTTCCCAACGGCCATCCTTGAGCTGATTGGTCAAGGTTCCTCTTTGACCATAACTGAGAACCACGATATCATCCCCCACCTTCGGAGCTCGTTTTTTCTTGGCTTTTTGCAGGACCTTGTTTTTAGACAAGTCGACTTTTTCAGGGGCCAGTTTTTTCAGCTCAGCCTTAGCTTCAATGATTTCATGGGGTTTGAGTTGAGACTTACTGTGGAGGTTCTTAAGAATCTGGTCACTCTCACTTAGAGCGAGTTCCACAATTTTAGCAGCTTGTTCACGCGCCTTGTTAAGCTCTGTTTCCTTCTCGCGATTGAATTCGTTGTAGAGTTTTTTGAGTGCTCGGTTCATCTTGAGGTTTTCTTGCTCCACCTCACGGATATTGTCCAAGCGTTTACGGCTTTCAAGCGTTTGCTCTTCCAATTGTTCAATGATGCGGTTGACATCATTATCTTGATTGACCTGCTGGCTGGCATCCCCGACAATGACATCTGACAAGCCAAGGCGTTTAGCAATTTCAAAGGCATTGCTTCGGCCAGGAACTCCCTGCATAAAGCGATAGGTCGGACGCAGACTAGCTGTATCAAACTCCATGCTGGCATTCTGCACAAAGGCTGTCTCAATACCATAAGCCTTGAGTTCTGGATAGTGGGTCGTCGCCATGGTCTTAACCTGACGTAGACGAAGATCCTCCAAAATAGCCATAGCAAGGGCTGCACCTTCCTGCGGATCGGTCCCTGCCCCAAGCTCATCTAAGAGTAAAAGCGAGTACTGATTGACCTTGCCAAGAATATCTACGATATTGGTCATGTGACTGGAGAAGGTAGACAAGCTTTGCTCGATAGACTGCTCATCCCCAATATCCGCGAAGATTTCCTCGAAAACACCGACACGACTTCCTTTATCGGCTAGAATGGGTAATCCAGATTGGGCCATGAGTTGAGTCAAGCCCAGGGTTTTGAGCATGATGGTCTTCCCACCAGTATTGGGACCTGTAATGACAATGGCCGTTAATTCCTTACCAAAGTGTACATCGTTTGCGACAGCATTTTTGACCAAAGGATGGCGAACATGAAGGAGTTGAATCTCTTGGCTCTCTGAAAGTTGAGGAACTACTGCTTGTCTTTCTTGGATGAAACGCACCTTGGCACAAATCAGATCCAGATGGCCGATGATCCAAGCGTCATTAGCAATCTCAGAAGCATGAGGACGGACCCGTTCCGATAACTCCTGCAGGATACGAATCATCTCATAGCGCTCATCAGCTCGCAGACTAGCGATTTCTTCGCTCAGCTTGACGACCTCACGCGGCTCGATGTAGACCGTGTTTCCACTGGCAGAGATGTCATGAACAACACCTGCAATCTTATTGCGGTAGGTATTCTTGACGGGTAAGACTTGACGGCCATTTCTACTAGCGATAATCCCTTCCGTCAACATCTGCGCTTTTTGCTTGAGCAAGTCTTGCAAGACATTTCGAACTTGACTCTCGCTATCATGGATTTTCCGACGGATGCGTGCTAGCTCTTCACTGGCGAAATTTTCGATAAATCCCGCATCATTTAGGGCTTGAAGACTCCCTTGCAAGTGTGGAAAATCATGTAGTTTTTCAAACCATCTCGCCAACTGCTCCAAGCGTACATTTTCAAGATTGGCATAAAAGCCTTGCAACTCTCTGCTAGCCAGCAAGACCCGTTTGAGGAGCAGGAACTCCTCAATATTGAGGTCCGCCCCCACCTCCAGACGCTTGCAAACAGCTGATATCTCACGCGTCGCTAGTATGGTGAAGTGAGGCTGCTCCACAAATAGGGCTTGCATTTCCTCCATCTCTGTAAAGGCTTGTTTAATCTTATCCACCTTGGCAGTTGGAGCCAAGACTTTTAACTCCTCTAGTCCTTGTTCTGTCAAGAGATGCGGTTCAAACAAGGCCTTGATTTTATTAAATTCTAAGGTTTCTAGTATTTTTGTATTCATATTCTTTCCTTGTATATTTGTTTACAAGATTATAGTAATTAGAGGTTTTGACCCAGTCCTCCAATCTGTAAACAAAGGGCTAGGAAAAATCCCGCCCTTTTTATCCGATTAAGTTTGTCACCCAAAGTTGTTTGATAAGGTTTGTCGTAAAAGGGACACTTTGGATGATGTGTTTGGCTACTATACTTTTTTCGAGTGAATTTTGAATGACTGCCAGAGGCACTGTTGCAAGAATGGTCAGAGCCATTTGCAAGACAAATAAGGTTACCAATAGCGACAATAGGCCTGCTCCCATACGGAACCATTTGACATCGAGCTTTTTAGTTGGAATCAAGTGTAGGAACAAACCGATAAAACGTCCGATACTGTAACAAATTCCGAAAACTAGAAGGTAGGCAAGACCCGCATAAAAGACCTTGTCTAGGTGAAACAGCTGGTCTGAAGGGAAGAAAAAGGTGCCCTGTCCTTCCTGAGGATTGGCATAAGGGACAAGCAAGTGGAAGTGTTCTCCCAGTGATTTATAAAACTGTCCCGCAACAAAGGCTGAAATTACTGCAACTATGAAATAATAAACTTGCAGCACCAAACCTCTACGGTAGCCGATGTAAAAGCCCCAAGCAAGAACCAATAAGAGTAGGATTGAAATCATAGGGAATCCTCAATCTTGCTCTGTTCTTGTTTGACAGCAATTAACTTGTGGCGGAGTTCTAACAACTCTTGCTCCTTGTCATCAAATTCAATTTCACGATTGAGCTGTGTTGACAGACAGTTGACCGCCAAAAGAAGCGCAATGGTTTCATCATCCGCCCCAGGCATTTGTTCTTTAATTGCTTGGTATTTTTCAGTCGCAACCTTTGCAATTTCCTCCATAAAGAGGTTGTCATGCTCGGTTGTCAAGGTTAATGTCTTTTTCCCGAATGTAAACTTATATCGATTTAGATTTGCCATAAAATTCACCTCACGATATTATACCAAATTTCGCTAACTTTGTCAGTTTTTACCAATTCTCCTGCTTTTGTGGTACAATAGAGACTATGGCAAGTATCACACTCACACCAAGTGAACAGGAAATTCAGAGCTTTTTAAGTCAGTATCAGAAGGCTCTCAGTCCTAGTAAAAATCCCTATATTCGCTTTTTTTTGCGATTCCCTCAGGCAACAGTTTCCATCTATACTTCTGGAAAAGTCCTCCTGCAGGGCGAAGCTGCTGAGCAATACGCCAGTTTCTTTGGCTACCAAGTTCAACAAGAAAACAGGGGACAAGATTTTCCTATGATTGGGACCGATGAGGTGGGAAATGGTTCCTACTTTGGTGGACTGGCTGTCGTGGCTTCCTTCGTGACACCTGATCAGCACGACTTCTTGCGAAAACTCAGCGTGGGGGATTCTAAGACTCTGACAGACCAAAAGATTCGTCAGATTGCCCCTATCCTCAAGGAAAAGATACCGCATCAAGCGCTCCTCCTTTCACCGAGCAAGTACAACGAAGTTATCGGAAAGCGTTACAATGCTGTTTCTGTAAAGGTTGCCCTTCACAACCAAGCTATCTTTCTCCTGCTTCAAAAAGGAGTCCAGCCAGAAAAAATCGTCATTGATGCTTTTACAAGTCCTAAAAACTATGATAAGCACTTGGCACAAGAAGCCAATCATTTTCCAAATAA